>JBOHDO010000037.1:0-35121 GCA_050699415.1 Marmoricola sp.
GGTGCCGCGCGCCACCACCGGCAACCGCCCGGTGATCGCGGGAGGCTCCCACCGGAAGGCGGGTGGCCGCTGATGCACCACCCCACTGGACTTCCCGCTCCTTCCGCTCCACTCCCTCCGCGACCAGTCGAGAGGGGGCTTCAGTGAGCGTGCTCCGCGGCGCGGCCCTGTGCCTGCTCGTCCTGGTCGCCGTGATCCTGCAGGTAGCCGTGCTGCGGTACGTCGCGGTCGACGGCGTCGTGCCGAACCTCGCCCTGCTGCTGGTGGTGTTCGCCGGGTTCACCCGCGGACCGCAGTTCGCGGCGGTGATGGGGCTCGGCGCGGGGCTGGTGCTCGACCTCGCACCGCCTGCCGACCACGTGGCCGGCCGCTGGGCGCTGGCCCTGGTCGTGGTGGGCTACCTCGCCGGGCGGGTCGGCCGGGAAGCGCGGTCGACGCTGCCCGCCTCGCTGCTCACCGTGGGGGCCTGTTCGTTCGTGGGCACGTCGCTGTATGCCCTGTCCGGCCTGGTGACCGGCGACGAGCGGATGTCCCCGGACCAGATGCTGGTGGTGATCGCGGTCAGCGTCGGGTGGGACGTGCTGGTCACGCCCGTCGTGATGCCGCTCGCCTGTTCGGCACTGCGTCGCCTACGACCACCCCGGGTCGCCTACTGATGGCGGCAATCCTGATCCGCCCCTCGCACACCGAGCGCAGCCGGCTGCGGCTGTTCGTGGTGCAGGCACTCGTGCTGGCGCTGTTCGTGACCCTGTTCGCCCGGCTGTGGTACGTGCAGATCTTCAGCGGGCACGGCTACCAGGCCCAGGCGGCCGCCCAGTCCCGCAGGGAGCTGGTCATCCAGCCCGCGCGGGGCATGATCGTCGACGACGAGGGACGCCCGCTGGTCTCCAACCGCAGCAGCTGGGTGGTCAGCGTGGACCGCTCCATGCTCGACAAGATGAGCGGGGCCGAGCAGCAGCAGGTGCTGCACCGGGTCGCCCGCACGGTGGGGGCGAGGTATCGCAACGTCAAGGCACACACGGTGCTGTGCGGCGAGGACGGCTCCGTCCCGGGCAAGTGCTGGAACGGCTCGCCGTACCAGCCGGTGCCGGTCGCCCAGGACGTTCCACAGGGCAAGGCGGTCCAGATCCTGGAGCAGACCGAGCGGTACCCGTCGGTGGTGGTGCAGACCGAGCACCTGCGGGCCTACCCCTCGCCGTTCGGCGTGAACGCAGCCCACCTGATCGGATATCTCAGCCCGGTCACCAAGGACGAGCTCGACCGGGCACGCAAGCACCACGACAAGTCGCTGAACGCCACCTCCGTGGTGGGCCGGGCCGGGCTGGAGAAGTCCTACGACCGGTACCTGCGTGGCATGCCCGGCCACAAGACCGTGACGGTGGACTCGATGGGCCGGGTGATCTCGCACGCCGGCGAGGTCAAGCCACACCCGGGCGACACGCTGGTGACCAGCATCGACGCGAAGCTGCAGGGCCTGGTCGAACGGCTGCTGAAGCAGACGATGACCAAGGCCCGGCACACCTACGACCCGGTGTCGCACCGCAACTACCGCGCCGACAGCGGTGCGGCGATCGTGATGAACGCACACAACGGCCGGATCATCGCGATGTCGAGCCTGCCGACGTACAAGCCCAAGATGTGGGTCGGGGGGATCAGCAGCAAGCAGCTGAAGCGGCTGTACTCGAAGAAGGCCAACAACCCGCTGCTCTCCCGGGCCACCCAGGGCCAGTTCGCACCCGGGTCGACGTGGAAGCCGGAGATGACCGTCGGCGCGTTCAACCACGGCATGGGTCCCAACACCCGGCTCAACTGCTCGCCCGGGCTGCAGGTCGGCAACCGCTGGTTCAAGAACTACGAGTCGGAGTCGTACGGCTACATCGACTTCGCCAAGGCGCTGCAGATCTCCTGTGACACGTTCTTCTACCGGGTGGGTCTCCACTTCTGGCAGAAGTTCGGCAGCAACCCGAAGAACGTCAACGCGAAGGACCCGCTGGTGGCGATCGCGAAGTCGTTCGGCTACGGGCGCAAGACCGGCATCGACCTCCCCGGCGAGGCCAGCGGCCGGATCGCCGACCGCAAGTGGAAGCTGGAGTACTGGAAGGCGATGAAGCCCTACTACTGCAGGCTCGACCGGGAGAACAAGGGCGACGCCTACATGCGGTTGTTCTCCCACCAGTTCTGCCTGGGCGGCTATGCCTACGGCCCCGGCGACGCCGTGAACTACTCCATCGGCCAGGGCGACACCCTGGTGACACCGCTGCAGCTCGCGCGAGCCTACTCGGCGATCTCCAACGGAGGCACGCTCTTCGAGCCCCGGGTCGCCAAGGCGGTCGTGTCGCCCGCGGGCAAGCTGATCAAGCGGATCAAGGCCCCCGTCCAGGGCCACGTGAAGTCGAAGAAGGAAGCCTTCCGCTACGTCAACCGGGCGCTGCTGGGCACCCCGCGCACCGGAACGCTGGCCTGGAAGTTCATCGGGTTCCCGCTCGACAAGGTGCACGTGCGTGGCAAGACGGGCTCCGCGGAGGTGTACGGCAAGCAGAGCACCTCGTGGGTGGCGACGTACAACAAGAAGTACGTCGTGGTGATGATGATGAGCCAGGCCGGCACCGGCTCGGGCACCGTGGGGCCCGCGGTCCGCAAGATCTGGGAGGCGCTCTACGGCGTCCACGGCGAGCAGGTGAATCCCAAGAACACGATCATCCCGGACGGATCGCCGCCGAAGCGGCTGCCCACGTTCGCCCCCGACGGTTCCATCCTGCCTCCCGCCGGCCAGACCGGTACCAACCATCCGGGGAAGGGGCCGAGATGACCGTCATCCCGTCCACCCGCTTCGCCACGGCCCGGCTGCCGCTGGTCCGCTCGCGGGTGCGTTCGCTCGGCCTGGACTGGCCGCTGATGCTGGTCACGGGAGCCATCCTGGTGCTCGGGACGCTGCTGGTGTGGTCCGCGACCTCCGCGGACACCATTCTCGCCGGGGGCAGCCCGACCGAGTACCTGCGCAAGCAGCTGGTGAACATCGCGATCGGGCTCGTGCTGGGACTCCTTGTGCTGGTGACCAACCACCGGTGGGTGCGTCTGCTCACGCCCCTGCTCTACGTCGCGTCGCTCATCGGACTGGGCCTGGTGATGGTGATGGGCAGCACGATCAACGGGTCCCGCTCGTGGCTGGTGCTCGGAGGCATGTCGCTCCAGCCGGCGGAGTTCGCGAAGCTGGCCGTGGTGGTGGGCATGGCCCTGGCCGTCGCCGAGCGCACCGAGAGCTCACGCCGTCGCCGCGTCGGGACGGTCGAGGTGCTGTGGATGCTCGCGATCGCTGGCGTCCCCAGCGTGCTGATCCTGCTGCAGCCCGACCTCGGCACGATGCTGGTGCTCACCGCCACCGTGTTCGGGGTGATCGCGGTCTCCGGCGCCTCCCGCCGCTGGCTGGCAGGGCTGACCGCCGCCGCGCTGGCAGTGGCGACACTCGTGGTCACCCTCGGGGTGCTCAAGCAGTACCAGATCGACCGGTTCATGGCCTTCACCAACCCCAACCTCGACCCCCGGGGGGCCGGCTACAACACCACTCAGGCGCGGATCGCGATCGGCAACGGCGGCCTGTTCGGACAGGGCCTGTTCGGGGGCTCACAGACCCGTTCGGGCTTCGTCCCCGAGCAGCACACCGACTTCATCTTCACCGTGGCCGGCGAGGAGCTCGGCCTGGTGGGCGCCGGGGCGCTGATCGCGCTGTTCGCGGTCCTGCTGTGGCGCACCCTGCTGATCGCCGCCAGGTCCGAGGACATGTTCGGCCGGCTGGCTGCGGCCGGGATCGGTTGCTGGTTCGCCTTCCAGGCGTTCCAGAACATCGGCATGTGCCTGGGGATCATGCCGGTCACCGGCGTACCCCTGCCGCTGGTGTCGTACGGCGGCACGTCGATGTTCGCCTCGTTGATGGCGATCGGGCTGTTGCAGAACATCCACCTGCGCAGCTCGCGCCCGCCGCGCTGACGGCCCGCCCGGTCCTAGGCGCCGGGTGTGAGCCGGTCGAGCAGGACGTCGACCGGCAGCGCGCCCAGGGCGTCGGCGTCGAGCAGCAACGTCGCGAGGTCGTGGTCCGCGTCCGGCAGCGCGGTCTGCAACCCGCGGCGCAGCTTGGCTTCGACGAGCGGGGTGGCCTCCGCCCTGCGCCGTGGGTGTCCGACCGGGAACCACACCTCGCTCGACTCCGCCAGCCCGGCCGGACCGTGGATCGTCACCCGCGCCGGCACTGCGCGCTGGCCGGGGTCGTGGTAGGCCCGGGTGTACGCCGGGTCCTCGGTCGCCGAGGTCACCTCGCGGAGCCGGTCGATGCGCGGGTCGGCGGCGACCACGTCGCCGTAGTGCCGCCCGGTCGGCGCGCCGTACAGCAGGGCGATCGCGACCATGTACTGCAGGCAGTGGTCGCGGTCGGCATGCCCCGACAGCGGCCCCCGCTTGTCGATGATCCGCACCGCGGCCTCGCACGCGGCCACGTCGATCCGGCTCACCTCGGTCAGCCACGGCAGCACCCGCTCCCGCAACGTGAGTGTGGCCTCCACCGCCGAGTGGCCGTGGTACTCCCCGGGGAACCAGGGCTTGAGCAGCACGCCCTCGGCGACCCGGCTGCCCAGCGGTCCGTCGAGGAGGATCGGCTCGCCGTCGAGCAGGGCGTCCTGCAGGCCCCAGCCGGGGGTCGTCAGCGGCCGTGGTGGTGCGTCATCGACCCGGACGGCGTGGCCGGCGAGCCACAGCCCCCGGGCTACCGCGTCGCCGGCCGCCCAGGACTTGCGCCAGGTCACGTTGGGCGCGTGCCGGAAGACCCGCAACGGCCCGGCGTCGGCGAAGGCGTGCGCAACCGCCGCGGCGACCTGGTCGCGGCGGCCGCCGAGCAGCCGGGTCGCCACCGCCGCGGTGGCGACCCGGACGAACCCGGTGTGGTCCAGGCCGTGCCGGTTCAACGCCGTGTGCCCGGCCAGGGCGCCCTGGATCTCGTAGGCCTGTGCCAGCGCGACCATCAGGTCGGCCGTCGTCGGACGCCTGTCGCGGCTGCTGCCGGCCAGATGGTCGCACAGCGGCAGCAGCCCGCCGAGGTTGTCCGACGGGTGCCCCCACTCCTGGGCCAGCCAGGTGTCGTTGAAGTCCAGCCACCGCACCAGCGCCCCGGTCGCGAACGCCGCATCCACCGGCGGCGTCGACAACCGGGTGCCCGGCACGCGGACACCGCCGGCGTCACCCCCGGAGTACGGCGGCTCGATCACCCTGGTGCACTCGGGATCGGCGCTGGCCAGCAGCGCGCAGGCGAGGGCGTCCACCAGCGGCAGGTGCACGGCACGCCACTCGGGCAGCGGGCCGCACACGTAGTCCGCGATCGTGCCGACCACCTCGTCGTACGACGGGCTCACGGCCGCCCCTCGTAGCGATCGGCCGCGTCCCGGTAGCGGGCCAGGCCGACCACGTCGTCGCGCTCGTCGAAGCTCGCCAGCCGGCCCGCCACCGAGCGGGTCGACCCTGCGCTCCGAAGTGCCGCGGCCGCCTCCTGCATCGCCCACAGCGCGGCGCGCTGCAGATCCGACGGCACCAGCATCATGGCGTGGCCGAACCTCTCCACCTCCGCAGCGTCGAGATGGGGCGTGCGGCCGCCGGCGAACATGTTGACCACCGTCGGCGCCGGCACCTCCGCCGCGATCCTGGCCAGCTGCTCGATGGTCTCGGGCGCCTCGACGAACACCAGGTCGGCCCCGGCGGCGACGTAGCGGCCTGCCCGGTCGAGTGCGGCGTCGAAGCCCTCGACCGCGATCGCGTCGGTGCGGGCCACCAGCACGAGATCGGGGTCGGCGCGGGCCTCGACCGCGGCGGCGAGCTTGCCGACCATGTCAGCGGCCGGGACGAGCTCCTTGCCGCCGTAGTGCCCGCAACGCTTCGGCGTGACCTGGTCCTCCAGGTGCAGTCCGGCGACCCCCAGCCGCTCCATCTCACGCACCGTGCGCGCCACGTTGAGTGCTCCGCCGTAGCCGGTGTCGGCGTCCGCGAGCACCGGCAGGTGCACGGCATCGATGACCTCGCGCAACCGGGCCAGCACCTCGGTCATCGTGACCAGCCCGAGGTCGGGGACGCCGGTGCTGCGGGCGATCGCACCGCCGGAGACATAGAGCGCCTCGAAGCCGGCACCGGCAGCCACCAGCGCCGACAGTCCGTCGTACACCCCGGGCGCCACCACCAGCTCCGGCGCGGCCAGGAGGTCACGCAACCGACGACCGGGGGAGGGCTCAGCCACGTACTGCATTCTCGCATCGTGCGTCACGGGCGGCGAAGGCGTCGGCCGCAGCCACGAGGGCACGCGCCCGGCGGGCCACCGGCTCGTCGACCATGGTGCCCTCGAAGCCGACCGCGCCGACCCCCGCGGCGACAGCCTCGTCGAAGCTGGCCAGCAGCCGTCGTGCGTGCTCCACCTCCTCGGCCGCCGGCGTGAACTCCTCGTTGAGCACGGGCACCTGGGTGGGGTGGATCGCGCTGGCGCCGACACAGCCGGTACGGCGGGCCTGCCGGGCGACCCGCCGGAAGGCATCGAGGTCGTGGAAGTCGGCGATCGAGCCGGCCAGCCCGAGCGGCCACAGGTCGCGCGACCGGGCGGCGTGCACCACCTGCTGCAACGGTCCTGCCATCAGGTCGGGGTCGGGCCGGATGCCGGCAGCCAGCGCGAAGTCCTCCCCGCCCAGGGTCAGCGCACACAGCCGGGTGGTCGAGGACGCGATGTCGGCGACCTGCTGCAGCGAGGCGGGAGACTCGATCATTGCGACCAGCCCGATCCCGCCCACCGGCAGCCGACGCTCGGCCTCCAGCTCCCGGAGGGTCTCGTCGACCACACGCAGGTGACCCGGCGAGTCGACCTTCGGCACGGCGAGTGCGCGTACGCCGGGCAGCGCCACGGCCTCGAGGTCGCGCACCGCCAGCCGCAGCGGCCGGTTGATCCGCACCACGACGTCACAGCCCGCGTGCGCAAGCTGCTCCACCGCCGCCGGCAGCGCGCGCCGGGCGGCGGTCTTCGCGGTCGCCGGGATGCTGTCCTCCAGGTCGAGCTGGCAGGCATCGGCGCCGACGGAGGCGGCCTTGGCGACGAACCGCTGCTCGGTCACCGGAACGAACAGCAGCGACCGCCACGGCAGTCCGTCGGCGGAGGGCCTCATGCCACGACTCCTTCCGTGCGCAGCCGGCGGAGCTCGTCGGCCCCGATCATCGGCTCCAGGACCTCATCGGTGTGCTCGCCGAGGGTCGGTGCGCGATGCCGCACCGCACCCGGTGTGCGCGACAGCCGGGGGACGACGGCATGCATGCGAACCGTCCCCAGCGGCGGCGGCGCGGGCCCGTCGACCACCACCCCGCGGCTCTCGAGGAACTCGCTGCCGCTCAGCTGCGCGATGTCGCAGACCGGGGCGGCGGTCACCCCCGCGGCGTCGAAGGCGGTGAGGTTCTCCGCCAGCGTCCGGGCGCCCACGGCGGCGCCGACCGCCCCGTCCAGCTCCTCGACGTGCCGCAGCCGGTGTTCGTTGTCGCGGAACCGCTCGTCGGCCAGCAGGTCGGCCCGTCCGATGGCGTGGAGCAGCCGCTCGGTCATCACCTGGGTCGACGCCGAGATCGCCAGCCAGCCGCCGTCGCTGGTGCGGTACACGTTGCGCGGGGCCGCGGTCTGCGACCGGCTGCCGGTGCGGTCGGGCACCCGTCCGGTCACGGCGTACTCCGCCGCGTGCGGTCCCAGGATCGAGAACAACGGCTCGAACAGAGACAGGTCGATCACCTGGCCGGCTGCACCGGCGTCGGGGCCCTGCGCCCCCGCCCGCAACGCGGTCAGCACAGCGAATGCGCCGAACGTCCCGGCCACCATGTCGGCCAGCGACAACGGTGGCAGCACGGGCTCGCGGTCGGCGAAGCCGTTCATCGCGGCGAAGCCGGACATCGCCTCGACCAGGGTGCCGAACCCGGGCCTGGAGGCACGCGAGCCGGTCTGTCCCCATCCGGAGATGCGCACGACCACGAGGCGCGGGTTGACCGCGAGCAACCGGTCCGGTGCGAGACCGAGCCGCTCCAGGGTTCCCGGCCTGAAGCTCTCCACGAGGACGTCGCTGTTCGCCGCGAGGTCGAGCAGGAGGTCGCGACCCTCCGCCGAGGACAGGTCGAGGGCCAGGCTGCGCTTGTTGCGGCCGTAGACCGCCCACCACAGCTCGGTGCCGTCGTGACGCCAGTGCCGCAGCGGATCACCGACGCCGGGCCGCTCCACCTTCAGCACGTCGGCTCCGAAGTCCGCGAGCAGCAGGCTGAGCTGGTTGCCCGCCACCAGGCGCGACAGGTCGAGCACCCGGATCCCGGCCAGCGCACCCGCACTCGCTTCTGGGGTGTTCATGCGCTGCCCTGCTCGGCCAGCGAGTCCTCGTCGGCGGACTCCCCGGATGCGTCGGACTGCCGGCCCGGGTCGGCGAACACGAACGCGCCGGCCCGTGGTACCACCACGTACACCCGGTCGCCGTCGATCATCTCGTCGGACTCGACGAACAGCCGGTTCCCCTCGACCTCGACCTCGTACTCGTACCGGGCCCCGGTGTAGGCGCGAACGACGATCTCGGCCGGCAGTACGCCGCCGTGGGGCTCCGCGGGCGGCGACCCGACCAGACGGAACCGCTCGGACCGGACTCCGACCAGCACCCGGGCGCGGGGCCCGACCGCGGTCCTGGTAGCCAGCCTGAGGCGATGCCCGCCGGCGTCCAGCTCGACCTCCACGGTGTCCGCGTCGGCGTCCACGACCGTGCCTGCCAGGGTGTTGCACCGGCCCACGAAGTCGGCCACCCCTGCAGACGCCGGCTGTTCGTAGATCTCCTCGGGTGTGCCGACCTGCAACATCTTGCCCTCGCGCATCACCGCGATGCGGTCCGACAGCGACAGCGCCTCGGTCTGGTCGTGGGTGACGTAGACGGTGGTGATTCCGATACGGCGCTGCAGGTCCTTCAACCATGCGCGGGCACGCTCGCGCAGCTTTGCGTCGAGGTTGGACAGCGGCTCGTCGAGCAGCAGCACCCGCGGCGAGTAGACCAACGCACGCGCCAGCGCGACCCGTTGCTGCTGCCCGCCGGACAGCTGGTGGGGGAATCGCTTGCCCAGCTGCTCCATCCCCACCTGGGCCAGTGCCTCGTCGATCAGCCGGTCGCGTTCGCGGGAGCCGACCTTGCGCAGCTTCAGCGGCAGCGCGAGGTTCTGTGCCACGGTCATGTGCGGCCATAGCGCGTAGCTCTGGAAGACCACGCCGAGATCCCGCTCCTCGGGCGGCGTGAACCGTCCGGAGGTGGTGTCGACGAACGTGGCGTCGCCGACCCGCACGGTGCCCTCGTCCGGCCGCTCGAGGCCGGCGATGCTCATCAGCGTCGTCGACTTGCCGCAGCCGCTGGGGCCGAGCAGGGTGAAGAACTCCCCGTCGGCCACGGTGAAGGACACCTCGCGCAGGGCGGGCTGGCCGTTGAAGCTCTTGGCCAGGTGGCTCACGGTCAGCTCAGGCATCGGTCCGTCCCTTCAACACGACTCCGGCAAGTACGACGAATACGGTGGTGATCGCCACCTGGACGATCGCCAGAGCGGCCACCGAGCCGGTGTCGCCGTTGAGCCACAGCTGCAGCATCGTGGTGCCGATGACCTGGGTGTTCGCACTGGAGAGGAACACCGCCGGGGTGAACTCCTTGATCATCTGCACGAACAGCAGCACGAACGCCGCGAGGAACGCCGGCGTGATCAGCCGCACCAGGACCCTGCTGAACGTGCGCCACCAGTCCGCCCCGACCGACCGGGCGGCATCGTCCAGCTCCTGGCCGACCTGCATCACCAGCGGGGCGATCGCACCGAAGGCCGCGGGCAACGACCGCACGCCGAACGCGATGATCAGCGCGAACAGCGTGCCGGTGATCGCGCCCAGCCCGGGGACGAGCGCGAACGCCCAGAAGAAGCCGATGCCGAGGATCAGGCCCGGCACGACCTGCGGGGAGAGGGCGGTGACCTCCAGCGGCCGGCGCAGCCGGAAGCCGGAGCGCCGTGCCACCACGACCGCGACGGCGGCGAGGAAGCTGGTGGCCACCGCGCCGACCAGCGCGATGATCACGCTGTTGACGATGGAGTCACGAAAGCTGGCGAAGGAGAACACCGTGGCGTAGTTCGACGAGGTGATCACCGACAACGGCGACACCAGCGGGGTGAACACCGCGGTGACCGATCGTGCCGCGAGCCCGAGGATGGGCAGGAGTGGGCCGAAGACCAGGTACAGCCAGGCGAACGCGAGGCCCACCCAGCGCAGCCTCCCGAGATCGAGCTGGCGCGGCCGGGCGGCCTTGCCGCGAACCGCCACGAACCGCTGTGAGTTGCGCAGCAGGCGGGCCTGCAGGACGACCAGCAGTGCCATGAACGCCAGCGTCACCACGGAGGCCGACGCGAGCAGGCCGTAGTCGGGACGGGACCGTTGCAGCCCGTTGATGTAGATGAAGCTGGCGAACAGGTTGATGCCCGCCGGTCGGCCGTAGAGCAGCGGCACCGACAGCGTCTCCAGCGAGGTCGAGAAGATCAGCAGGGCGCCGTAGATCATCGGCGGCCGCAGTAGCGGGAGTACGACGGTGCGCAGGATCCGCAGCGGCCCGGCCCCGCACGTCCGTGCGGCGTCCTCCAGCGAGGGGTCGGCCAGCCGCAGCGCCCCCGAGCAGTAGAGGTAGGCGATCGGCACCAGCGCGACCGCCTCGGTCACCGCCATCCCCGGGATCGTGTACAGGTTCCACGGCACCACACCGATGACCCCCTTGACCGCCACGCTGACGAAGCCGGCCGGGCCGTACATCAGGATCCAGCCGAACGCCAGCACGAGCGGGGAGATGTACAGCGGCCACAGCAGCAGCGAGCCGATCACCCGCCCGCCCGGCATGCGGGTGCGCACCACCAGCACGGCGAGGGCCACGGCGACCACCACGGCGATCACCGTGGTCAGCACCGCGAACTCCAGGCTGTGCAGCACGACCTTGGCGAAGTCGTGCTGGGTGAACAGCCGGACGTAGTTGTCGAGGGTGGTCGCCTTGTGCGCGGCGTACAGCGGCCGGGTCAGCAGCGACTGGTAGATCGTCGGCACGATCGGCGCGAGCACCAGCACGACGATCACGACGAAGACGCCGAGCTGGATCAGGCCCTCGCGGCCGACGCCGAACACGCGGTGGTAGCGCGGGGGCTTCGCAGCGCTGAGGGCCGGGTCGCGGGTCAGCACGGACGAGCTGGACACAGGTCCTCCTCGGGCGTTCAGGCTCGGTCGGAGCGGTCCGGGTCAGTGCAGGTAGCTGCTCCAGCGCTTGTTGAAGGCGTCGAGCTTCGCCTTCGGCACGTCCTCGTAGCCGATGATCATCACGTTGTCCTTGCCCAGCTTCTTGACGACCTTCTGGTAGGTGCGGGGCACGTTCGTGACGTCTGGCCGGTACGGCGTGAAGCCGCCGTTGTAGACCTGCTCCTGGCCCGGGCCGGACAGGATGTAGTCCAGCATCAGCTTCGCGGTCGCCGGCTCCGGAGCCGTCTTCGGGATCGCCATCCCGCGCAGGAACATCAGGGTGCCGTCGTCGATGTAGCTCCAGCCGAGCACCGCGCTGCTCTGGTCCACCGCAGGCAGTACGACCGTCGAGGACAGGAAGTAGCCCGCGACGTACTCCCCGGACTGGAGCTTCTCCACCATGGGTCCCGAGGACGACTCCGGCCGGGTCGAGGGCAGCAGCGCCTGCAGGTTCTTCCAGCCGTCGGATCGCTGCCTGGTGTAGGTGTAGTCGATCGCGAACCCGAAGCTGGTCGCCGGGACGTCGTAGGTGGTGATCTTGTTCTTGTAGGTCTCGGGGTGCTTCTGGACCAGCTTGACCAGGCTGCCGATCCCGGTGGGCACCTGGTTGCCCGAGAGCAGCGACTTGTTCCAGGCCATCAGGATCGGGTCGGCGGAGAACGTGTAGAGCCCGGGCATCGGGTTGGCGAAGCCCGGCAGCTTGCCGGTCTCGGGCGACCTGTAGCTCATGGCGTGGTGGCCCTTGGCGAACCGCACCCAGTTGCCCGGGTCGCCGGAGACCAGGAAGCTGGCGGGCGACTCGTGTGCGGAGGACTCGCTGTAGTAGCGCTCGAACACCTCGGAGCTGTCCAGGTTGTTCGTCGACACCGACTGCACGAACGGGTACAGCTTCTGGAAGCCGTCGATGATCGGCTTCCAGTTCACCACGTCCATGTTGGAGTAGACGGTCAGGTGGCCGCTCTCCTTCTTGGCCGCCGCGACCACGTCGTCATAGCTGCCCGGGTAGTACGACGGGAAGCTGGTCGCCTTCGCGGCGATCTTCGGGCCGCCACCGCCTCCGCTGCCGCAGGCGGCGAGCATGCCCAGCGAGCCGAGCGCGCCGGCGGCGGCGGTGCCGCGCAGGAGACCGCGGCGGCTGATCTCGACCGCCCCGAGACGGTCGTGGGAGGGGAGGGGACCCGGATGCCTGATTCGACTGGTCATGACCGGAGACGCTAGGAACCGCCCACCGGCGCGTCCAGATTCGGCGCACTGATCACCCAAGGCACACACTGTGCCTTCTGCGCCTTCTGCTCCCGCCGACCATGGGCGAGCGCCGTACTAGGGTGCCGGAATCGGAGCGTTGCCCTCGGAGCGCGGCGTGTGGAGGAGGAGGTCGGTGGCTGTTCTTCCCCGCTGGCGCAGGCTGTCCACCCAGATCCTGGTGACCCAGATCGCCGTGCTGCTGGTCTGCGGCGGCTTCGCGTTCGCGCTGTCGGCGTACTTCATCCGGCATCGCCTCGACCAGGACTTCGAGCAGCGCGCGCTGTCGGTCGCCACGTCGCTGGCCGGCCTGCCCGTCGTACGCCGTGACCTGAGCACCGGTGACCCGCACCAGCGCCTCCAGGCGCTCGCCGAACGGGTACGCCGGCGCACGCACGTGACCTACGTCGTGATCGCTGACCGGCACGGCATCCGGTACTCGCACCCGGACCCGTGGAAGATCGGCAAGCACGTCAGCACGCCGTTCGGGCGGGTGCTCGCCGGGCATGACTGGGTCGGCGTGCAGACCGGGACGCTGGGCCGGTCGGCCCGCGGCAAGGCCCCGGTGTTCGGTGCCGACGGGCGGGTAGTCGGCGAGGTCTCGGTGGGCACCCTGGAGTCCCGGGTCAGCCAGCAGCTCGCGGGGCTGCTGCCCACCCTCGGGCTCTACCTGGGGCTGGCCGTGCTCGTCGGCGCGGCCGCCTCGCTGGCGCTGGCCGCCCGGATGAAGCGGCGTACGTTCGGGCTGGAGCTGGACGAGATCGCCGACCTTCTGCAGGAGCGCGAGGCGATGCTGCACGGCGTCCGGGAAGGCGTCGTCGCCCTCGACCGGGCAGGGCGGGTGCGGCTGATGAACGACGAGGCGCGCTCACTGCTCGACCTGTACGGCGACGTCGTCGGCTCGGACGTGGAGGAGCTGGTGCCGCCCGGCCGGCTGCGTGAGGTGATCACCGGCGCGGTGGTGGCCGAGGACGCCACCGTGGTCAGCGGACGACGCGTGCTGGTGCTCAACCGGATGCCGATGCGGTTGCACGAGCGCGAGCTCGGCGCCGTGGTCACCATGCGCGACCGTACCGAGCCCGAGGAGCTGCTGCGGCAGCTGGACGCGGCGGCCTCGCTGACCTCCACGCTGCGGGCGCAGACCCACGAGTTCACCAACCGGATGCACACCCTGCTCGGATTGCTGGAGCTGGAGCGGTACGACGAGGCCAGCGAGTTCCTGACCTGCCTGTCGGGCACCCAGGCCGCACTCACCGAGCGGGTCACCGACCGGGTCCGCGACCCGGTGCTCGCCGCGCTGGTGATCGCGAAGGTGAGTGCCGCCTCCGAGCGCGGGGTGGCGCTCCACCTCGATGCCAGGGCCTCCGTACCGGTGCGGGTGACCGGTCCGGTCGACGCCGTCACGGTGGTGGGCAACCTGATCGACAACGCCATCGAGGCCGCCGCACGGGCCCGTCCCGCGGAGCCGGACGGGGACCGGGCCTGGGTGAGCGTGGACCTGCGGCACCGCGGCACGACACTGGCGGTCACCGTCACCGACAGCGGCCCCGGCGTCCCGCCCGAGCTGAGTGAGGCGATCTTCACCGACGGCTTCAGCACCAAGGCACACAGCGCCGGGGCCCGTCGTGGCATCGGGCTGGCGTTGGTGGCACAGGCCGTGGCCCGTCGCGGTGGCACGGTCCAGGTCGGCGGGAACGCCGTCAGCGGTGGCCACTTCCACGTGTCGCTGCCCGGCGTACTCGACCCGGCGCCGGTTGAGGCAGGAGCCATGCGGTGATCCGGACGCTGGTGGTCGACGACGACTTCCGCGTGGCCGAGCTGCACGCGGAGTACGTCGCGAGGGTGGACGGCTTCGAGGTGGTCGGCCGGGCGCACTCGCTCGCCGAGGCACGCGCAGAGCTGGCCCGGCTGGAGCCCGACCTGGTGCTGCTCGACCTGTACCTGCCCGACGGCTCCGGGCTGGACCTGCTGCACGAGACGCGTGCTGCCGACGGTGCCTCACCGCAGGTCGTCGTGGTCACCGCCGCACGCGACGTGGAGAGCGTGCGGATCGCGCTTGCCGGCGGAGCCGCGCAGTACCTCGTCAAGCCGTTCCGCCTGGCCGACCTGCGTCCCCGGCTGGACGCGGTCCGCGACCTGCACGGCCAGCTGTCCCGGCTCGCAGTGATGGCCGAGCCGAGCCAGTCCGACATCGACCGGGCCTACGGCATGCTGCGCTCCTCGACCCCGGAGTCACTGCCGAAGCGGATCAGCGAGCCGACCCTGCGGCTGGTCGCCGACGCGATGCGCCGCCACCCCGAGGGAGTCACCGCGGCCGGGCTGGGGGAGGAGCTGGAGGTCAGCCGGGGCACCGTGCAGCGCTACCTCACGTTCCTGGCCGAGACCGGCCGCGCCGAGCTGCAGCTGCGCTACCAGTCGCAGGGCCGTCCCGAGCACGTCTACCGGACCGCGGGCGACCCGATCGGCTGACCGGCGCCGGGTGTGGCACCCCCGGGCAGGCGCGTAGCCTTGGGGGTCGTCCCGCCCCCGGAGCCTGGAGTGGATCATCCGTGCCAGCGTCGCTGTTCCCCCGCCTGGAGCCACTGCTGCCGACGGTGCAGAAGCCGATCCAGTACGTCGGCGGCGAGCTGAACGCGGTCACCAAGGACTGGGGCCCGGACCAGAGCACCGTCCGGTGGGCCCTGATGTACCCCGACGCCTACGAGGTCGGCGCCACCAACCAGGGCGTGCAGATCCTCTACGAGGTGCTCAACGAGCGTGAGCGCGTCCTGGCCGAGCGGACCTACTCGGTCTGGCCCGACATGGAGGCGGTGATGCGCGAGCACGACATCGCGCAGTTCACCGTCGACAGCCACCGGCCGGTGCGGGCGTTCGACCTGTTCGGCATCTCCCTGGCCACCGAGCTCGGCTACACCAACATGCTGACCGCGCTCGACCTGGCCGGGATGCCGCTGCGCGCGGTCGACCGGACCGACGCGGACCCGGTCGTGGTCATCGGCGGCCACAGCGCCTTCAACCCCGAGCCGGTGGCCGACTTCGTCGACGCCGTGGTGCTCGGCGACGGCGAGGAGGTGGTGCTCGCGATCACCGAGGTGGTCCGGGAGTGGAAGGCAGAGGGGCGGCCGGCCGGCGAGATGGGTTCTGGACGCGAGGAGCTGCTGCGCCGCCTCGCGGTCGGCGGCGGGGTCTACGTGCCACGCTTCTACGACGTCTCGTACGCCGACGGGGCCGCCGGGGGCGACCTGCTGGCGATCACGCCGACCCGGCCGGACGTACCCGCCCGGGTGCGCAAGCACACGCTGATGGACCTCGACGACTGGCCCTACCCGCGCAACCCGCTCGTACCGCTCGCCGAGACCGTGCACGAGCGTTTCTCGGTCGAGATCTTCCGTGGCTGCACCCGGGGCTGCCGCTTCTGCCAGGCCGGCATGATCACCAGGCCGGTCCGGGAGCGCTCGATCGGCACGATCGGGGACATGGTCGACAACGGCATCCGCAAGACCGGCTTCGAGGAGGTGGGGCTGCTGTCGCTGTCGAGTGCCGACCACACCGAGATCGGCGACGTGGCCACCGGGCTGGCCGACCGCTACGACGGCTCGAACGTGTCGCTCTCACTTCCCTCCACGCGGGTGGACGCGTTCAACATCACCCTGGCCAACGAGTTCTCCCGCAACGGCCGGCGGTCGGGGCTCACGTTCGCGCCGGAGGGCGGGTCGGAGCGGATGCGCAAGGTGATCAACAAGATGGTCACCGAGGAGGACCTGATCGACACCGTCGCCGCGGCGTACTCCCACGGCTGGCGGCAGGTGAAGCTGTACTTCATGTGCGGGCTGCCCACCGAGACCGACGAGGACGTGCTCGGGATCGCCGACCTGGCGAAGAAGGTGATCGCGAAGGGCCGACAGGTCTCGGGCCGCAACGACATCAGGTGCACGGTGTCCATCGGCGGGTTCGTGCCGAAGCCGCACACGCCGTTCCAGTGGGCGGCGCAGCTGGACGCCGGGACCACCGACGAGCGGCTGCGCAAGCTGCGCGAGGACGTGCGCGCCGACAAGCGCTTCGGCCGGGCGATCGGCTTCCGCTACCACGACGGGAAGCCGGGCATCGTCGAGGGCCTGCTCTCGCGGGGTGACCGCCGGGTCGGTCGGGTCATCGAGGCGGTGTGGCGGGACGGCGGCCGTTTCGACGGCTGGAACGAGCACTTCTCCTACGAGCGCTGGATGGGCTGTGCCGAGCGGGCACTGGCCGGCACCGGGGTGGACGTGGACTGGTACACCACCCGGGAGCGCGGGCTGGAGGAGGTGCTGCCGTGGGACCACCTCGACTCCGGCCTCGACAAGGACTGGCTCTGGCAGGACTGGGAGGACGCCCTCGACCCGGACTCGCCGGAGGTCGACGACTGCCGGTGGACCCCCTGCTACGACTGCGGCGTCTGCCCGGAGATGGGCACCGACATCCAGGTCGGCCCGACCGGGCAACAGCTGCTGCCGCTCAGCGTGGTCTGACCTGGTGATCGGGTGGGTCTGCAGTCACCTGGTGACGGGGATGCCACCCGATCCGGGGCCGTGGCCGAGCTCGTCCTCGAGGTAACGGGGGCGGGCGGCAGCCAGGCCGCAGAGGTACTGCGGGACGCAGATCGCCAGCAGCACCAGCAGCGGCACGGTCCAGCCGCCGCTGGCGTCGTGCAGCACGCCCACCCCGAACGGGCCCGCCACGGCGATGAGGTAGCCGACCGACTGGGTGAAGCCGGACAGCACGGCGGTCCCGGCCGGAGTGCGCGCCCGCAGCCCGATCAGGGTGAGTGCGAGCGGGAACGTGCACGCCCCCAGGCCCACGAGGACCGCCCACACCCACGCGCCCGCGGCGGGGGCGAGCAGCAACCCGACGTAACCGACGGGGTAGCAGGCCATCAGCGCGCTGAGCAGCCACCGGGGGTCCGGGACCCGTGCGGCGAGGTTCGGCACCACCCACGAGAACGGGATACTGACCGCGGTGATCACACCGAGCAGCAGGCCCGCGGTGTGGGCGCTGAATCCGGCTTCGCGGTACAGCTCGGCGAACCAGCCGAAGACGGAGTACGCCTGCAGGGACTGCAGCCCGAAGAACAGCGCCATCGCCCAGCCGAGCCGGGTGCGGGCGACATCGGCGGCGCCGAAGCGGTGGTGTCGGGCGCGCTCGTGTCGGTCGTGGCGCAGCAGGCCGAGCCACGGGAGCGCGGCCACGGCCGCGGTCAACGCCCACACCAGCAGCCCCCGCCGCCAGTGCATCCCGCCACCGGCCTGGGCGACCGGCACGGTCAGCACCGACGCCGCGGTCAGCCCCGTGGCGAGGGCCATGGAGTAGACCGCGGTGAACCGGCCGACCTGGCCGGGGAAGTGCAGCTTCACCAGCGAGGGCAGCAGCACGTTGGCGGTGGCCATGCCGGACAGCGCGAGGAAGGACAGCACGAGGAACAGCCACGCCTGGTCCGCGAGGGCGCGGGTCGCCAGCGCCGCCGTCAGCAGCAACAGGGCCAGCAGGGTCAGCCGGTGGGCGCCGAGTGCCCGGGCGAGCCGCGGCGTGATGCCCCCGACCGCGGCGAAGCACAGCACCGGCAGGGCGGTCAGGGCGCCGGCCTCGGCCGCCCCCATCCCGAGGCCGTGGGAGAGCTCCTTGATCACCGGGCCCACGCTCACCGCCGCCGGCCGGAGGTTGAACGCGAGCACCACGATGCCGGCGACGAGGAGGGCCTTGTGCAGCCTGCCCCCGGGGGCGGGAGTGGGTGGCTGCTCGGACACCGTCAGATCCCATCACACCGTCCCGGGAGGCTTCGGTGTCGGTATGGGTCGCTACGGTGGCCGCAACCAGGGAGGGGCGCCGATGCCGTTGCGCATGGTCGGCGACGCCGAGCGCCGTGCGAGGTTGGCGGTCCGACACGCCCTGGCCGACCGGGTGGGCTCGGCGGCCTCGGCCGCCCGGGCCGTGGTGTGCCTGCACGCGACCGAGCCGGCCAGCGTCCACCTCGCGGTCGCGGCGAGGTCGGACGCGTCGCTGGCCGCCGTCGACGCTGCGCTCTACGACGAACGCAGCGTGGTCAAGCAGCTGGCGATGCGGCGCACCGTGTTCGCGTTCCCGCGTGAGCTGCTGCCCGCGGTGTGGGCGAGCGCCGCGGCACGGACCGCTGCGCAGCAGCGTGACCGGCTGGCCCGCGACGTCGTCAAGGGTGGTCTCGCCGAGGACGGTGACACCTGGGTACGCCGGACCAGCGATGCGGTCCTGGAGCTGCTGGCCGAGCAGGGGCCGATGACCACGATGGAGCTGCGCGCGGCAGTCCCGGCGATGGACGGCCGGTTCAACCCGGCTCCGGGCAAGAAGTACGGCCGGGAGATCCCGATCGGGCCTCGTGTGCTGATCACCCTCGCGGCCTCGGGCCGGGTGCTGCGCGGAGAGAACGCCGGGCCCTGGAAGACCTCGCGCCCGCGGTGGACCCTGTGCGAGCAGTGGCTCGGTGAGGCTCCGGAGCCGCTGGAGGAGCGGGCAGGCTACGCGGAGCTGGTCCGCGCGTGGCTCGGCCGGTTCGGCCCCGGCACCGAGGTCGACATCGTCTGGTGGCTCGGGGCCACCAAGGCCGCGGTGCGGTGCGCACTGTCCGACGTGGGGGCTCTCGAGGTGGCGACGTCCACCGGGACGGCGTACGTGCTGCCCGGGGACGAGGACCCGACGCCCCCGCCGCAGCCCTGGGCCGCGCTGCTGCCCGCTCTGGACCCCACCACGATGGGGTGGAAGCAGCGCGGGTTCTATCTCGGCGAGAATGCCGGCCGGGTGTTCGACCGCAACGGCAACGCCGGACCGACCGCCTGGTGGGACGGCCGGGTCGTCGGCGGCTGGCGGCAGCAACCGGACGGCGGGGTCGA
Organism: Marmoricola sp.; assembly: GCA_050699415.1. Lineage (GTDB taxonomy): Bacteria > Actinomycetota > Actinomycetes > Propionibacteriales > Nocardioidaceae > Marmoricola. The sequence goes on from JBOHDO010000037.1 coordinate 19,456, forward strand.
GGTAGTGCCCTGCACCGACCTTGGGGCCGAGGCGACCGCCGCGCTGGCCGCGGAGGCCGAGCGGCTCACCGAGTGGCTGGCGGGCGAGGTGGTGGTCACGATCTACCAGGCCCCGCTGGTGCGCTCGCTGAACCGTTAGGCTCCGCCCGTGTTCCTCGCTTCGCTCGTCAACGGGTCGTCGCCGACTCGGTCCCGAGAAGCAAGCTTCTCGGACGCTCGCTGTTCGGCGCTGCGCGCCTCAACGCTCCTCGCTCGGCACGAGCTCGAGCAAGCTCGGCTCGGCCTCACTTCGTTCGCGTAGGCTCCGCCCGTGCCCGACCAGCCCCGCCAGCAGCCGCCGCCGGTGCAGCGGCTGCGGGTCCGGTACACCAAGCGAGGCAGGCTCCGGTTCACCAGCCACCGTGATTTCGGCCGCGCGTTCGAGCGGGCACTGGTGCGGGCGGGCATCCCGATGGCCTACTCGTCCGGCTTCAGCCCGCACCCGCGGATCTCGTACGCCGGGGCCGCGCCGACCGGGGCCGCGAGTGAGGCGGAGTACCTCGAGATCGGCCTGGCCGAGCAGGTCGACCCGGCCGAGGTGCAGCGCCAGCTGGACGGCGCCCTGCCGGACGGGCTCGACGTCGTCGAGGTGGTGACCAGCTCCGGGGGAGCGCTGGCGGACCGCCTGGAGGCCTCGCACTGGCAGATCCGGCTCCCCGGCGTGGACCCGGAGAGCGGGCAGCGTGCGGTCCGGGAGTTCCTCGACACGCCCGAGGTCCGGGTCGAGCGGATGACCAAGAAGGGCGTGCGCGAGTTCGATGTGCGAGCCGCCGTGGTGTCCCTGGAAGTCGGTGTTGGCTCGGACGAGGACCGATCGTGTGCGATACTTGAGGTGGTCCTGCGGCATGGTACGCCAGCCGTGAGACCCGACGACGTTCTCGCCGGACTGCGCTCCGCCGGGTTGCGCGTTCCGGTCGCGGTGCTACAGCAGCGGCTGGCGCAAGGCCCTTTGGGTGAAGCCGGCACGGTGGGCGACCCGTTGGCACCCGACCGCGACGTGGCGGGCTGAGGCAAGGTGACAGCTTCCTCGGTCGATCACCGACCGCGGTGGGTGGGGCGGGACGACCACGCGACGTGGCACCACGGAGGGTGTCGTCGCAGACCGAAGGCTTTCGTCGTACGCCGCCCCGGCGGGGTACGACCGCGAACAGCACCGTGACCCGAGGCTTGGCCCGGCCGGTGCCGAGGAGCACACATGACCGACGCGGACACCACCGGCAACACCGGCAACACCGAACCCAACCCCCAGGAACAGGCCCCGAGCACCGAGAGCGAGATCCCCGCCGAGGCCCCCGCCAAGAAGGCGGCGGCCAAGAAGACCGCCGCGAAGAAGACCGCGGCCAAGAAGCCGCCGGCCAAGAAGACCGCCGCGAAGAAGACCGCGGCCAAGAAGCCGGCGGCCAAGAAGACCGCCGCGAAGAAGACCACCGCGAAGAAGACCGCGGACGAGCCCACCCCGCCCCAGGGCGGAGAGGAGTCCGCCGCAGAGTCCGCGGAGTCTGCGGCGGACTCTGCGGGAGCGCCGCAGGTGCTCTTCCAGGCCCCCAAGAAGCCCACGAGGGCGACCCGGGCGAAGGCGAAGAAGGAGCCAGAAGCCGAACCCGGGAGTGAGGACGCCGGGTCGTCGACGACCGGTGAGGAGTCCGGCGAGGGCCCGGGCGAGGAGTCCGGCGAGGGCCCGGGCGAGGAGTCCGGCGACGCCAGCCGCCGCCGTCGTCGTCGGGGTGGCCGCCGCCGCCGCAAATCCGGGTCGGGCGGGGGCGACACCGGCGGGACCGACCAGGACGGCGACTCCGGCGACAAGAAGGGCTCGGAGGGCAAGGGCGGTTCCGAGGGCAAGGGTGGCTCCGAGGACGGCGACGGCGGTGGCTCACGGCGGCGTCGTACCCGCAACCGCACGCCGAAGAGTCCCGAGGACGAGATCAGCAGCGTCAGCGGGTCGACCCGGCTCGAGGCCAAGAAGCAGCGGCGTCGCGAGGGCCGGGAGGCCGGACGACGACGCGCTCCCATCGTCAGCGAGGCCGAGTTCCTCGCACGCCGGGAGTCGGTCGACCGGGTGATGGCGATCCGGCAGCGGGAGGACCTCACCCAGATCGGGGTGCTGGAGGACAAGGTCCTCGTCGAGCACTACGTGGCCCGGGAGTCGCAGACCTCCCTGATCGGCAACGTCTACCTGGGCCGGGTGCAGAACGTGCTGCCCTCGATGGAGGCGGCGTTCATCGACATCGGCAAGGGCCGCAACGCGGTCCTGTACGCCGGGGAGGTCAACTGGCGCGGCCTGGGTCACAAGGATGGCGCGCCCCGCAAGATCGAGACCGTGCTCTCGGGTGGGCAGCCGGTGCTGGTGCAGGTGACCAAGGACCCGGTGGGGCACAAGGGCGCGCGGCTGACCGGTCAGGTCTCGCTGCCTGGTCGCTTCCTGGTGTACGTGCCCGACGGCAACACCAGCGGGATCTCCCGCAAGCTGCCCGACACCGAGCGCAACCGGCTGAAGACCCTGCTCAAGCAGATCGTCCCCGACAGCGCCGGCGTGATCGTGCGCACCGCCGCGGAAGGGGCCAGCGAGGACGAGCTGACCCGCGACGTGGAGCGGCTGACCGCGCGCTGGGACGACATCGACAAGAAGGTCTCCGACGGCAAGGCCCCCGCCCTGCTGTACGGCGAGCCGGACCTGACCCTGAAGGTGGTCCGCGACCTGTTCACCGAGGACTTCTCGAAGCTGGTCATCGAGGGCGATGACGCCTGGGACCTGGTCGACGGGTACGTCTCGCACGTGGCCCCCGACCTGCGCGAGCGGCTCGGGCGCTTCGATCCGGACGAGGACGGGGGCGACGTCTTCGCGTCGTACCGCGTCGACGAGCAGATCGCCAAGGGCATGGACCGGAAGGTCTGGCTCCCCTCGGGGGGCTCGCTGATCTTCGACCGCACCGAAGCCATGACCGTGGTCGACGTGAACACCGGGAAGTTCACCGGGTCGGGCGGCAACCTCGAGGAGACCGTCACCAAGAACAACCTCGAGGCCGCCGAGGAGATCGTCCGCCAGCTCCGGCTGCGCGACATCGGCGGGATCATCGTCGTGGACTTCATCGACATGGTGCTGGAGTCCAACCGCGACCTGGTGCTGCGCCGGCTGGTGGAGTGCCTCGGTCGCGACCGCACCCGCCACCAGGTCGCCGAGGTGACCTCGCTCGGGCTGGTGCAGATGACCCGCAAGCGGATCGGCACCGGCCTGGTCGAGGCGTTCAGCACCGAGTGCGAGCACTGCAAGGGCCGGGGCCTGATCCTGCACGACCACCCGGTCGATGAGGGTTCCGGTTCCGGTTCCGGTTCCGGCGACGGCGGCCGGGGGCGTCGTGCCGGCCGCGGTCGCGGCAAGTCGGGCGGCAACGGCAACGGCAACGGCAACGGGCGCGCCGCGCCGCCGAAGCCGTCGGAGAAGCCCTCGCCGAAGGACATCGCCGCGATGCGGTCCCACTCCCAGTCCGAGGAGGCCCAGCCGGTGGCGGCCGGGTCCGCGTCACCGGCCGGGGAGCAGGAGCAGCCCGCGGCCCGGGAGCCGTCCGTGGCCGGCGAGGGGGCCCCCGAGGCCTCCGAGGCCCCCGAGGCCCCCGAGGTGGAGCCCTCCCCCGTGGAGGAGGACCAGCCTGTGGTGGTCGAGGACACTGACACCCAGCCGGTCGTGGTGACCAGCACTCGCCGCCGCCGTACGGCGAGCCGGCCCGCGGGGCCCCCGCGCGCTTCCGGCAACGCGGACGCGGCCTCCGACGATGCGGACCGTGCCTCCGACGACGCGACCGTGGAGTCCGAGCCCGTGCCGCAGCCCTCGGCGGACGGCGACTCCGCCCCCGCCCCGGAACGCGACGAGGCGGACCTGGACGATGAGGCGGAGCCGTCACTGCTGCACGTGCCGGTCAAGAAGAAGGGCCGCAAGCGCTGAGGCTGCGCCCCTTCCTTCTCACCGGAGCACGATCAGCTTCCACATCCCCATGAAGGCGTGCGGCATGCCCGTGTCGTCGTCGGGCCAGAAGCACGCGATCAAGTACTTCCCGCGGGGAAGGGCGTAGTGGAAGAACTGCCCACGGCCGGGTGAGAACACGCCGGTGCCGGTGCCCCCGGGCAGCACGAAGGACGGCTGTGACGTGGCCGACGGTGAGAGGGCCTTGCGCACCATCTTCGGGGTGGTGCTCCGCTTCACCCGGATGAACTCCACGAAGTGGGGCTGGTCGCTCTGGTCGTAGACGCGGGTCCAGCCGCGGTGCGGGATCGTGTGGCGGACGCCGAAGCCGTAGCTGAAGGCCCCGATCGAGCTCGACGTGTGCGGTGCGCGGCGCTTGATCGTGTGACCGAACACGTGCAGTGCGGTGACGGCGTTGCCGTCCTGGTCGAGCACCAGGTAGTTGCCGCGTCCGATCACCGTCGAGAACATGCCCGGCTTGTGGGGGCGTGTCTCGGCTCCGCCGAGGAAGCCGATGTTGTGGTCGACGCGGCGTACTGCCGCGACGTCACCGCCGAAGGCCTTGTTGAGGTCCGCGTTGGCCTGCTGCACGGTGTACCTGTTGTGTAGCCGGGCGATCTGCATGGAGTGGGCGCCGTGCCGGGTGACCACCCGGAACATGATCCGACCGGCGTGCACGCGGTGCCCGACGCTGAGGTGGATGCTCTTGCCCATGTGGGCGACGACCATGTGGGCCGGACCGGTCTTGCTCTGCACCGCGACCGCGTTCGCGGAGGCTGGCACGGCCGCGAGGGCGGCCGCCGTGACACCCGCGGTGGCGAGGGCCGTGGCGGCCCGCCCGATCGGTGGATGGATGGGTTTCATGGTTCCTCCTGGACAAGGGGGAGCGGCTGGCTCCCGCTGCGCGGGACACTAGGTAGACCGTTGTCCCGGGGCATCGCCCATTCGGGAGAGCGACATCACGCGCACCCGGGCGCTCGTTTTGCGGTAGGAGAACCCGATCCGTAAGATTGCGCCTTGGTGTGCCGTGCGCATGCCTCCCCGACTTCTGTGGACCGACGAGGAGAGTGAGTCGCGGTGTACGCGATCGTGCGCAGTGGCAGCAAGCAGCAGAAGGTGGCTGTGGGCGACGTCATCGAGATCGACCGGGTCGGCCCCGACGTGGCCGCCGTGGGTGAGACGTTGACCCTCCCCGTCCTGATGGTGGTCGACGGCGACCAGGTCACCTCCTCGGGACTGGACAAGGCCGGTGTCACCGCCGAGGTGCTGGGCGCGAGCAAGGGCGCCAAGATCGTGATCCAGAAGTACAAAAACAAGACCGGCTACCGGCGTCGGCTGGGGCACCGGCAGAAGTACACCCGGGTCAGGGTCACCGACATCAGCCTCTGACCGACCCCCACGGACCGACACGAAGGAACAGGACTCATGGCACACAAGAAGGGCGCGGCGTCCACGAGGAACGGCCGCGACTCCAACGCGCAGCGCCTCGGCGTGAAGCGGTTCGGTGGGCAGCTGGTCAGCGCCGGTGAGATCATCGTGCGCCAGCGAGGTACCCATTTCCACCCCGGCTCCGGCGTCGGCCGCGGCGGGGACGACACCCTGTTCGCCCTCGTTGCCGGCAACGTCGAGTTCGGCACCAGGCGTGGCCGTCGCGTGGTCAACGTCCAGCCGGTCGCGGCGGAGTGACGCCGCGGCACCACCGTTGAGCAGCGCTGGTCGCGCGAAGCACCAGACCATGTGGGGCGTCCCTGATCTGCCGGGGGCGCCCCATTCCCGTTGAGCCCCGGACTTCAGTCGGGGCCCAGGACCGTGAGGAGGCAGCCATGGCGGTCCCCAGCTTCGTGGACAGGGTCCGCCTGTTCGTGGCTGCCGGACGCGGCGGCAACGGGGTCGCCTCGGTCCACCGGGAGAAGTTCAAGCCGCTGGGTGGCCCCGACGGCGGCAACGGCGGGCCTGGGGGTTCGGTGGTCCTGAGGGTCGACCCCGACGTGACCACGCTGCTCGAATACCACCACACCTCGCGGCGCCGGGCCGGCGCGGGTGGGCAGGGGGCCGGGGGTCACCGCAACGGCGCACACGGGGGCGATCTGGTGCTGCCCGTGCCCGACGGCACCGTGGTCGCCGCTGAGGACGACACCGTGCTCGGCGACCTCGTCGGGGCGGGCAGCGAGATGGTGGTCGCCCACGGGGGCCGGGGCGGGCTGGGCAACGCCGCGCTGGCATCACGCAGCCGCAAGGCCCCGGGGTTCGCACTGCTCGGCGAACCCGGTGAGGAACGCGCCATCGTGCTGGAGCTGAAGATGGTCGCGGACGTCGGCCTGGTGGGCTTCCCCTCCGCCGGCAAGTCCAGCCTGGTCGCGGCCATGTCACGTGCCCGGCCGAAGATCGCCGACTACCCGTTCACCACGCTGGTGCCGAACCTCGGCGTGGTCACCGCGGGGGAGACCACGTTCACGGTCGCCGACGTACCCGGCCTGATCGAGGGGGCCTCCGAGGGCAGGGGGCTCGGGCACGACTTCCTGCGCCACGTCGAGCGGTGTGCCGCGCTGGTGCACGTCGTCGACCTGGCCACCACCGATCCGCAGCGGACGCCGCTGGAGGACCTGGACCTCATCGAGTGGGAGCTCGCGTCGTACGGCGGCCTGGCCGACCGGCCGCGGCTGGTCGCCCTCAACAAGGTCGACGTCCCGGACGGCCGCGACCTGGCGGACATGGTGCTGGCGGACCTGCGCGAGCGCAGCTGGGAGGTCTACCCGGTCAGCGCGGCCAGCCACGAGGGACTCCGAGAGCTCGGGTTCGCGATGGCCCGGCTGGTCGGTGAGCGCCGGGCACGGCCCGCCGTCGAGGAACCACCCAGGATCGTGCTCCGGCCCGACTCCGTGACGTCGGGTGAGGAGTTCACGGTGCGGCGTACCGGCGCCGGCTGGCGCGTCCGCGGCACCAAGCCGGAGCGCTGGATCCGGCAGACCGACTTCGGCAACGACGAGGCGGTCGGGTTCCTTGCCGACCGGCTCAACCGACTCGGCGTCGAGCGGCGGCTGCTCGAGCTCGGTGCGCAGGAGGGAGACCCGGTCCTCATCGGTGACCCCGACGATGCGGTCGTGTTCGACTTCCGCCCGGGCGTCGACGCAGGCGCACAGACCCTCGAGCAGGGCCTGGCGCGACGCGGCGAGGACGACCGCTTCGCGGAGTCACGCCCGGCAGCACGCCGACGCCGTGCCATCGAGGAGTCGATGCCGGGCCGCGGTGAGACCGAGACCCGGGCGGACGTGGCCCGGCGGATCGAGCACCCGGACGAGACCGACGAGGGCGAGGCGTCCGCCGGCGAGGGTTCGGGGAACGAGCCGGAGTCATGAGCCGCCCGGCCGTCGAGACGGCGCACCGGGTGGTGGTGAAGGTCGGCTCCTCCTCGCTGACAACCGCTGTGGGCGGGCTCGACCCCGCCCGGCTACGGACCCTGGTGGACAGCCTCATGGGCGTACGGGCGCGCGGCTCCGAGCTGGTGCTGGTGTCCTCGGGCGCGATCGCCGCGGGGCTGGCTCCGCTCGGGCTGCGGCGTCGCCCCCGTGACCTGGCCGGGCAGCAGGCCGCCGCGTCGGTGGGCCAGGGCCTGCTGGTGCACCGCTACACCGCGGAGTTCGCCCGGCACGGCGAGTCCGCCGGCCAGGTGCTGCTGACCCAGGACGACGTGAGCCGGCGCGACCACTACCGCAACGCGCAGCGCACTCTCACCAAGCTGCTCGCGCTGGGTGTCGTCCCGGTCGTCAACGAGAACGACACGGTGGGGACCTCGGAGATCCGGTTCGGCGACAACGACCGGCTGGCGGCGCTGGTGGCGCACCTGGTGCACGCCGAGCTGCTGGTGCTGCTCTCCGACGTCGACGGACTGTACGACGGGCCACCCGGCCGCCCGGAGGCCCGGCTGGTTCCCGAGGTGCACGGCGAGGACGGCCTGGCCGGAGTCCGCATCGGGGGGACTGGCTCGCGGGTGGGCAGCGGTGGCATGCACACCAAGCTGGAGGCCGCCCGGATCGCAACGGCGGCGGGGATCCCGGTGGTCCTCACCGACGCCGTGCACGCGAGCACCGCGCTGGCGGGTGGGGAGACCGGCACGCTGTTCCATCCCACCGGACGTCGCCGTCCCACCCGGCTGCTGTGGCTGGCCCACGCCACCGTCGGCAAGGGCACGGTCGAGCTCGACGACGGGGCGGTGGCCGCGGTCGTGCAGCGGCGTGCCTCGCTGCTCCCGGCCGGGATCACGGCCGTGACCGGGAGCTTCGTCGCCGGAGACCCCGTGGACCTCGTCGACCCCACCGGCGCACCGGTCGCGCGGGGCCTGGTCAATTACGACGCCGGCGAGCTGCCCGGGTTGCTGGGGCGCTCGACCCGCGACCTCGCCCGAGAGCTGGGCCCGGCGTACCAGCGCGAGGTGGTGCACCGCGACGACCTCGTCCTGCTGTGACCCGCGGCAGCGGAGGCCTCCCGGGACCGCTCCGCCCGTTGGCGTGCATCATCGGGGATTCGGCGCATGGGGCGTCCTCCGATCGGCCACACTTGGCAGACTGACGACCAGGGCAGGTCCGGAGACGGTGAACGAGGTGGGCATGAGCGAGAACGTGCGGCACTGGCACGTGACCCTCACGCTGGCGGGTGCCCAGGTGGAGCCGATGCTGCTGCGTCCGGCGCTGCTGCGGCTGGCTGAGCAGCGGCCCTTCCTGGACTCCATCCGTTTCACCCGTGACACGGCCGAGCTGCAGTTCTGGGACCAGGGGGACTCGATGCTCGACGTGGCGTCGCTGGCGCTGCGGCTGTGGGACGAGCACCGTGACAGCGCGGGCCTGCCCCGGTGGCAGGTCTGCGGACTCGAGGTCGTGGAGAAGCAGGTCCGGGAGCGGCGCCGGTCGGGGACGCACCTGGGTGGCGCGGCCACGGCGACGCCGTTGCCGCTGTGACCGGGGGCGGCCGTCACGAAACCTGCCCGCCGTGCAGCGGGGAGGAGGCGTCCGCCGGATAACCTTGCCCGCATGCGCGCATCCATCGACCCCGGCGTCACGCGGCTGTGTGAGCGGGCACGCACGGCGGGCCGGGAGCTCGCGCTGGCCACCCGGACCACCAAGGACGCTGCCCTGCACGCGATGGCCGATGCGCTGGTGGCTCCCGGAGACCCGCAGTCGGGTCGGGACGCGATCCTCGCGGCCAACGCCGGGGACGTCGCCGACGCCGAGGCGAGCGGCAGCCCCGCACACCTCGTCGACCGGCTCCGCCTCGACGAGCAGCGGCTCGGGGCCATGGCGCGCGGCCTGCGCGAGGTCGCCGGCCTGCCCGATCCCGTGGGCGAGGTGGTCCGCGGCTCCACGCTGGCCAACGGCCTGGAGCTGCGCCAGGTGCGGGTGCCGTTCGGTGTGGTCGGCATCATCTACGAGGCCCGCCCCAACGTCACCGCCGACGCCGCCGGCATCTGCATCAAGAGCGGGAACGCCGTGCTGCTGCGGGGGTCCTCCAGCGCGCTGCGGTCCAACACCGCCGTCGTGGCGACGCTGCGTCGTGCCGCCGCCGCGGCGGGTCTGCCGGAGGACGTGGTGCAGCTGGTGCCGGGGGAGGGGCACGAGCCGGCCAAGGCGCTGATGCGCGCCCGGGGGCTGGTCGACGTGCTGGTGCCGCGTGGGGGTGCCGGGCTGATCCGTTCTGTGCTGGAGGAGTCGACGGTGCCGGTGATCGAGACCGGCGTGGGCAACTGCCACGTGTACGTCGATGCCGACGCCGACCTCGACATGGCCCTGGCGATCGTGCTCAACGCCAAGACACAGCGTCCGTCGGTGTGCAACGCCGCGGAGTCGTTGCTGGTGCACGCCGACGTCGCCGCGGCGTTCGTGCCCCGCGTGGTCACCGCGTTGCGTGAGGCGGGGGTCACGGTCCACGGTGACCCGGCCTTCGCGGCCGAGGGCGGCGTGGTGCCCGCGACCGAGGAGGACTGGGCGACGGAGTACCTCGCACTGGAGATCTCCGCCGGCGTCGTCCCCGATCTCGACGGCGCCATCGACCACGTCCGGAGGTACTCCTCGGGGCACACCGAGGCCATCGTGACCGGCTCGCAGGCGGCGGCACGGCGCTTCACCGCGGAGGTGGACGCAGCGGCCGTGGTCGTGAACGCGAGCACCCGGTTCACCGACGGGGGCGAGTTCGGCTTCGGTGCCGAGATCGGCATCTCCACGCAGAAGCTGCACGCCCGCGGGCCGATGGGGCTGCCCGAGATGACCTCGACGAAGTACGTCGTGACAGGAGCCGGACATGTCCGTTGACGCCAGGGACCGCAAGACGGCCGACCCGGCGACGCTCGACGTCTGGACCGACCCGGACAAGGAGCGGCTGCTCACCCCGGCGACCGTCATCACGTTCATCCGCACCGCAGCGTCGGTGGTCGTCAGCGGCTTCGCGATCCACGATGAGAGCCTGACCCTGCTGGTGGTCGCGCTCGCGGTGTACTGGGTCGGCGACACCCTCGACGGGTTCGTGGCACGCGTCGGCAAGTGCGAGACCCGGATCGGCGCCGTCCTCGACATCATGTCCGACCGGTTCTGCGCGGCAGGGTTCTACCTCGGCCTGGCCTGGCTGCACCACGAGTACACCATCCCCGTGCTGATCTACCTGGCCGAGTTCATGGTGATCGACAACTTCTTGTCGATCGCGTTCCTGGCGTGGCGGATCCGCAGCCCCAACTACTTCTTCGTGATCGACTACAAGATCTGGCTCTACAGCTGGTCGAAGCCGGGCAAGGCCGTCAACTCCGCGATCTTCGCGGTGATCCTGCTGCTGACGAAGATGCCGTGGCTGGGCATCGTGATCGCATCCGCACTGATGCTCTACAAGCTGTACGCGCTTGCCAGGCTGCTGCGGATCGGCCTGCCGATCCCGCCGTACGACGGGCCTCCGCACCGGGCTCACGGCCAGAACGCCACCGCGTGAAGCTGCTCATCGGCACGTTCTTCTACTCGATCGCCTCGGCGCTGCTGCCCTTCCTCAACCTGGAGGCCTTCCTGGGCGTGGTGGCGGCCGAGCTGCCACACCTCTCGACGTGGGCCGTCGCCTCGGTCGGCGCCGGCGGCCAGCTGATCGGCAAGGTGCTGTGGTTCTTCGCCGGCCGCGAGTCCCTGCGGCTGTCGTGGATCCGGAAGAAGATGGAGACCCCGAAGTGGCAGCAGAGCTACCTCAAGTGGGAGACCCGGATCCACGGCCGCCCGGCCGTCGCCGGCGTGATCTGCTTCGGGTCGGCGGTCTCCGGCTTCCCCCCGCTGGCGATCGTGGCCGTGCTGGCGGGCAGCCTGCGCATGAACCTGCTGGTGTTCGTGGGTTCGGTCCTGGCCGGGCGCACCATCCGGTTCTGGATCGTGCTGGCCGGCGTGGGCTTTCTGTTCCACCACTGATCCCCAGGGTCGTCGACCGCCCGGGGCGGTGGTGCCGGTATCCTGTCGACCATGACGCCCTGGTTGGTCCTGCTCGAGCCGGAGAGCCCCCTGAAGGCCGCGCCGACGAACTTCATCTGGGGGTGCGGCATCTTCGTCGCCTTCATGGTCCTGATGATCATCCTGCTGGCCATCGGTCGGGGTCGCGAGCACTCCTGACGATGCACCAGACGGCCGCTGACCGGGCCCGGACGAGGCGATGAGCCGGGCCGGGCGTCATCGCCGGGTGGGCGTGATGGGCGGCACGTTCGACCCGATCCACCACGGCCACCTCGTGGCCGCCAGCGAGGTCCAGGCATGGTTCGACCTCGACGAGGTCGTGTTCGTGCCCACCGGCCAGCCCTGGCAGAAGGCCGGCCGTGTGGTCTCCGCGGCCGAGCACCGATACCTGATGACGGTCATCGCCACAGCCTCCAACCCACGGTTCACGGTCTCGCGCGTGGACGTCGACCGCACCGGGCCGACGTACACCATCGACACCCTGCACGACCTGCACACCGCCATGCCCGAGGCCGACCTGTACTTCATCACCGGCGCCGATGCCCTCGCGGAGATCTTCACCTGGCGTGACGTCGAGGAGCTGTTCGCTCTCGCCCACTTCGTCGGATGCACCCGGCCCGGGTTCCACGTGAAGGAGAACGACCTCGGCGACCTGCCCCACGACGGGGTCACGCTGCTCGAGATCCCGGCGCTCGCGATCAGCTCGACCGAGTGCCGGGAGCGCCGGGCCAAGGGGGAGCCGGTCTGGTACCTCGTGCCCGACGGCGTGGTGCAGTACATCGCCAAGTACGACCTCTACACGGAGACCGACACCACATGACCCTCACCGACCGTGCCCGTGAGCTCGTCCACGTCGCTGCCCGAGCCGCTGCCGACAAGCAGGGCTTCGAGATCGCGGCGTTCGACGTCTCCGACCAGCTGGTGATCACCGACGCGTTCCTGCTCTGCTCCGCGGCCAACGACCGGCAGGTGCGTGCCGTGGTCGACGAGATCGAGGAGCGGCTGCGGGAGGCCGGCGCCAAACCCGAGCGCCGGGAGGGCCAGCGCGAGGGACGATGGGTGCTGCTCGACTTCGGCGAGATCGTGGTGCACGTACAGCACGCCGAGGAGCGGGAGTACTACGCCCTCGACCGGCTCTGGAGCGACTGCCCGGCCGTCCCTCTGCCGGCCGAGGTCAGCACACGTGGCTGACTCGCGGCGCCGCCGGCTGGTGCTGCTGCGTCACGGCCGCACCGCCTGGAACAGGATCGACCGTGCCCAGGGGCACGCCGACGTCGCCCTCGACGAGGTCGGGCAGCACCAGGCCAAGCAGGCTGCGGCCGCGCTGGCCGAGCTCGACCCGGTCCTGCTGTGGACCAGCGACCTCGTCCGGGCCCGCCAGACCGCGGCCCAGCTCGAGGAGGCGACCGGGCTGGTGGCCCGTCCCGACCCGAGGCTGCGGGAGTACGACCTCGGGATCCGCACCGGGCTGACCCGTCCCGAGTTCGCGGCGACCCATCCGGAGGTGTACCAGGCCTGGCTGGCCGGCGCCGACGGCCCGCGGGTGGAGGGGGAGGAGCACCACGACGACGTCCGTCGGCGCATGGTGCCCGCGCTGCAGGAGATGCTGGCGGCGCTCGGCGACGGGGAGACCGGGATCGTGGTCAGCCATGGTGCCTGCCTGAAGGCCACGCTGCCCCGGCTGCTGGGCTGGGAGGCGGTCAACCCGGCCACGATCGTGGGCATGGACAACTGCGCCTGGGCCGTGGTGGTCCGGGCGTCCCCGGAGCTGCCGGCGCGGCTCGCGGCGTACAACGTGAGTGTGTGAAACGCCGGGTCGGATACCCCGCAGTAACTGCCCTCTGGGTCTACCGTGTGCTCCCGTGGGGGGTCACGTCCCGGCAGGTCCTGACCGGATCTTGCGCGCGTGCCTCCTCGGACGAGAGAGGACTCGACCATGAGTACTGACACGCTGGGCGGGGCTCCGAGCCCTGAAACAGGGGCCGCCGGCGATGACAAGCGCCTGAAGAAGGACTTCGGCACCGTTGGCCTGCTGTTCACCGCGATCGGCTCCATCATCGGCTCCGGCTGGCTGTTCAGCTCGCTGCATGGCGCCGAGCAAGCAGGGCCGGCGGCGATCATCACCTGGATCGTCGGCACGATCATGTTCGCCCTGATCGCGATCAGCTACGCCGAGCTCGGCGTGATGTTCCCCCGCAGCGGCGGAGTGGCCCGCTACCCGCATTACGCCTGGGGATCCTTCGCCAGCTATTCGATGGGCTGGGTGACCTGGCTGGCCTGTGCGGCGGTGGCCTCCGTCGAGGTCTCCGCGGTGCTGACCTACGCCACCTCCTACCTGCCCTGGATGGAGAACGACGATGCAACGCTGACCGGGTGGGGCATCCTGATCGCGATCGGCATGATGGCACTGTTCGTGGTGATCAACTACTTCGGGGTGCGCTGGTTCGCCCGGATCAACAATGTGCTGGTCTGGTGGAAGCTCGGCATGATTGCACTGGTCATCATCGCCGTGTGGGTCACCGAGTTCCACGGCGGCAACTTCAGTCTGACCACCTCCGACGGCAGCGGGTTCGCGCCGTACGGCATGAGCGCCGCCTTCGAGGCAATCCCCGCGGCCGGCGTCGCGTTCTCCTTCCTGGGCTGGCGGCAGGGCATCGAGCTCGCCGGCGAGACCAACAACCCCAGGCGCAACGTGCCGTTGACCGTCATCGGATCGGTGGTGATCTGCGGCATTCTCTACATCCTGCTGCAGGTGGTCTTCATCGGCGCCCAGGACCCGGCGGCGCTGGCCAAGCACGGCTGGGCCGACGTGGGCAGTCTGATCCAGACCGGTACCAGCGCCGGCAACTTCAGCCCGCTCGCCACCTTGGCCACGGTCCTCGGTCTCGGCTGGCTGGCCAGCCTGCTGTACGCCGACGCGTTCATCTCCCCCGGCGACACCGGCCTGATCTACACCTCGGTCACCGCCCGGATGTCCTACGCCATGGGCCGCAACCGCAACGCGCCCCGCGTACTGGCTCACGTGAACGAGAACGGGGTGCCGTGGCCGAGCCTGATCCTGGCCTGGGTGGTCGGCTGCATCTTCTTCCTACCGTTCCCGAGCTGGCAGGCGCTGGTCGGCATCGTGACCTCGCTGACCGTGCTGTCCTTCGGCAGCGGGTGCATCGCGCTGCTCACCTTCCGCAAGCAGATCCCCAACCAGGAGCGGCGCTACCGCCAGGGTGGGGCCTGGATCATCGCGCCGCTGGCGCTGCTGTCGACGAACCTGATCATGTACTGGTCGGGCTGGGACCAGGTCTGGAAGATGATGCTGGCCGTGGTGCTCGGCTACGTCCTGCTGGTGTTCTTCCAGCTCAGCGACAGGAAGAAGCGGGCGCCCAAACTCGACATCGCGCACGGCTGGTGGGTGCTGGTCTGGTTCGCCGGGATCACCCTGGTCAGCTACCTGGGCAGCTACGCCGGCTACAGCTGCCCAGCGGGGCAACCGGACTGCGGTACTGAGGCCGGCGTCTACGGGTTCAATGGCGGCATCATCGCCAACGTCATCCTGACGATCGTGGTGCTCGCCGTCGCGTGGTACTGCCAGCTGCCCGGCCACCGGGTGGAGGAGATCCTGGCCGAGCCCGAGGAGCCGGAGGCGGTCTCGGCGGCCGTCTGAAATCCGGCATGTCCGTGGCCGACCGGTGGGGCGATTTCGCGATCGCTCCACCGGTTGGCTAGCATTTACGGTCGTTGCCCGCCGCACCGCTGGCGGGCTCCGGGGCTGTGGCGCAGTTGGTAGCGCACTTGCATGGCATGCAAGGGGTCAGGGGTTCGAGTCCCCTCAGCTCCACCGAGACGAAACCGCAGGTCATAGCACCAACCGAGCCCCTCGGCCGCACTGGCCGAGTCCAGGGCTATGCGCAGGGTGACCTTCTGACCGGCGACCATGAACACCCCGTTGCCGGCCACCCGCCGTTGCACGGTCATGGGTTCGGTCGAGGGGCGGGGCACTGGCCCGACGGGGCGGGCGCGTCGCAGCAGGACCGCTTCATCATGGCTGAGCGGGTTGGGGCGGGTGCGGAGCAGCTCGCGGGTGTCGGGTTAGAAGATCAGCTCGGGCAGCCGTGCTCGATATGGATCCCGACCGGGCGACCGGCCAGGATGTCCGCGGCGACCCTGCACCAGATGAATCAATCGCGAGTCGCAGTCGCCATCGCTGCCCTTTCTGCC
>JBOHDO010000038.1:0-15097 GCA_050699415.1 Marmoricola sp.
GGCCTGGTCTGCGGGATCGTCTACATCATCGGCTTCGCCATCGGCCTGGGCCCGGTGTTCTGGCTGATGATCTCGGAGATCTACCCGCTGAAGTTCCGCAGCCAGGCGATGGCCGTGGCAACGATCCTCAACTGGGCTGCGAACCTCCTGGTCGCCTACTTCTTCGTGCAGGAGTCCCAGGCGATCGGCAAGGGTCCGACGTTCTGGATCTACGCCGCCATCGCGATCGCCGCGATCGTCTTCTTCGCGAAGAAGGTGCCCGAGACCAAGCACCGGGAGCTGGAGGACATCGAGCGCGAGATCGGCGGCGAGGAGCTCGCCGAGGCCGTCTCGGAGAGGTGACCGGCAGGTCAGCACCGGGCGACGCGGACCAGCTCGTCCCGCTCGACCAGTTTCACGCGCGGACGCCCGGAGGCGCTCGCGGACGACCGCTCGAGGGCGTCGATGGCCCGCCATCCCTCGAGGTCGACCACGTCGGAGCTTCGTGACCGCAGCAGGTCGGCGAAGTCGGCGGCGCTGCCCTGCGGCTCGGCGAGCCCGCCGCGGTCGACGTCTTCGAGCAGCGAGGAGACCGTCTCGGCCGCGCAGGTCTTGTTGGTGCCGATGAAGCCGGTGGGGCCCCGCTTGATCCAGCCTGCGACGTACGTGCCCGGCTGGACGCGTCCGTGGTCGTGGGGAACCATGCCCCGCGCCTCGTCGAAGGGCAGCCCCGGGACCGGCCTGCCCCGGTAGCCGACCGAACGGATCACCATCGGGGTCGCGATGACCCCGGTCTGGTCGGTTCGGCGCGCCACGAGGTCCCCGTCCTCCTGGTGCAGCTCGGTGCGCGCCACCTCCAGCCCGGCGACGCTGTCGCCGCCGAGCACCCGCACCGGCGCGGAGCGGAAACCGAGCACGATGCGGCGCCGCCCGGGCGGCGGGCCCTCGTCCTCGCCGCCGACCTCGGGCAGCGAGGCGAGAAGCCGGGTCCGGGTGTCGACCACCTCGATCGGCTCACCCCCGTTGTCGACCACGACCTCCACACCCGGCCGCGACAGCAGGCCGAGCAGCTCGGGCACGGTGAACGCGGCCTGCGCCGGCCCGCGACGCCCGAGCAGCACCACCTCGCGGACCCTGCTGCCACGCAGGGTCGCAAGCGGGAGGTCGGCGATGTCGGTGCCGGCCAGCTCCCCGGGGTCGGCGGTGAGGATGCGTGCCACATCGAGCGCCACGTTGCCGTTGCCGACCACGACCACGCGTCCGGAGCCGAGGTCCACGTAGGTGTCCTGGTGGTCGGGGTGGCCGTTGTACCAGCCCACGACCGCGGTCGCCGACACGCTGCCCGGCAGCTCCTCGCCGGGGATGCCCAGGGAGCGGTCGGCCGCGGCCCCCACGGCGTAGATCACCCCGTGGTAGTGCCGGCGCAGCTCGTCGTGGTCGACGTCGCGGCCGACCTCCACGTTGAGCCGGTAGCCGAACCCGGGCCGATCCTCGATGGTCCGGAACAGCCGGGTCACCTGACGGGTGTTCGGATGGTCCGGTGCGACCCCCGCGCGCACCAGTCCGTACGGCGTGGGCAGCCGGTCGAACACGTCGACGCTGACACCCTCGTGCCGCAGCAGCTCGTCGGCGGCGTACATGGCCGCCGGGCCGGCGCCGACCACCGCCACCCGGACCCGGCTCCCCGCGGGCAGCCGCCTCTGGGGCGGCACCACCGCGAGCGGGGCCCGGTCCGCGTGCGGCTCGGCGGCGAAGTAGTCGGCGTTGAGCTCCCGGAACGGCAGCTCCGCGTCGGTCAGCTTCGCCTCCGGCTTGATCGCGCCGACCGGGCAGGCCGAGGTGCACGCGCCGCAGTCCACGCACGACTGCGGGTCGATGTGGACCATCTCGGCGGTGCCGAAGCCGGGCTCGCCCGGAGCAGGATGGATGCAGTTGACCGGGCACGCCCACACGCACGACGCATCGGCGCAGCAGGCCTGGGTGACGACGTAGGGCATCTCACCACTCCGATACCTCAGGCGGCCGCGGGCTCGCTGCGGAAGCGGGACGGGCGACCGTCGATCCGCAGCCGACGCCAGACCCGGCGGGAGACGCGGTTCATCAGGCCGAGGTCCTCGGCCAGCATGCGTACGTCGGAGAACAGGTCCCGCAGCGTCTGCCGCCCCTCCGGGCTGTCCCAGAACACCTCGTCGACCACCTCGCGGGGGATGCCGAGCTCGCGGGTGAGCTCCTTGCTCGGGACCATGATCACGTCGCCGAGCACCCGCATGATCACCGGGAACGCCACCGACAGCACGGCCCTGCGCACCCGGCCGAGCTCACCGACGCGCTTGACGAGGTACTCGTGGGCGAAGGAGATGTGCCGCGCCTCCTCGGCCACGTGGATCTGCATGATCCGCCGGAACAGCGGGTGCAGGTCGCCGCCGGAGCGCAGGATCGACTTCTGCATGTGGTCGATCGGCTCCTCGCCGGCGAGCACTCCGACGAAGAAGATCTCCGGAAGCGGTCCCGCGGCCAGCGACAGGAAGGAGGAGAGCACCCGGAAGTACCGTGGCCCGCCCGGGACGTCGGCCCCGGTGCGGTTGACGAACTCCTGGAACATCTGGGTGTGGTGGGTCTCCTCGGTGGCCTCGTGGGTGCAGTAGCGGAACTCGGCCGAGTCGTTGGGCAGGTGGACGACGTACTCCATCAGTCCGCGGATCAGCACGTTCTCGAACTGCAGCCCCACCTTGGCGACGTTGGCCTCCCGGGCGATCCCGATCTCGATCTGGCGCTCCAGCGGCAGCGCCTGGTACCAGGGGTGCCGGCCCAGCGCGTCGACCTCGGGCAGCACCCAGCGCGGGTCGGTGCGGTCGACGGCGTACTCCGGGGCATCCCAGTCGATGTCGGTCCAGGGGTCGAAGTGCTGGTTGACCGAGCCCTCCGAGAGGGTGCGCAGCTTCTCCTCGTAGGTCAGCCCCTCCGCGTCGCGGGCGGCCTGGCGGTGGGTCGGTTCCTGCCGGATCCGGGTGGCGGTCATCGCGTCATCCCTCGGGTGGACGTCGGTTCTGAACACCGCCCAACTTACTGTGACTCGGAGTCACATGTAAATAGGTATGCGGGACATCGTGTCGCAGACAACATCGCTCAGCCCGGACGGCGGTGCCAGCGGGCGGTGACCTCGATGCGGCCCTCGTCGAAGTGTGCGGGCAGGCCCCGGTCGGCGAAGACCCCCAGCACCTCGTCGAGCAGCGCGTCGCCCGGGGCCGCGTTCGCGGTGGTGGGGTGCCAGAGGTTCACCTCGAGCATGGCCTCGTCGATCGCGTGCCACACGTCCTGCGGGGTGAACCAGGCGACCCCGCGGCAGCGTCCCTCCTCGAGCCGCGCCTTCGCCGCCCAGTGGTCCGTGCACCCCTGCAGCACCGGGATGCCGGTGCCGTCCAGCCGTGCGAAGGCCGCCTGCAACGCGTCGTAGTCGGTGCGCTCCGGCCAGCCGGTCGCCTCCTCACGCCACTGCCGCCGGGCATCGTCGATCCAGGCTCGGGCGGTCTCGTCCGCGAGCAGGTCCGGATGGTCCTCGGCCACCACCTCACGCACCTCGGCGTACTCCTGCTCGGGCGGCAGCAGGCCGGACCGCACCAGGTCGCGCACCCATCCCCGGGTGTGCCGCAGGGCGATGGCCGGGTCGCGGCCGATCACGCCGTGCCCAGGACTGTCACCACAGCCGGCTCACCAGCCGCGCTCGGCGAGCCGGTGCGGCTGCGGGATCTCCTCCACGTTGATGCCCACCATGGCCTCGCCGAGCCCGCGGGAGACCTTGGCGATCACGTCGGGGTCGTCGTGGAACGTGGTGGCCTTCACGATCGCGGCAGCGCGCTGGGCGGGGTTGCCGGCCTTGAAGATGCCCGAGCCCACGAAGACGCCCTCGGCGCCCAGCTGCATCATCATCGCGGCGTCGGCCGGGGTGGCGATGCCGCCCGCGGTGAACAGCACGACCGGGAGCTTGCCCTTCTCGGCCACCTCGCGAACCAACTCGTACGGCGCCTGCAGCTCCTTCGCCGCGACGTAGAGCTCGTCCTCAGCCATGGTTCGCAGGCGCGCGATCCCGCGCCGGACCTCTCGCATGTGGGTCACCGCGTTGGACACGTCGCCGGTGCCGGCCTCGCCCTTCGAGCGGATCATCGCCGCGCCCTCGGTGATCCGGCGCAGCGCCTCCCCGAGGTTCGTCGCACCGCACACGAACGGCACAGTGAACGTCCACTTGTCGATGTGGTTGTCGTAGTCGGCCGGGGTGAGCACCTCGGACTCGTCGATGTAGTCCACGCCCAGGCTCTGCAGCACCTGGGCCTCCGCGAAGTGCCCGATGCGCGCCTTGGCCATCACCGGGATCGAGACGGTGTCGATGATGCCGTCGATCATGTCCGGGTCGCTCATCCGCGACACCCCGCCCTGGGCACGGATGTCGGCCGGGACCCGCTCCAGCGCCATCACGGCGACCGCCCCGGCGTCCTCGGCGATCTTCGCCTGCTCGGGGGTGACCACGTCCATGATCACCCCGCCCTTGAGCATCTCGGCCATGCCGCGCTTCACGCGGGACGTGCCGGTGCCGGGCTCCCCGACCGGGTCGGTGCTGTCGGGTGTGGGGGTGTGCGTCGTCATGCCCCAATTCTACGGGGCGCGTCAGCCCCCCGGGACCCGCGCCCGTTCAGTCCGGGGAATTCTCCCCTCGAGATCGGGAAGATGTCCGCCCAGCGGGCGCATCTCCCCCGTTTCGCGGGGTCATTTTCCCCGACTCGACGGCCTGCTGGTGAACCGCGCGGACCCGCTGGCCCACCGTGATCGTGCTCGCCACGGCCAGGACGCCCAGCGTGACCGGGATGGCGTAGAGCACCTGGTCGGGCGCCCCCAGGCGGCGTACCAGGTCGGCCAGGCCGGTGATCACCAGGATCGAGACCAGCCGGTCGGCGCGTTCGGCGATGCCGACCTTCGCCTGCATGCCCAGCGACTCCGCCCGTGCCCGGGCGTACGACGTCACCGACCCCATCGCGAGGCAGTAGATCGCCAGCGCGGCGAACCAGTGGTTGTCCCCCGGACCCACGTAGTACATCGCCAGGCCACCGAAGATCGCGGCGTCGCCGATCCGGTCCAGCGTGGAGTCCCAGAACGCCCCGAAGGCAGAGGCCTGTCCGGTGGTCCGGGCCATGTAGCCGTCGATGATGTCGGAGAAGACGAACGCGGTGATGACCAGCGCGCCCCACAGCAGCCCGCCGCGCGGGAAGAAGACCAGCGCCCCCGCGACCACGCCACAGGTGCCGACGAACGTGACGGTGTTGGGGCTGACCCCCCATCGGATGAGCAGGTGGGCGACCGGGGACCAGAAGTTGGTCCAGAACTGGCGGAATCTCTCGAGCATGGCGCGAGCAGCGTAACGGTCAGGTGCGCACAGGGTGTCGACCCGGCACCGTCCGGGTGGCGCCGGTCACGCCTGCTCCAAGGCGGCCACCAGCTCGTCGACCGCGGTCGGAGCCCCCGCCATCGACCACTCCACCCCGGCGGCCGTGGTGCGCCGGGCGGCGCCCCCGACGCCTCGCACGATCGCGGACCCGGGGTACCAGTCCCAGTCGGGCACCGAGTGCTGGCACAGCACGTGCGCCTGGCCCTGCGCCACCGCGAGGGCGTCCAGGGTCCCCGAGCCGGTCATCCGCAGCGTGGCGGCACCGGCCACCATCCGCCCGAACGCCCGGCCGACCTGCTCGCCGTACAGCGGCGGGTGCAGGTAGGTGGTCAGGCACGACTCGGCCAGCGGCCTGTCCTCGAGACCCGCGAGCGGCTCCCCGTTGCGGGTCGGGGGCAGCTCCGGCCCGCCGACGTACAGCAGGTGCTCGTGGGGGTGGTGGACCGCGGCGAGCACCACGTCCCCGGCCTCGACCAGCGCCACCGCCGAGCACCACCACGCCAGCCCGTGCACGAAGTTGTAGGTGCCGTCGACCGGGTCGATGACCCAGGTGCGGCCGCTGCTCCCGGGGCGCGACGAGCCCTCCTCCCCCAGCACCCCGTCGTCGGGACGGAAGGCGGCCAGATGGTCGGTGATGAGCCGCTCGGCGGCGCGGTCGGCGGAGGTGACCAGGTCGGAGGCCGAGGTCTTGCGGTGCGTACGCAGCCCCGCCGGGCGCATCTGCTGTGCCAGCGTGCCCGCCTCGCGCACCAGGTCGGCAGCGAGCGCGGCGTCGGCCTCGAAGTCCTGCATGACGCCTGCAGGCTATCCCGTCGTCCGGGCCGCGGGTCGGTCCTCAGGCCGGGGGCGGGGCCGCTTCGCCGTTGGCGCCGTAGCTGTCCACGATGTCCCCGATCTCGTCGGTCCGGAAGCCGCTGCGCACCGCCCAGAGGTAGACCACGACACCGAGCGCCAGCTCGACCAGCGTCCCCCACGGGAAGGTCAGCGGCGGGTCGTCGAGCGGCCCGAAGAAGCCGAAGTAGGAGACCGGCAGCGTCGCGAGCAGCAGCGCCACCAGCCAGGCCGCCGCCGCGACATGGCGCCGGCCCTCGGCGTTGGAGGCCACCCACATCAGCAGGCAGAACCCGACCAGGACCACCGCGAACGCGATGAAGTAGGTCCAGAAGGGCCACCCGCCGGGCCGCTGGGATCCCGAGGTGGTCAGCACCCAGCCGCCGGCGCGGGCGATCCACACCCACAGCGCCATGAACACCACGCCCAGGACCCCGGCCACCAGCGGCGGCATCCAGCCCTGCTTCCAGGCGTAGTACCAGGCGAACAGTGGCAGCCCGATGAACGTCGCAGTGAACACGTTGGCCAGCGTGGAGAAGCCGGCCCAGTACAGGATCAGCACCGCTGCCAGGTATCCCACCGGCGCCCAGACGCGGGCTCCGCGCAGCCGGAACGGTCGCGGCAGCCCCGGCGCCGTACGCCGCAGCACGGAGAGCCCGATCCCGCCGAGCATGTAGGTCATCACCGCCGCGGCGGAGATGAACCCCACCAGCTGGTACCAGCTCGGTGCCGGGACGAAGAAGACGCAGCCGACCACGGTGGAGACCGCCAGCGCGACCCACGGGATCCCGAACCGGTTGTTGGCCTGGAAGACCGGCGGGATGTTGCGGTGCACCCCGAGCCCGTAGCCGGTGCGCGTGGCGGTGCCGAGGTAGACCCAGCCGGTGGCCAGCGGCGAGACCGCCGCGTCGATGACCAGCAGCGTGCCCAGGGCGGCCAGCAGTGCGATGTTCGCGGCGTCGAGGGCGTGGAAGAACGGGCCGTCGGCCCACTTGCCGTCCACCAGGTGGGTCCAGTTCCCCGGCGACAGGCCCATGCTGCCCCAGCGGATCGCGCCGATGAAGGCCACCTGCAGCAACGTGTAGATCACCATCGGGATGGCGATCGAGCCGAACGTGGCCAGCGGGACGTCGCGCTGCGGGTTGCGGGACTCGCCGCCGTAGTCGAGCGCCTGCCGGAAGCCGAGCAGGGAGAAGATGATCCCGCTGGAGGCGATCGCGTGGAAGATCGGGCCGATCCCCTCCGGCGCGAAGCCGCCGCCGACGTGGCCGAAGTTGTTGGTGTTCAGCACGTAGAACAGCCCGAGGAACGTCAGCGTCGGCAACAGCAGCTTCCAGATCGTCACCCAGCGGTTGGACTCGGAGAGGAACTTCGCGCCGAAGTAGTTCAGCACGAAGAACAGCAGCATCAGCACGATGCCGAACACGATCCCGCGGGGCCAGCTGAGCAGGTCCACCCCGTTGCGCCGGGTGAGTACGCCGAGCGAGGGCCACTTCCCGCCGAGGTAGGTGATCACCGCGATCGCCTCGATCGGCGGGATCGTCACCGCGGAGAGCCAGTACGCCCAGCCGATGACCCAGCCGGCGAACGAGCCGTGGGAGAGGTAGGTGTAGCGCACGATCGCGCCCGAGCGCGGCAGCATCGAGCCCAGCTCGGCGTACGCCAGCGCGATCAGGCCGACCAGGATCGAGGCGATGATCCACGAGAGGATGGCCGCGGGCCCGGCCACCCCGGCCGCGGCGAGCACGGCGAACAGCCAGCCCGACCCGATCTGCGCACTGACCCCGAGCAGCAACAGCTGGGTGAACGACATGGTCCGGCGCAGACCACGGTCGGCCTCCTCGAACCGTCCCTGACCAGCCTGCATCGTTGAGGTCATCCCGCTCACCCTCCCGCTCACGCACCGACCCAACCGAGCAGCGTGACCTCGGTCACACGACATGCGGGTCCGAACCTACACGGGGTGCGCCCCCGGCTGCGGGACGTCGGTGGCCGTGGCGATCAGGCGTGCTCGCCGGGCCAGGCCCCCGCGAGCAGCCCCCGGGTCTCGCGCAGCAGCTCCGGGAGCGCCTTGGTGTGTCCGACCACGGGCAGGAAGTTCTGGTCCCCGCCCCAGCGGGGGACCACGTGCTGGTGCAGGTGGGCGGCGATGCCCGCCCCGGCGACCGAGCCCTGGTTCATCCCGATGTTGAAGCCGTGCGTGTCGCTGACCCGCCGCAGCACGGTCATCGCCTGCTTGGTCAGCCCGGCGATCTCCGCGGTCTCCTCCGGGTCCAGGTCGGTGTAGTCGGCCACGTGCCGGTAGGGGCAGGCCATCAGGTGTCCGGCGGCGTACGGGTAGAGGTTGAGCACGACGTACCCCGTCGCGCCGCGGTGCACGACCAGGCCCTCCTCGTCGGGCAGCTCCTGGATCCGGCAGAAGGGACACTCCCGCGCCGAGTCGTCGGCGGGCTTGTTCTCACCACGGATGTAGGCCATCCGGTACGGCGTCCACAGCCGCTCGAGCCCGTCGGGCTCGCCGACACCGTCCTGTCTGTGCTCCTGCGTGGCCACCGACGTTCAGACCTGCGCCCGCGCCTGCACGGCCTCGACCACCCGCTCGACCGCCTCGTCGACCGGGACGCCGTTGTCCTGGTGGCCGTCGCGGTACCTGAAGGAAACGGCACGAGACTCCATGTCACGGTCGCCCGCGATCACCATGAACGGCACCTTGGCCAGCTGGGCGTTGCGGATCTTCTTCTGCATCCGGTCGTCGGAGTCGTCGACCTCGACCCGCAGCCCGCGGGCACGCATCCGCCCCGCCACCTCACGCAAGTAGTCGTGATGGCGCTCGGCGATCGGGATCCCCTGCACCTGTACCGGCGCCAGCCACGGCGGGAAGGCGCCGGCGTAGTGCTCGACCAGGATCCCCAGGAACCGCTCGATGGACCCGAACAGGGCCCGGTGGATCATGTACGGGCGCTTCCGCGAGCCGTCGGAGGCCTGGTACTCGATGCCGAACCGCTCCGGCTCCTGCAGGTCGACCTGCAACGTCGACAGCTGCCACGGCCGGCCGATCGCATCGGTGACGTGCACGTCGATCTTCGGCGCGTAGAAGGCACCCTCGCCCTCGGCGACCCGGTAGGGCAGCCCCTCGGCCTTCAGCGCCTGCTCCAGGGCACGCTCCGCGGTGTCCCAGTCGGCGGGGTCGCCGACGAACTTGTCCGGACGGGTGGACAGGTCCGCGGTGAACTCGGTGAGCCCGTAGTCGCGCAGCAGCCCGACCACGAACTGCAGCAGGCTGGCGAGCTCTCCCTGCAGCTGCTCGGGGGTGCAGAAGATGTGCGAGTCGTCCTGGGTGAAGCCCCGGGCACGGGTCAGGCCGTGCACCACGCCCGACATCTCGTAGCGGTACACCGTGCCGAACTCGAACAGCCGCAACGGCAGCTCGCGGTAGGACCGGCCCCGGGACCGGTAGATGAGGATGTGGCCCGGGCAGTTCATCGGCTTGGGGTAGTAGTCCTGTCCGGCCCGCCGGATGTTGCCCGAGGCGTCGCGCTCCTCGTCGACGTGCATCGGGGGGAACATGCCCTCGGCGTACCAGTCCAGGTGGCCCGAGATCTCGAACAGCTCGCCCTTGGTGAGGTGCGGGGTGTAGACGAACTCGTAACCCGCCTCCTCGTGCCGCTGACGGGAGTAGTCCTCCATCACCTTGCGCAGCATCCCGCCCCTGGGGTGGAACACCGGCAGGCCTGAGCCGATCTCGTCGGGGAAGCTGAACAGGTCGAGCTCCCGGCCGAGCTTGCGGTGGTCGCGGCGCTCGGCCTCCTCGAGCCGGTGCAGGTGCTCCTCGAGCGCCTCCCTGGACTCCCAGGCCGTGCCGTAGATCCGCTGCAGCTGCTTGTTGTGCTCGTCGCCGCGCCAGTACGCCGCCGCCGTACGCATCAGCTTGAACGCCGGGATCCGCTTCGTGGTCGCCAGGTGCGGGCCCCGGCACAGGTCCTTCCACGCAACCTCCCCGTGGCGGTCGAGGTTGTCGTAGATGGTGAGCCCATCGGCACCGACCTCGGCGGAGGCTCCCTCCGCCATGGACACAGCGTCGGCGCCCTTCGACTTGAGGCCGACCAGCTCCAGCTTGTAGGGCTCCGAGGCGAGCTCGGCCCGGGCCTCGTCGTCGGAGACCGGGCGCCGGGAGAACCGCTGGTTGGCCTTGATGATCTTGCGCATCCGGATCTCGATGCGCTCGAGGTCCTCGGGGTGGAACGGCTGCTCGACGTCGAAGTCGTAGTAGAAGCCGTCCTGGACGGGCGGGCCGATGCCCAGCTTCGCATCCGGGAACAGCTCCTGCACCGCCTGGGCCATCACGTGTGCGGTCGAGTGGCGCAGGATGGCGCGGCCCTCGTCGGAGTCGATCGTGACCGCCTCGACCCGGTCTCCCGCCTGCAGCTCGTGGGACAGGTCCCGGGGCACTCCGCCGATCCGCGCCGCGATCACCTCGGGCCTGTCGGCGTACAGCTCCCGGGCCCGGGTGCCCGGCTTCACGGCTGTCTCGGTCGCGCCCTGGCCGGCGTCTGGGCCGGAGACGATGACGGGGACGTCGGACACGGGAGCTCCTCGGCAGGCTGGTTCAGGGACGGCTCGATCGTATCCGCGGTCGACCGGTGGCGGCCCGGGGGTTTCTCCGGGGCCGCGGCGGCGTCCAGCCGCTGTCTGGCAGCGCGCACCAGCCGGGGCATCGCCACCACCGACAGCAGCGTCCAGGCGCCGATGACCAGCAGGCCCTCCGGGTGCCAGCTGACCGCCAGCCACGTCAGCAGGCCCGGCCCCACCACCATCTGCAGCTGCACACCGATGCGCCACACGCCCTGGTACTCCGCGCGGCGGGCCGGGTCGCTCAGCTCGGCGACCATGGTCCACGAGGACGCCGAGCTGAGCAGCTCACCGACGGTGAGGGCGACGTACGCCAGCCACAGCACGCCCACGGTCACCCAGGCGTGGGTCCAGTGCGCGGTCATCGCGAGGGTGCACGCGGCGGCGATCGCCGCCGCCGCCAGCCAGGTCGCCCGCAACGCACCGTGCAGCGACTCGGTTCCGCGGGCGAACCTGACCTGCAGCAGGATGCACATCACGGTGTTGGTGCCGTACAGCCAGGCCACGGCCGCGTGGGGCGCATTGGTGCCGTCGACCAGCCACAGCGGGAAGACCACGGTCAGCAGCACCTGGTTGACGCCGACCTGGCCGTTGAGCAGCGAGAGCAGGAAGAACGGGCGGTTGCGCAGCGCGGCGCCACCGAGCGGCCGGGCGCCCCTCGGCGGCGCATGCCTGGCGGTCGCCGGCAACGCCCGGATCAACAGCACGTTGACCAGCAGCAGCACACATGTCAGCCACGGCACTGCCCGGACCACCTGTACGTCCTTCGCTGCCAGGGCGAGCGCGCTGAGCAGCGCACCCGCGGCGAACCCCACGTTGAGCGCGCTGCGGATGTGCGCGAGTGTCCGCACCCGCTCGTCGGTGGGGATCACGGCCAGGGTGTACGCCCCGCGGGCGGCCCTCCCGGTGCACTCCATCAGGGCGAGCGCGACCACCACACCGAGGAACGAGACCATCCCCTGCGCGAAGGGGTAGGCGAGGTAGACCAGCGCCTCGAGGAAGGCCGCGGCCGCCCAGGTACGCCGCATCCCCCACCGGTCGGCGAACCTGCCCGCGGGCACCGAGCACAGCACGGCGACGACACCGGCCACGGACAGGCCGATGCCGACCTGGCTCGGGCGCAGCCCGACCACCTGGGTGAAGTACACGGCATTCCCTGCCAGGAACACGCCGGTCCCCACCGCATACAGGCCCGAGGACAGTGCCAGGACCCTGTCCAGCGAGAACCGGCGCAGCCGGGTGGCCCGCGGATCGTGCAACCGGCCACCTCCGAGCGGAGCGCCCCGCCGATCGGGCGGGCCTTGTCAGGAGTCGTGCTCGAACAGACCTGGGCGGGATCTGCGCGTGAGTCGCCCGGGGGCGACCTCGCGTGGGCGATACTGGGTTCGAACCAGTGACCTCTTCGGTGTGAACGAAGCGCGCTACCACTGCGCCAATCGCCCGCTGCGCCGAAACGTTATCGCACCGTTCGGAGGGCTCAAAACCCCGGGGACCGCCCGGAAACCGGGCCCCATGAATTGGGGGCCGGTGTGCCCAACCTGGTGCGCGAACCGCGGTTCCGGTGCACACTGGCGGGGTGTTTCCGGGGCTGTGGACCCCGAGGAGAGCTGAGAGGACACCGCGATGGACCAGGTGGGCGGGATCGCCGGGACCGTCACCGAGACGCTGCTGCTCGAGCTGCTCGACGACGACGGCAGCAGCTGCGGCCTGCTCACCGACTTCTGCTACGACGCCGCCGACCCCTATGCGGTCACCGCGACCTTCCACAACGGCCCGCAGCCGGTGCGGTGGACCTTCGCCCGCTCCCTGCTGCTCGAGGGCATGTACGCACCGGTCGGCGAGGGTGACGTGCACGTGTGGCCGTGCCTCGACGCCGACGGTGCCACCGTGGTCATGCTCGAGCTGTGCTCGCCCGACGGGCAGGTGCTCGTGCTGGCCAACATGCGCGGGCTGAGCAGGTTCGCCGCCCGCACCGTCGTGGCGGTGCCACCCGGGACGGAGAGCAGCCATCTCGACGTGGACCAGGCGCTGCGGCACCTCCTCGCACGCTAGCTCGGTCAGGGGTCGTTGTCCCGCTCCGCGGCGACCTGCCAGGCCTGGGCGACCGCCCGGGTCACCGGTCCGGTCTGCAGCTCGCGGTCGTCGCACCGGTGGACCGGCTGGACGTCGCGCGTGGTGGAGACCAGGAAGACCTCCTCGGCCTCGTGCAGCACCGTCAGCGGTGCGTCGACCTCGCGGCCGCCGTACCACTCGAGCACGAGGGCGCGGCTGACACCGGCCAGGCACCCGGACGCGAGGGTGGGCGTGCACAGCTCGCCGCTTCGGACGTAGAAGACGTTGGAGCCGGTGCCCTCGCACAGGTTCCCCGCGAGGTTGCCGAAGATCGCCTCCCCGGCACCGCGCGCCCTTGCGTGCGCGAGCGCGACCACGTTCTCGCCGTACGACGTGGTCTTCAGGCCGGACAGCGCACCCCGCTCGTTGCGCGGCCAGGGGACCGTGACCACCGCCGTCGACGGGTCCGCAGGCTGCATCGGCGCCGCCGCGACAACCGTGGTGAGTTCGCCGGGGCCGCGCCCCGAGCCCAGCGGGGCCGGGCCGCCGGTCACGGTGATCCGCACCCTGCCCAGCGGCAGGTGCTCGGCGGCCAGGACCCCGTCCACGCCCTTCCTCACCAGCTCCGGATCCGGGTCGGGCAGACCGAGGCCACGAGCCGAGCGGCCCAGCCGGTCCAGGTGCCGGGTGAGGGCGAACGGTCGGCCGTCGACCACCTTGACGGTCTCGAAGACCCCGTCGCCCACGGTGACCCCGTGGTCGTCGATACGGATCGCCGGCTCATCGGGATCGACCACCGCGCCGTTGACCCAGACCTGCATGTGTCGAAGTCTAGGACCGGTCCGGTACCGCCCTCCCGGACGCCGCGCGCCCGTTTTGGGAATGCCCCGGACGGTCCGCTATGGTTTCTTCTCGCGCTCCGGATGGCCGGGGCGCCCTGCGGACGTAGCTCAGTTGGTAGAGCGCAACCTTGCCAAGGTTGAGGTCGCGAGTTCGAGCCTCGTCGTCCGCTCGGAGAGGTCGGCCGGGCGTTCTGGTGCCTCCACGGTGGGTTGGCCGAGAGGCGAGGCAACGGACTGCAAATCCGTCAACACGGGTTCAAATCCCGTACCCACCTCGACCACAACTGCATAGCAGTCCCGGGCGATTGGCGCAGTGGTAGCGCGCTTCCTTGACACGGAAGAGGTCGCAAGTTCAATTCTTGCATCGCCCACCAATGGAAACCGCTTCTGACCTGCAGGAATGCAGGCCCGGGGCGGTTTCGTCTTACACCGGCGCGGCACGAAATCGGCCTCTGCAGGTCTAACTGCGGGTCTAACCATCTCCGCCGACGCCCTTCGGCGGCCAGTCGAACAGCGCGTCCATCGCCGTCGCCCCCATCTGGATGATCGGCCGCAGCTCCTGCCGGTAGACCTGCTCGGTGACCCGCGTCCCTTGGTGGCCGACAAGGCTGGCGATGTCCTCGATCCGCAGCCCGGAGGCC
Organism: Marmoricola sp.; assembly: GCA_050699415.1. GTDB lineage: Bacteria > Actinomycetota > Actinomycetes > Propionibacteriales > Nocardioidaceae > Marmoricola. The sequence continues at coordinate 14,409 of JBOHDO010000038.1, forward strand.
GAGAGCAGCGAGACGAACGAGTGCCGCAGCTCGCGCGGAGTCCACTCGTCGGGATCGATCCCCGGCACGAGCTTCAATGCCCGACGGAAGTCGCGCCGGACGTTGGCCGCATCCATCTCGGTCCCCCGCGACGTCGCGAACACGATGCCGGCATCCGCCCACGACTCGGCCTCGAGCTGGGCCTCGGCCTGTCGGACGCGATGCTCCCGAAGCCGCTGAGCCGCAATCGCCGGGAGCGCGATCGTCCGCCGCGAGTGCCGGGTCTTCGTGTCACCGCTACGACGGACCGACCATGCGCCCAAAGTTAGCCCACCGCCTGCTGGTCAAGAGCGGGATGGTGGGCTGACATCGCCTGGCGAAGCCAGCATCCAGACGCCATCGCGCATCAACACCTCGACGGCTTCTGCATCTAAGCGGCGCACCGCAAAGATGGGTTGGCCCTCCCGGTCCAGAGACGCCGCATCGCGGACGCTCAGCGCGTGAAAGATCCCCTTGGGGTCAGTGCTGATGCCCGCAACTCGATCCACACCAGGAGCCTAGGTATCTGCTCCGACAGCCACTCGGACGGGCCGGCAAGCGGGTCGCTTATCGAGCGTCAGCAACCGCTCAAGTCAGTCGATTTCGCTGATCCGCGTACGTGTAGGTCTTCGCACGCCTAACCTTTACCCCGGTCTCGCCTTGTTCCAGGA
>JBOHDO010000039.1:0-15692 GCA_050699415.1 Marmoricola sp.
CACGACCGGGTGATGCTGGTGATGGCCGACGACGTGGCGATGCTGGCGGCGATCCTGGCCGCCTTCCACGCCGGCGCCGTCGCCGTCCCGGTCTCGACCATGTTCACCGGTGACGAGCTCGGCGCGATCCTCGCCGACTCCGGTGCGCGGGTGCTGATGTGCACCGAGGAGTTCGCCGACCAGGCGGCCACCGCGGTGGCCCACGCACCCGAGGTCGAGCACGTGGTGCAGGTCGGCCGGCCCGGCGCCCTCGAGGGCATGCAACGGCCGGCGGTGCATTCCTGGGAGGAGCTGGTGGCTGCGGGCCGGGCCGCCGACGAGGCATCCGGTTCGGTCGCGCCGACCTCCGAGGACAGCTGGGCGCTGTGGCTCTACACCTCGGGCACCACCGGCAACCCCAAGGCGGCGATGCACCGGCATGCCAACATCCGTCACGTCTGCGAGACCTACGGCCAGCAGGTCCTGGGCATCCGGCCCGACGACAGGTGCCTGTCGATCGCGAAGATGTTCTTCGCCTACGGCATCGGCAACTCGGTGTTCTTCCCGTTCTCGGTGGGCGCCACCACGGTGCTGGAGCCGCGCCGGCCGAGCCCGCAGGTGGTGGCCGAACGGATGAGCACGGACCGGCCCACCCTGTTCTACGGCGTTCCCACGTTCTACGCCGCCCTGGTCGCCAGCGACCTGCCCGACGACACCTTCGCCTCGGTGCGCTGGGGGACCAGCGCCGGCGAGCCGCTGCCGGCACCGCTGCAGCGGCGGTTCCTGGACAGGTTCGGGGTGGAGATCCTCGACGGCATCGGGTCGACCGAGGCGCTTCACATCTTCCTGTCGAACGCGCCCGGCGACATCCGCCCGGGTACGACGGGCAGGCCGGTGCCCGGGTACGACGTGGAGGTCCGCGACGCCGAGGGCGCCGTGCTACCCGCGGGTGAGCCCGGGGCGCTGTTCGTGCGGGGGGAGTCGATCGCGCTGGGCTACTGGCGACGCACCGCGGCGAGCCGGGCGGTCTTCTGCGGCTCGTGGCTGAGCACGGGTGACACCTACGTGTGCGACGAGGACGGCTACTACCGCTGCCTGGGTCGCAACAGCGACATGCTCAAGGCCGGCGGCATCTGGGTCTCTCCGGCCGAGGTGGAGAGCCGGCTGCTGGAGCACGCCGGCGTGCGCGAGGCCGCCGTGGTCGGCGTGCCGGACGCCGACGGGCTGGACAAGCCCGTGGCCGTGGTCGTCGCCGAGGGGACCACGCCGGAGGAGCTGGTCGCGTGGTGCCGGGACGGGCTGGCCCACTTCAAGGCGCCTCGGCGGGTCGTCCTCGTCGACGAGCTGCCGAAGACCGCGACCGGCAAGCTGCAGCGCTTCAAGGTGCGTCACCTGGTCGCGACCGGGCCGGGTGAGCCACGACCAGGGGTCGGTGGGGCCGACGTGGCTGGGACCGACGTGGCTGGGGCCGCGTCATGAGCGCGCGCCAGGATGTGGACGTGCTGATCGTCGGGGCCGGCCCGGTCGGACTGTACGGCGCCTACTATGCGGGCGTGCGCGGCCTCTCGGTCGCCGTGGTCGACTCGCTGAGCCAGGTCGGCGGCCAGGTCACGGCGATGTACCCCGAGAAGGAGATCTACGACATCGCGGCGCTGCCGATGGTGACCGGGCGCGACCTGGTCTCCGGCCTGGTCGCCCAGGCCGGCCAGTACGAGCCGACGTACCTGCTCGGCCAGGAGGCCCAGGAGCTGGGACGCGTCGAGCAGGACGGCCGGGAGCGGCTGCTGGTGCGCACCAGCGCGGCCGTCGAGGTCACCTGTGGCGCGGTGATCGTCACCGGCGGCATCGGGACGTTCACCCCACGCCCGCTGCCGGCCGGGGAGGAGTTCCTGGGCCGCGGGCTGGACTACTTCGTGCCCAGCAGGGACGCCTACGTCGGCAAGGACGTCGTGGTCGTCGGCGGCGGCGACAGCGCCATCGACTGGTGCCTGATGCTCCAGCCGGTCGCGGCCAGCGTCACCCTGGTGCACCGCCGCGAGGCCTTCCGGGCCCACGCGGCCAGCGTGGAGCAGGTGCGCAGCTCCGGCGTCGAGATCATCACCAACGCCCAGGTCACCACGCTCGAGGGCGGGGACCACGTGGAGAAGGCCACGGTGCAGGTCAAGGGCGAGGACGCCGGCCGGCAGCTGCCCTGCCAGCAGGTGGTCGCGGCGCTGGGCTTCACCGCGAACCTCGGGCCGTTGCGCGAGTGGGGCGTGGAGCTGCACGACAACCGCCACCTCGCGGTCGACACGACCATGCACACCAACGTGCCCGGGGTCTTCGCAGCCGGTGACATCACCGAATACCGTGGCAAGGTGCGGCTGATCGCGGTTGGTTTCGGCGAGGTGGCCACCGCGGTGAACAATGCCGCGGTCCACCTCGACCCGGACGTCCAGCTGTTCCCGGGACACTCGACCGATGTCCCCCACCCCGTTCCCGTGCCCGTCTGACCGACGACCCGACCGACAGGAGCCAGACATGCCCTACGTCATCGCCGGCGGCTGCATCGACGTCAACGACAAGTCGTGCGTCGAGGAGTGCCCGGTCGACTGCATCTACGAGGGGGAGCGGAAGAGCTACATCAACCCCAAGGAGTGCATCGACTGCGGTGCCTGCGAGCCGGTCTGCCCGGTGGAGGCCATCTCCCAGGACCGCCGGGTCCTCGAGGAGGACGAGCAGTTCATCGCCGACAACCGGGCCTTCTTCACCGAGGCCCTGCCCGGCCGGGACGAGCCGCTCGGCGCCCCCGGCGGCGCTCGCAAGGTCGGTGAGCTCGGCACCGACACCCCACTGGTCCAGGGTTGGCAGTGATGCTCGACGGCAACCCCCTGGTCGACGCCCACGTCCATGTGCCGGTGCTCGGCACCCTGGCCCCGGCCTGGCTGGAGTGGGCGCGCGACTTCGGCCGCGAGGGCATCCTCTCCGACGTCTGGGACGCCGAGGGCCGGCCCCGGCCGGACCGGCTGGACGCCCTGTTCGAGGAGGAGGGCGTCGACGTCGCGCTGCTGTTCTGCGAGTACAGCCCCAAGGCGACCGGGATGCAGCTGTTCGAGGACCTGCTGCCGATCGTGGAGCACAACCCCCGCCGGTTCCGGCCGGTGGCAAACGTCAACCCGCACCTGCACTTCCCGATCGACCGGGAGGTGAACCGGCAGCTCGACCACGGGGCGGCGGCGCTGAAGCTGCACCCGGTGCACGGCGGCTTCCGCTGCTCCGACCCGATGCTCTACCCGGCGTACCACGTGCTCGTCGAGCGCGGCGTGCCACTGGTGGTGCACTGCGGCACCAGCTCGTTCCCGGGGTCGATGAACGAGCTGGCCGACCCCGCGGGGCTGCTGCCGGTGGTCCGGGACTTCCCCGACCTCGACGTGGTGCTCGCGCACGGCGGCCGCGGCTGGTGGTACGACGCCGCCGCCTTCATGGCACTGAGCAACGAGCACGTGTGGATCGAGCTGTCCGGGCTGCCCCCGAAGCGGCTGCCCCAGTACTACGCCCGGTTCGACCTCGGCCGGCTGGCCCGCAGGTGGATCTTCGGCACCGACTGGCCCGGGGTGCCCGGCACCGCGGCGAACGCCCGTGCCGTCGTGGAGCTGGGCCTCGACGACGATCTGGCAGCACGGGTCCTGGGCGGCAACGCGCTGCAGGTGTACGCCGGCCTCGACCCGGCCGCGCACGACAACCGACAAGGAGAGCAGCCATGACCACGACGCCGACGCGGCCGGAGACCCTGGGCCGTCCCGCCCGCGAGCTCGACGACGAGGAGCTCGAGCAGCAGGGCAGGCACGCGCACGAGACCCGCAACTGGGTGTTCCTGCACGGCACCGCCGAGCAGTTCGCCAACCACACCACGCGCATGCTCGAGCTGGAGCAGGAGTACCTGCGGCGCTACCCCAAGCGCACCTGGCAGGGCAGTGGCGGGGCCGCCACCGGGGAGTCGGAGGTGGAGGTGCTGCGCAAGGCGCTGAGCGGCGTCCTGGTGCAGCTGCAGGCCCTGCTGGAGCCCCCGGTCCGTGCGGACGGCACACCCGGGGAGGTCGTTGACCCGGCCATGGCGCTGCTGCGCCAGGTCGCGGCAGCCCCCGACGGGCGGATGAACAAGCTGGAGATGCACCAGCTGGCCCGGGAGGTGGGCCTGGACCGTACGACGCTGGCACGGCTGTACAACGCCGACCGGCCGCTGCTGCGGACCGAGAAGCAGGACCGGGTCATCACCGACGCGGGGCGCAGCCGGCTGGCTGAGTGAGTCGGAACACCCCGCCCTACAGCGCGGTCCTGCCCTCGTTGGCGATTCGGACGGCGGCCCGGACCAGGGTCAGGTGTGAGAAGGCCTGCGGGAAGTTGCCGACCATCCGGTTCTCGACCGGGTCGTACTCCTCGCTGAGCAGGCCGACGTCGTTGGTCAGCCCGACCAACCGGTCCATCAGCTTCCGGGCGTCGTCGTCCCGGCCCGCCTCGGCGTACGCCGCCACCAGCCAGAACGAGCACGCCAGGAACGGGTGCTCGTGCCCGCTGAGCCCGTCCACCCCGGAGTCGGTGCGGTAGCGCAGCAGCAGGCCGTGGTGCATCAGGTCCTTCTCGATCGCCTCGATGGTGCCGAGCATCCGGGGGTCGTCGCCCTCGATGAGGCCGATCAACGGAAGCACCAGCAGCGAGGCGTCGACCGCGTCGGTCTCGTAGTGCTGGGTGAAGGAGTTCCTCTCCTTGTTGAAGCCCTTCTCCAGCACCTCGTCGCGGACCTTGTCGCGCAGCTTCTTCCAGCGGTCCGCCGAGCCGTCGAGGCCGTGCACCTCCACGGCCCGGACGGCGCGGTCGAAGGCCGCCCACACCATCGCCCGGCTGTGGGTGAAGTGCCGGCGCGGCCCGCGCATCTCCCACAACCCGTTGTCGGGCTGGGTCCAGTTCTCCGCCAGGTTGTCCACCAGCGCCCGCTGCAGCGACCAGCTGTGCTGCGACTCCGCCAGCCCCGCCGTCCGCGCCTCCTCCAGGGCGCACATCACCTCGCCGAGCACGTCGGTCTGCAGCTGGTCGACGGCGCCGTTGCCGACGCGGACCGGCTTGGAGCCGGCGTATCCGGGGAGGTGGTCGAGCTCGTGCTCGGGGAGATTGCGGCCGGCGTCGACGGTGTACATGATCTGCAGGTCGTCCGGGTCCCCGGCGACCGCTCGCAGCAGCCACCCGCGCCACAGGTTCGCCTCCTCGGTACGACCGCAGTCGAGCAGGGCCTGGAGGCTCAGCGAGGCGTCCCGCAGCCAGCAGAACCGGTAGTCCCAGTTGCGCTCGCCGCCGAAGTCCTCCGGCAGGCTCGTGGTCGCTGCGGCCACGATGCCGCCGGTCTCGGCATGGGTCAGCCCCCGCAGCGTGATCAGTGACCGGATCACGGTGTCACGCCAGGGGCCGTCGTAGCCGATCCGGTCGGACCACTGCCGGTGGTCGGCAATGGTGGCCTCGATGCGCTCGTCGTAGGGCAGCGGCTGGGTCAGGTGCCGGTGGGAGGGCAGCCAGACGCTCGCGAACGTGAGGGTCTGGCCCTCGGTGACCTCGAACTCGTCCTTGTGGGAGCCGTCCACCGCGGTCGGGAGCCGGTCACCGCGCAGGATCAGCTTGTCGGGCCCGGCGGTGGCGACGATCAGCTCCTGGCCCGTGTCGGTGTCGCGGTGCACCCAGGGCCGGACCTTGCCGTAGTCCATCCGCACCCGCCACTCGTGCCGGAAGCTCATCGTGCCGCGCACGCCGGTGATCCGCCGGATCACGTCGGCGCGCCCGTCCGCCATCGGCATCAGGTCCATCACCCGCGCCTGGCCGGTGTCGGAGGTGTAGGTCGTCTCGAGCACCGAGGTCCCGTCGACGTAGCGGCGCTCGACCTCCGGCTCACCGACGGGACCGAGCAGCCAGCGCCCGTGCGACTCGTCGCCCAGCAGCGCTGCGAAGCACGCGGGTGAGTCGAACCGCGGCAGGCAGAGCCAGTCCAGGGAGCCGTCCTTGCCGATCAGGGCCGCGGTGCTGCCGTCGCCGATGACCGCGTAGTCCTCGATGGGGAGTGCCATGGGCCTGAGGCTAACGTTTCCCGGGTGGCAGATCTGGCAGCCCGGGTCCATGAGGCGCTGTGGCGGCGTGGGCAGACGGCGGCCTGTGCGGAGTCGCTGACCGGCGGTGAGCTGGCCGCAGCGCTGAGCCGGGCCCCCGGAGCCTCGGCGACCTTCCTGGGCGCGGTGGTCAGCTACGCCACCGCGGTGAAGCAGGACCTGCTCGGCGTCACGGCCGAGCGCGTGGTCAGCGTGGAGTGCGCGACGCAGATGGCCGCCGGCGTACGTCGGCTGCTGGGCGCCGACTGGGCGGTCTCGACCACCGGGGTGGCCGGGCCCGAGCGGCAGGAGGACCAGCCGGTCGGCACCGTGTACGTCGGCCTGGCCGGCCCGGACGGAGCCCGGGCGATCGCGCTGCAGCTGGAGGGTGAGCGGCACACGATCCGCGCGAGCTCGTGCCACGAGGCACTGCGGGCGCTGCTGGAGGCACTCGGGGACGCCGATGGCTGACCCGCTGCGTGACATCGCCGACCGGCTCTACGCGGGACCGGTCGGCACGTTCACCGACGACCGAGACGAGGCCGCGAAGCGGGCGGACCGGGAGGTCGCGGCCCGGGTGCGCAAGCTGCGCAAGCCGTCGACCGCTGCGTGGGCGGTCAACCAGCTGGTGCGCCGCGAGCCGGAGCAGATCGAGCGTGCGCTCGAGCTGGGCCGGGCACTCCGGGGGGCCGCGGAGTCGATGCAGGGTGAGGAGCTGCGCACGCTCACCCGGCAGCGCCGCCAGCTGACCACCGCGCTGGCCGGCACGGCCCGCAGCCTGGCCCGCGAGCACGGCGTCCGGCTCAGCACCGCGATCGTCGAGCAGGTCGAGGCGGTGCTCAACGCGGCCATGCTCGACCCGGTCGCCGCCGACGTGGTGCGCACCGGCCTGCTGGTCAGGCCGTTCGGCTCCACCGGGATGTCCGAGCTCGACGTGGAGACGGTCCTCGCGGTGCCCGCTGCGGTCGGCACCCGGGCCACTGCCGTGGCGGCCCCGGAGCCGCCGGCACGGTCGGGGTTGCACGTCGTACCCGAGGACGAGCGGGTACGACGTGCCCGCGCCGAGGACGCACTGGAGCAGGCCGAGGCGGCGTACCAGCGACAGCGTGAGGCGCTGGACGACCTGGAGCGCGCGGCCCGCGACCTCGAGGCGCGTCGGCTCCAGCTGGCCGGGGAGCTCGATGAGCTGCGGCGGCGGGTGGCGGGTCTCGAGGAGGACATCGACGCCGTGGACGAGGACCTCGAGGAGAGCCGGGCGCTCCGGGCCGAGGCCGGGGAGGCGCTGGCGTCCGCGGAGGCCGAGCGTGACGCCGCCCGCCGCAGGCTCGACTCGGTCTAGGCCCAGCCCTTCGCGCGCTCGACGGCCTCCTGCCAGCGACGGTGGCCGTCGTCCATCCGGGACCGCACGGAGTCGGAGGTGTCCGGGTCGAAGCGGGCGTCCAGCTGCCAGGTGTCGCGCAGGTCTTCGGTGGAGTCCCAGAGCCCGGTGCCGAGACCGGCCATGAAGGCGGCGCCCAGCGCGGTGGTCTCGACGATCCGGGGCCGCTCCACGGGTACGCCGAGCAGGTCGGCCTGGAACCGGCACAGGAAGTCGTTGGCGCTGGCACCGCCGTCCACGGCCAGCGTGGTGGTCGACGGCATGGTGTCCACCACGTCGCGGACCTCGTAGGCGATCGCCTCCAGCGTCGCCCGGACCAGGTGGGCTCGGGTCGTCCCGCGGGTGATGCCGAGGATCGTGCCGCGGGCCGCGGGGTCCCAGTGGGGCGCGCCCAGCCCGGTGAGCGCGGGCACGAAGACCACGCCGTCGGTCGAGGAGACGGTGGCGGCGACCGCCTCGGTCTCGGCGGCCGAGCCGACCAGCTGCAGCCCGTCCCGCAGCCACTGCACGGCCGCTCCGGTGACGAAGATCGCGCCCTCGAGCGCATAGGTGAGGTCGCCGGTGGGGGAGCGCCAGGCGGCGGTGGACAGCAGCCCGGCGTCGGAGCGCTGCACCGCGTCGCCGGTGTTGGCCAGGATGAACGAGCCGGTGCCGTAGGTGCACTTGGAGTCGCCGACGTCGAAGCAGGTCTGGCCGAACAGTGCGGCCTGCTGGTCTCCGGCGATCCCGGCGACGGGCAGCTCGAGGTCGAGGAAGGACCCAGGGTCGGTGGTGGCCAGCTCGCCCCAGCTCGGCACCAGCTCGGGCAACGCGTCGCGGGGGACCCCGAAGAGCTCGCACAGCTCGTCGGACCAGTCCCCCCGCTCCAGGTCGAACAGCAGCGTGCGGCAGGCGTTCGAGACGTCGGTGAGGTGCCAGGTGCCGCGGGTCATCCGGGCGACCAGGTAGGAGTCGACCGTGCCGACGGCGTACCGGCCGGACTCGACCAGCGACCAGGTGTGGGGGTCGTGCTCGGCCAGCCAGGCCAGCTTGGTGCCGGAGAAGTACGGGTCCAGGCGCAGGCCGGTCAGCTCGGTGACCCGGTCCTCGTGGCCCTGCTGCTTCATCCGGGTGCAGATGTCCGCGGTACGCCGGTCCTGCCACACGATCGCGCGTCGCGGCGACCCGAGCGTCTCCCGGTCCCACAGCAGCACGGTCTCGCGCTGGTTGGTGATGCCGATGCCCTTGAGCTCTGCGCGCTCGCCGGGCCAGCCGGCCAGACAGGCCCGCACGGCCTCCAGGGTGGCCTGCCAGATCTCCTCGGGAGCGTGCTCGACCCAGCCCGGCCGGGGGAAGTGCTGCGGGAACTCCTGGTAGCCGCGGGAGGCGATGGTGCCCTCCTGGGTGACCACCAGGGCGGTCACCCCTGTCGTGCCGGCGTCGATGGCGAGGATGCTCACTGCTCCTCACCACGGATGATGGCCAGCACCCGCCGGTCGACCCAGCCGGCGTCCTCGGCCACCCTCATCTCGTAGTTCGCCGCGCCCACCCAGGCGAGGAAGTCCCGGTGCCCGGCGGCCCGGGCGCGGTCGTCCAGCTCCTCACGCAGGGTCGCGTCGACGGGCACCTGCTCGTCCTCGGTCGATGCGGTCAGGTAGAGGTCGTTGAGGTCCAGCAGCCGGGCGAGCTCGGCCACCGGCTGCTCGTGGTCGTCGATGCGCAGGTCGACGGCGACGTCGTCGAGGCCGCCGTACCCCGCTCTCTCGCGCACGACCAGCAGCGCCGCCGACTGCCGGCCACGCCGGTCACCACCGGCGGCATCCCCGGCGGCGAGTGCCGCGAGCAGCCGCCGGGAGAGTGGCTCGCCGTCGTGCTCGTGCCAGGCCCGGACCATCGACTCCACCACATCCGGACCCACCAGGATGTTGCCCTGCGCGGCCATGCCCGGCGCGGTGCGCCCGCCGGCCCAGTCGAAGCACTCCGGCCCGGTGTGGCTGGCCGCGGCGCCCTCGGAGTCGACGATGCCGACCTGGCGGTGGTCGCGCTGGTCGTCCTCCTCGAGCATCCGCTGCAGCGCGACCTCCGCGGTCGCGCCCTCGTCGAGCAGCGACAGCCCGATGCCCTTGAAGGCCACGTTGGCGTTGGCCTGGGTGGCGATGGCGCCGACGCCGGCCACCGCGGCCGGTACCGCGGCGCCGACGGCGAGGAACTTCGAGGCGACCGCCACGCCCCACTCGGGGTCACCGGACGGGTGCTCGGCTCGCGCCACGATCGAGAACGTCATGGCAGCAACGTAGCGTCCGCGGCACCGGGCCCGCGGTGCCGCTGGCTGATCGCCATGGCGACCACGGCCCCTTCGAACCATCGGCGGTCGGCCGTGCGACCGACGAAAAGATGCGGCGATCATAGTCCGAAACCGTTGCTTGATATCCAAATATATGTTCGATACACTGGGTCGCATGATCGCAGGCCTCGACGAGCTGGGTGCACGTGAGGTGCTGCTCGCCGTCGAGGCCAACCGGGAGGCGCAGCTGTCGGCGGACGCCGAGCTGCTGGCGCTGGCGGCGCACTGGTGTGACCTGCACGGCGAGGTCGAGATGGACGGCCAGCGGCGGGCTCCGGCGGGGGACGGTGACCTGGCCGGGATCGGCGGGAGGGGCACGCCGTGGGTCGAGGAGTTCGCCGCGGCCGAGTTCGGCGCGATGTGCCGGTTGCACCCGATGGCCGCGAAGAACCTGATGGCCGACGCCCTCGACCTACGCCACCGGCTGCCGCAGTGCTGGGCGGCGGTGCACGGGCTGCGGCTGGAGTCGTGGGTGGCCCGGAAGGTCGCCCGGCTCAGCCACGGGCTGGAGGTTGCCGGAGCGGCGCACGTCGATGCTGCGGTCGCGCCGTACGTCGACTCGCTGCCCGCCGGCAGGCTGCTGGCGCTGGTCGAGGCGAAGGTCGTCGAGGCCGATCCCGCCCGGGCGGAGCAGGCTCGACGGCTCGAGGAGCAGGCCCGGTTCGTGCGCACCCGCACCGACGAGCACGGCCTGTCCGTGCTGATCGCCCGCGCCGCGCACGGTGACGTGGTCGTGTTCGACGCGATGGTGAGCCGGATCGCCGAGGTCCTGGCTGAGCAGGGCGATGACGACCCGGTCGACGTACGTCGCTCGAAGGCGATCGGCATCCTCGCCCACCCCGCCGCCGCGCTGGAGCTGCTGCTCGACGCCGCGCACGATGCCGGCGTGGCCGACCGGGAGCTGGATCGCGAGCACGATCCCGACCACTCCCTGCGCGATGCGCTGGCCAGCGTGGACCCCGAAGTGCTTCGCCCACAGCTGCGTCTCTTCGCCCACCTGACCGACGATGCGATCGGCGGTGAGCGCCACCGTGTCGCCCGGGTCGAGGGCTACGGCCCGGTCACCGTGGAGACCGTGCGCGACTGGGCCGGCTCCGCCTGCGTGACGGTGACCCCGGTGCTCGACATCGCCGGCCAGCGGCCGGTCGACGGCTATGAGTTCCCCGCCCGCCTGGTCGAGGCGCTGCACCAGCTCCGTCCGGTCGACTCCTTCCCGTGGGCGGTCGGCACCGGCCGCCGCAAGGACACCGACCACCTCGTCCCGTACCGCCACCCCGACACCGGCGGACCGCCCGGCCAGACCTGCCTTGCCAACGGCGCCCGGCTGACCCGGCCCAGTCACCGGATCAAGACCCTCAGTCGCTGGCACACCTACCCCGCCGAGCCCGGCGTGCAGTACTGGCGCAGCCCCCACGGGTTCTGGTTCCGCACCGACGCCACGGGCACCCATCGCTGCGGGCAGGACGGCGTGGTCCACCTGGCCCGGGCTGCAGCCGCCTGAGCACACGTATTCGGTTGCCTGCCTGCGACGTTCCTGCTGGGGTGGGCCGATGAGCTCGATGATCCAGAACACCTGCTTCGACTGCGCCGATCCCTACTCGCTCGCCGGGTTCTGGAGCAAGGTGCTCGACATCCCCATGGACCCTGAGGACACCCCGGACGACGACGAGACCGGGTTCATGCTCGACGAGACACGGGCACTGCTGTTCCTGAAGGTGCCGGAGCCCAAGGCCGTGAAGAACCGCATGCACCTGTGCCTGCAGCCGCAGCAGGCCCGGGAGGCCGAGGTCGACCGGATCCTCGGCATCGGGGCGAGCCTGGTCGACGACCGGCGCAACCCCGACGGCACCGGCTGGGCCGTGCTCGCCGATCCCGAGGGCAACGAGTTCTGCGTGCTCCGCAGCGCCGCCGAGCGTGCGGCTACGGGCTGAGGGTCACCACAGGTCGCCGCCGGTAAGCACGTACAGGAACGGCACGATCGGGATCAGCAGCGCGATCGCCCACACCAGCTTGATGCCGCCCGTCAGGTCCCGCCGTCCCAGCAGGTTGACCCAGCCCAGCACCACGGCGATCGGGTGGAGGAAGCACACGAGCAGCTCGAGGACCTTCTTCATGTCACCCCGGGTGCCCGTTGGGGCGCCGGCTCATGCCCGTCGGGTGCCGTCGACGTACGCACCCTCGCGCAGCACCGGCACCACCGTGCTCTCGTCCAGCTCGGCGGCGACGCGTACGTCGTCGGCGAACCCCGAAGCCGCGAGCTCCCGCCCGCTCGCGCAGTCCAGCAGTGACTCCTGAAGCCGCCCGATGACGGCCAGGTACGCCGCCCGGGCCACCTGGGCCTCGACCGAGAGGTCGTGCCAGCCCCGGTCGTACAGCCCGGCGACCACCGCGCCCGCACCCCACAGGTCCTCCACGGCCGGGCGCAGGGAGCCGTCCGACCAGCGCTCCCCGGCGGCGAGCACCGCCACGCTCCCGGCACCGGGCCGGGCGACCCAGCCGGCGACCGCCCTGGCATTGCGCAGGCAGCCGGCCACGCAGACGGACTCCCCGGCCAGGTGATGGCTGATCGTCGACCCGTTGGGGGAGGCCAGCACGATCCGCTGGCCCGCGCGGGCGGCTGCGCGCATGCTCGCTGGGGAGAGGCTGACCTGCCCGTCGCCCGGGCGGGAGCGCCCGGCCGCCAGCACGGCGGCACGGCCCCGCGCGAACCCGGCACCGTCCGCGGATGGCGGCAGCGGTAGCACGGTGGCGCCGGCGTCCAGTGCCACGCTCACCGTGGTCGTGAACGACAGCACGTCCACGACCACGACGACATCCGCGCCCGGGGCCATCGCGGCGGCTCCGGACAGGCCCCAGCCGAACCGGACCGATCGACCCTCCTGGCGGTGGGCGGCGGCATAATCGGCTGCTGGCACAGGCCTACTGTGACAGCATCAACCGGTGCTCAGCCGCCTCGGGTTCCCGCCGATCGGGGAGCACCGCCGCTTCGTGGGAGCGCTCGGCATCGACGCGCTCGGCAGCGGCATCTGGATGCCGCTGTCGCTGCTGTACTTCCTGCACGAGACTCACCTGGATCTGGTGCAGCTCGGCCTGGCGATGACCGTCGCCAACGCCCTGGTGTTCCCGATGGTGCCGGCGGTCGGGCACTTCGTCGACGCCCTGGGCGCGAAGAAGATGATGCAGTCCGGCAACGTGATCCAGGCGGTCGCTTTCGCCCTCTACCCGCTCGCGTCGAACACCCCCGAGGTCGGGGCGGTGGTCGCTGCGGCGACGCTGGGCCGCACCTGCTTCTGGGGCGCGAACGGCCCGCTGATCACCCAGATCACCCGACCCGGCGAGCGGGAGCTGTGGTTCGGCTTCGTCGGGGCGCTGCGCAACGCCGGCTACGGGGTCGGCGGCGTGCTGGCCGCGGTCGCGCTCGGCATCGGCACCCACGCGGCCTACCACGCCGTGGTGCTGGCCAACGCCGCGTCGTACGTCGGCGCGTTCGTGCTGATGCTCGGCGTCTCGGGCGGGCAGCGGCCCGCGCCCGCCGCGGCGTCCGAGGGCGGCTGGCGGGTCGTGCTGCGCGACCGTGCCTACCGCTGGCTGATCGCCTCGACGTTCTGCTACGCGATGACCGAGATGGTGCTCAACGTGGCGATGCCGGTCTACTTCGCCCACCTGCTGCACCTGCCCGGCTGGATACCTGGTGTGGTGTTCGTGATCAACACCGTGATGATCGGCGTCGGGCAGGGGCTGGTGGTGCGCACCATGACCGGCGTCGTCCGGATCCGCGTGTTGCTGACCGCGATCTGCTTCACCGCGAGCTCGTTCGCGATGTTCTGGACCGCCGACGCCCTGTCGGTGCGCACCGGCCTGGTCCTCGTCCTCGCGGCGGCAGTGGTCTACACCCTGGGGGAGATGGTCGCCGGACCGGTGGTCGGGGCGCTGGCGGCCGAGACGCCCCCGCCCGCGCTGCGCGGCCGGTACATGTCGGCGAACCAGCTCGCCTGGAACGCGTCGGGCGCGATCGCTCCGCTCGTCTACACCGCGCTGCTGGCGCGCGGGTCGGCCGCGATGTGGGGCGGCGCGCTGGTGGTCTGCCTGCTGTGGTCGCTGGTGCTGGTCGTGGTACGCCGGCGCATGCCGCTGGCCGGGCGGCCCGTGACGAACGCCGCCGTCCCCGGCTAGGCTCGAATGGATCGTTCCAAACCAGACCGAGGCGGGGAGTGGACATGCGGGTCGGAGTGCTCACCGGGGGCGGGGACTGTCCCGGCCTGAACGCGGTGATCCGGGCCGTGGTCCGGCGCGGCGTGAAGGAGTTCGGCTACGACTTCATCGGCTTCCGGGACGGCTGGAAGGGCCCCCTGGAAGGGATCACCTGCGAGCTGGGTGTGGACCAGGTCCGCGGCATCCTGCCCCGCGGCGGCACCATCCTGGGCACCTCGCGCACCAACCCGTTCGCGGTCGAGGGCGGCGTCGAGCGGATCGGCGAGAACCTCGCCGGGCTCGGCGTCGATGCGCTGGTCGCGATCGGCGGGGAGGACACCCTGGGCGTCGCCACCAAGCTGCACGACCTCGGCGTGAAGGTGGTCGGCGTACCCAAGACGATCGACAACGACCTGTCCGCCACCGACTTCACCTTCGGCTTCGACACCGCGGTCAACATCGCGATGGAGGCGATCGACCGGCTGCACACCACCGCGGAGTCGCATCACCGGGTGCTGGTCGTGGAGGTGATGGGCCGGAACGCCGGATGGATCGCCCTGCATGCGGGACTGTCCGGTGGCGCGAACATCGTGCTGATCCCCGAGCAGCCCTTCGACATCGACCAGGTGTGCGCCCTGGTGGAGGAGCGGTTCCAGAGCCGGTTCGCCCCGATCGTGGTCGTCTCCGAGGGGGCGACGCCG
The DNA here is from genome assembly GCA_050699415.1 of Marmoricola sp. Taxonomy (GTDB): domain Bacteria; phylum Actinomycetota; class Actinomycetes; order Propionibacteriales; family Nocardioidaceae; genus Marmoricola. Next base: position 14,677 of record JBOHDO010000039.1, read on the forward strand.
GCCGACGGCACCGGGATGACCCTCCAGTCCGGGCAGGAGGACGCGTTCGGCCACGTCCGGCTGGGCGGCATCGGCGACCGGCTCGCCGTGGAGATCGAGTCCCGCACCGGCAAGGAGTCCCGCGCGGTGGTGCTCGGCCACGTGCAGCGCGGCGGCACGCCGTCCGCGTTCGACCGCTGGCTGGCCACCCGGTTCGGCCTGCACGCCATCGCGGCGGTGCACGACCGTGACTTCGGCACCATGACGGCCCTGCGCGGCACCGACATCGTCCGGGTCTCCCTGGCCGACGCGACCGGCGAGCTCAAGCTGGTCAAGCCGGAGGAGTACGCCGAGGCGCAGGTGTTCTTCGGCTGACCCGGTCCGAGCGGCAGGGTCAGGGCAGCAGCACGACCTTGCCCGTCACGTGCCCGCCGGCGACCCGGCGGTGCGCCGCGGCGGCCTCGGCCAGCGGGTAGGTCGAGTCGACCACCACGCGCAACCGTCCCGACCCGGCCAGCTCGAGCAGCTCCGCACGCGCGCCCGTCCGGATGTCGTCGCCGGGGTCGGCGCCGGGCCCGCCACCGAGCACCTTCACCTTCTCCTCGCCCCCGCGCGCGAAGCTCGCGATCGTGGCGATCCGGTCGCGGTCGTCGACCAGGGACAGCGAGACGTCCAGCGCCTCGTCGGTGCCGACCAGGTCCAGCGCCGCGTCCACGCCGCCCGGCGCCGCGGCCCGGACCCGTTCGGCCAGCCCGTCGCCGTAGGTCACCGGCTCGGCGCCGAGCTCGCGCAGCAGGCCGTGGTTGCGCTCGCTGGCGGTGCCGACCACCCGCGCGCCACGGAGCGCGGCCAGCTGCACCGCCATCAGGCCCACGCCGCCGGCGGCACCGTGGACCAGCACCGTGTCGCCCTCGTGCACGCCGGTGGCGACCAGGGTGTGCACCGCGGTCGCACCGGTCAGCAGCAGGCCGGCTGCCTCGGGCCAGCCGAGCCCCTCGGGTTTGGGCAGGACCGCGTCGGACGCGGCGAGCAGGTCG
>JBOHDO010000040.1:0-35198 GCA_050699415.1 Marmoricola sp.
ACATGGAGGAGGCCGAGGGGCTGGAGTCCTGGAAGCGCGTCGACGAGCTCCCGTTCGAGCCCGCACGCGGCTATCACGCGGTGCTCGGCCGGACCCCGAAAGGACAGATCCTCAGCGTCAAGGGCGCGCCGGAGATCGTGCTGGACCGCTGCGACTCGTGGTTCCGTGAGGAGGGGCTCACCGAGTTCGACTCCGACGCGCGGGAGAAGGTCGACCAGGAGGTGGATCGGCTGGCGCGCCTGGGCTACCGGGTCCTCGCGGTCGCCGAGCGTGAGGCGTCGGGCCGGCAGGACCTCACCGAGTCGCGCATCGACCGGCTGTGCCTCCACGGCCTGGTCTGCATCGCCGACCCCGTACGCCCGACCGCGGCGGACGCGGTGAAGCGGCTCCGCAATGCCGGGGTCGACGTCATGATGATCACCGGTGACCACCCCACGACCGCCGAGGCCATCGCCGCCGAGCTGAACCTTCTGAACGGCCGGATCATGACCGGCGCCGACCTCGACGCGGTCGCGGACGAGGAGCTGGGCGAGGTGGTGTCCCACGTCTCGGTGTTCGCCCGGATGAGCCCCAGCCAGAAGGCGCGCATCGTCCAGGCCCTGCGCGCGGCCGGGAGGGTCGTCGCCGTCACCGGCGACGGCGCCAACGACGCGCCCGCGATCCGGCTGGCCGACGTCGGCATCGCGCTCGGCGAGCGGGCCACCCCGGCGGCGCGCGAGACCGCCGACGTCGTCGTGACCGACGACCGGATCGAGACCATCACCGACGCGGTCGCGGACTGCCGGGCGATGTGGCGCTCGACCCGTGACGCGCTCGCCGTGCTGCTCGGCGGCAACCTCGGTGAGATCGCCTTCACCGTGCTCACCGGCCTGGTCAGCGGCAGCAGCCCGCTCAACGTCCGCCAGCTCCTCCTGGTCAACCTGCTCACCGACATGCTCCCGGCGGTCGCGCTCGCGGCCCGCCCGCCCTCCGGTGTCAGCCGTGAGGAGCTGCTGCAGGAGGGGCCGGACCGCTCGCTCGGCACCGCCCTCACCCGCGACATCGCCGTACGCGCCGGGGCGACCGCCGGGGCGGCCATCACCGCCTGGACGCTCGGCCGGATGAGCGGCACGCGGGAGCAGGCCAACACGGTCGGTCTCGTCGCGCTGGTCGGCACCCAGCTCGCCCAGACCATCGCGGCCGGTGGGCGCGACCCGCTGGTGCTGGCGTCCGGGCTCGTCTCGCTGACCGCGCTCGGCATCATCGTCCAGGTCCCGGGGCTGAGCCACTTCTTCGGCAGCAGGCCGTTGATGCCGCACGGCTGGATGATCGCGATGGGCTGCGCCGGGGCGTTCGCGGCCGGGGCGGTGCTGCTGACGCGCCTGCCCAGCGGAACCCTCGTCGCGTACGTGCCGGGGGCCGAGCTGATCGCCCGGCTTGCCGAGAACGTCAAGGACGGGGTCGGTACGGGCATGAAGGACGGTCTTCCGGCCGTCACGGGCGCTCTTCCGGACGGGGTGGCCGGCGACATCGCGAGCACCGCGCGGACGGTCTGGCGTACGGTGTGGCCCACGCCGTGACGGGTGGTTCCCTCGCGGTGACCCACCGTCGCCGGATATTCATCTTCTCGTTACCGCGAGGGTTTCCATAAAAAAGGACAAGCGGGCATACTCAGGATGAAAGCACCCCCCATGCTGAGTGAGGTGTTCCCCGTGCCTGACATCGTCACGACCGTCCTCGCGAAGGCCCTCGTCATGTTCCTCGAGGCCCTTCTCGCTCGTTTGCTCCTGCAGTTCATGCGTTCTGGCCTGTACCGCGACCTGCTCACGGCCGGGGTGGCCGCCTGACCGAGTGCGCCGAGGGAGTCAGAAGCCGGCGAGCAGGCGCTCGGCGGCGATGACCAGGCGTGCCTGGATCCGCTCGTCGCCGCTGTGGCCGCGAAGCAGCTCGATCATTTCCATGACCCAGACGCTCGACAGCGAGCGCAGCAGGACGCGATGCTCCTCGCCGGGGACGGCGTCCTCGTCGGCGACCCGGGCGAGCATCCCCGCCATCCGGTCGCCCAGGTCGGTCTTGACGTCCGACAGCAGCAGGGAGCGGATCAGGGCGTCCGCGAGCTCCGGCTCGCGCATCAGCCCGCGCGTCGCGCGCATCAGCACCTCGACGGCCCGTCCGGCCGGAGTGCCCGAACGCGGCGGCCGCCGGTCCAGGCTCGCCTCCAGGGTGTCCATCTCCTCGTTGACGACGGCGACGACGAGGTCCATCTTTGAGGGGAAGTAGCGGTAGAGCGTGCCCAGGGCCACCCCGGCGCGCTCGGCGACGGTGCGCATCTGCATCGCCTCCACGCCGCCGCGCGACGCGAGCGCCGCGGCCGCCTGGAGGATGCGCTTGCGGCGCTGGAGTTGGCTGCGCGACCGGCCGGTCTGGTGTCCGGCCGCGGTGGGTTCTGCGGTCACGTCGGCACCTCCGGTCCGTAGCGCGGCGCCCCGGACCACGCGATCGTTGTGCACAAGGGTACATGCTGCGAGAACACGTTATTGCACGCCGGACACGCCACCATTACCTCGCTGTGCCCGATTCCCTGTCACATGGCCGGTTGTGAGCGTTTCCCCGGTAGTGGACACGTCCTAGAATCCGTTCTAGTTTTGCCTCGCAGGGCCCGCCTCCCGCGAGAGGGGATCATGGACTTCGATCTCGACGACAACGCCCAAGAGCTGCGGAAGCTCGCGGCCGACCTCCTCGAACGCGAGGCGGCCCCGACGCGGATCGAGGCCCACGAGCGGTCCGGCGCCCCGTACGACGGTGCGCTCTGGACGGCGCTCGCGCGTGCCGGTCTGCTCGGTGCCTGCCTGCCCGAAGATCTCGGCGGCGCCGGTCTGGGCGCGGTCGAGCTGGCGGTGATCCTGCGCGAGATCGGCGCCCGCGCAGCGCCGGTACCCGCCTTCGCCGCGCTCACGGCAGCCCTCACCGTCGCCCGGCACGGCACCCCCGCCCAGCGCGCCGGGCTCACCTCACTGGCCGAGGGCGAGACGATCATCACGGCCGCCGTACGCGAACCGGGCGCCGCCCTCGCCACACCGCCCGCCGCGGCCCCCTCCGCGCCGCCCGGCATGGCGCCGACCACGACGCTGGCCACGACCGCGCGCCGCGACGGCGACGCGTACGTGCTCGACGGCGTCAAGACCTTCGTGCCGTACGCCGAGCAGGCCGCCCACATCCTCGTCCCGGCCCGTACCGAGGACGGCGGCGTGGCCGTCTTCCTCCTCGAACCCGGCCGGCTCGCCGTCACCCGGCAGCCGGCGGCGACCGGCGAGCCCCTGGCACGCCTCGGCCTGGACGGCGTACGGGCCGGCCCGGACACCCTGCTCGGGCCCGGCGCGTACGAGACGCTGCTCGGTCACGCCACGGCCGGAGCCGTCGCCACCGCCTCCGGCGCGCTCGCCGCCGCCCTGGTGCTCACCACCGAGCACGTGAAGGGCCGCGAGCAGTTCGGGCGCCCGCTGGCGGAGTTCCAGGCCGTCACGATGCAGGTCGGCGACGTCTACATCGCGGCGCGGGCGCTCGACGTGGCCATGTGGGCCGGGGCGTGGCGGCTCGCCGAAGGTCACGACGACGCCGCCGAAGTGCTCGCGGTCGCGGCCTGGGCCGCCTGCGACGGGGCGCTGCGGGCCCTCCACACCTGCCAGCACCTGCACGGCGGGCTCGGCCTCGACGTCACCTATCCGCTCCACCGCCACTTCGCGTGGGTCAAGCACTACGCCCACCTGCTCGGCGGAGCCGAGGCACAGCTCGACACGATCGGAGCTCTGGTGGCCTGATGTTCATCGACCTGACCGCCGGGCAGAAGACGCTCCGCGACGAACTGCGCGACTACTTCCGCGGCTGCCTGACCGCCGCGCAGCGCGACCAGATCGCGGAGGACCCGTTCGGCCCCGCGTACCTGGAGCACTGCGCGCGGCTGGGCCGGGACGGCATGCTCGGCTTCGAGCTCCCGCAGGAGTACGGCGGGCGCGGCTTCGGCCCGGTCGAACAGCAGATCTTCGCCAACGAGATCGCCCGCGCCGAGGTGCCGTACCCGATCATCACGCTGAACACCGTCGCGCCGACACTCGTGCAGTACGGGACCGCGGAGCAGAAGAAACGGTTCCTGCCCCGGATCCTCGCCGGCGAGTGTCATTTCGCCATCGGCTACAGCGAGCCCGGCGCCGGCACCGACCTGGCCGCGCTGCGCACCACGGCCGTACGCGACGGCGACCACTACGTCGTGAACGGCCAGAAGATCTTCACCTCGGGCGCGCACCACGCCGACCACATCTGGCTGGCCGTACGCACCGACCCGGGGGCCAAGAAGCACAAGGGCATCTCGATGCTCATCGCCGACTGCGCCGACCCGGGGTTCTCCTGGACGCCGATCATGACCATGGACGGCCGCCACCACACGAACTCCACCTACTACCAGGACGTACGCGTGCCGGTGGACATGCTCGTCGGCGAGGAGAACCACGGCTGGGACCTGATCGTCAACCAGCTCAACCACGAACGCGTCACGCTCGGCCCCGCGGGCAACATCGGCCACACCTATGACCGGTTCGTCCGCTGGGCGCGCGCCAAGCCGGGCCGCGACGGACGCCCGCTGATCGAGCAGCCCGCCGTACGCCGCGCGGTCGCCGAGATCCACGCCTTCCTGCGCATCAACGAGCTCCTCAACTGGCAGGTCGCCGCGAGCATGGACCTCGGCTGGCTCGGCGCGCCGGACGCCTCCGCCACCAAGATCTACGGCTCCGAGCGCATGCAGGACGCCGGGCGCATCGCCGGCGAGGCGCTGGCACGGTACGGCGACCCCGGTGACGCGGAGACGCGGGAGCTGATCGACCGCCTCGACCACGGGGTCAAGGGCGCCCTCGTGCTGACCTTCGGCGGCGGTGTCAACGAGATCCAGCGGGAGATCATCGCGATGATCGGCCTCGGCCTGCCGCGGGCCCCTCGCTGACGCCCGGCGGAGGGAGAGACATGCACGATCGGCTGATGGCGCTCGCGGACGAGCTGGCCGCGAAGGGCGAGCGGCCGGCGCCACCGGGCCCGGACCCGGTGAACGCGCCCATGATCCGCAACTGGGCCCAGGCCCTCGGCGTCCAGGAGACGGGCTGGGCCGGCCTCGCGCCGCCGGCCATGATCCAGGTCTGGTCCATGCCCGGGCTCGGCGAGCAGCCGGAGACCGCGGCCAGTCGGGTCCTGACGATCCTGGACGACGCGGGCTACACCGGCGTCGTCGCCACCGACTGCGAGCACACCTACGACCGCTACGTACGGCTCGGCGAGCGGCTCCGCCCGACCGTACGCTTCGGCGGCGTGACCGGCCCCAAGCGGACCGCGCTCGGCGAGGGCTACTTCGTGACCTGGTACCAGCGCTGGTACGCCGGGGACGAGCGCGTCGCGGAGATGCTGTTCCGGGTGCTGAAGTTCAGGCCGCGCCCCGCCGCCGCGCCGTCCGGCGGCCGGTACCCGCTGCGACCGGTCATCGAGCCCGACTCCGCCTTCTTCTGGGAAGGCGTCCAGGCCGGTGAGCTGCGGATTCAGCGCTGCGCCGAGTGCGGCGCGCTGCGCCACCCGCCCGGCCCGATGTGCCCGCGCTGTCACGCGACCAAGCGCGACCACGCGGTGGCGGGCGGGCGCGGCGTCGTGCACAGCTACGTCGTGCACCACCATCCGCCCGTGCCGGGGCTGCGGCCGCCGTACGCCGTGGTGCTGGTCGACCTGGAGGAGGGAGTGCGGATGGTCGGCGGCCTCCTCGGCTGCCCGCCCGAGGACGTGCGCGTCGGCATGCCGGTGGAGCTGGAGTTCCAGCGGATGGACGACGAGCTGACCCTCCCGCAGTGGCGCCCGGCCGGTACGGCGCCGGCGGCCGAAACCGTTGCCGAAGCCGTCTCCGAGACCGCCGGGAGAGGGCTGCCGGAGCTGCGGATCGAGCTGACGCCGACGTTCGTGATCTCCACGGCGCTGGCCACCAGGGACTTCACCGCGGTGCACCACGATCCGGCGATCGCGCGTGCGCAGGGCGCACCGGAGATCTTCCTGAACATCCTCACCACGATCGGCCTGGTCCAGAGGTACGTCCTGGAGCGGCTCGCGGGCGCGCGCCTGGCGGGCATCGCGCTGCGGCTGGGCGCGCCCGCGTGCGCCGGGGAGACCCTGACCATGACCGGGCGCGTTCGGGACGAGCACACCGTGGAGGTACGCGGCGCGGTGAGCCTCGGCGACCACGTGGTGGCGACCGTACGGCTGGGGGAGCCCGCATGACGATCTCGGGCCGGACGGCGATCGTGGGCATCGGCGCGACGGAGTTCTCCAAGGAGTCAGGCCGTTCGGAGCTGCAGCTCGCGGCCGAGGCGTGCCTCGCCGCGCTCAAGGACGCCGGTCTCACGCCGTCGGACGTGGACGGCCTGGTGACCTTCACCCAGGACGCCAACTCCGAGATCGCGGTCGCCCGCGAGCTGGGCATCCCGGAGCTGTCGTTCTTCTCCCGCGTGGACTACGGCGGCGGTGCCGCCTGCGGCACGGTCGCGCACGCCGCGATGGCCGTCGCGTCCGGGCAGGCCGAGATGGTCGTGTGCTACCGGGCGTTCAACGAACGGTCCGGCCACCGGTTCGGCCAGGCGGGCACGGCCGCGCTCTCACCGGAGTTCTCCTGGCATCTGCCGTACGGTCTCGCGACGCCCGCCGCGTGGGTCGCCCTGCAGGCCCGGAGGTACATGTACGAGTACGGCGCGACCAGCGAGGACTTCGGCCGCGTGGCGGTCGCGATGCGGCGGCACGCCGCCACGAACCCCCGGGCGTGGTTCCACGGCCGTCCGATCACGCTGGAGGAGCACCAGGCCAGCCGCTGGGTGGTCGAGCCGCTGCACCTGTTCGACTGCTGCCAGGAGTCCGACGGCGGCGTCGCGATCGTGGTGACCAGCGCGGACCGCGCCCGTGACCTGGCATGCCCGCCGGTGCTGGTCAACGCCGCCGCGCAGGGCTCCGGGCCGAACCAGATGATGATGTTCGGCTACTACGAGACCGACGTGGCCGCCCTGCCCGCGATGGGCGTGGTCGGCCGCTCGCTGTGGCAGCGGTCGGGCCTGCGCCCGCCGGACGTGCAGACGGCGATCCTGTACGACCACTTCACGCCGTTCGTGCTGATCCAGCTGGAGGAGCTGGGCTTCTGCGAACGCGGCGAGGCCCGCCACCTCGTCGCGGACGGCGGCATCGAGCTCGGCGGCCGGCTCCCGGTCAACCCGAACGGCGGCCAGCTCGGCGAGGCCTACATCCACGGCATGAACGGCATCGCCGAGGCGGTGCGACAGGTGCGGGGCAGCTCGGTCAACCAGGTCGACGACGTGCAGCACGTGCTGGTGACCGCCGGCACCGGGGTGCCGACCAGCGGGCTGCTCCTCGGCCGCTGATGCGCGGGAATCGGCCCGTTACCGTGGCTCGCGGGTTCCTTGCAGGAGACTGAGAGATCGGGTGGCTCCAACCGTGGACTCCTCAGCAGGCGCTCAGACAACGTGGTTACGTTGACGGCCATGTTGGATCCGCGACCGGTGCCCGGCGGGCAGAACACCGTGCTGGACAGCCTCAAGCGGTGGGGCCGGCGAGCGCTCATCGCCGTCGTCGTCGTGGTGGTCCTCGTGCTGCTGTTCCGAGTCGCTGTGAAGCTCGTCACCACGCAGCTGTGGTTCGACTCCGTGCACGACGGCTCGGTGTACTCCACGATGCTCGGAGTCAAGATCGGGCTGTTCTGCGTGTTCGCGTTGCTGGCCGGGCTGGTGGGCGGATTCACGATCCGCGCGGTGCGTCGTGGCCGGCCCCGCCTGCGCGTCGATCGGCAGGACCATGCCGTGCGCTGGTGGTTCCGCGAGCACGAGCCACGGCTGTGGCGCCTGATCCTGCTGGTCGCCGTCGTCGTTCCTGCGGTGCGGGTCGGGATGCACGCGGCCGGCCAGTGGCAGACCTACCTGCTGTGGCAGAACGCCTCGCCCTGGCACCAGACCGATCCGCAGTTCCACAAGGACATCTCCTTCTACATGGAGGTCCTGCCCTTCCACCAGCTCGTGGTCTCCCTGCTGACGCAGGTCGTCGTGCTGGGGCTTTGGGTCGCCCTGATCGGCGGCTACTTCTACGGGGGGTGGCGGATTCGCGGCAAGGGCCGGAAGGTCACCCGCTCCACGATCCGGTTGTTCTCGGTGCTGCTGGCGGGCTACCTGGCGCTCAAGGCGGCCAACTACTGGGTCACCCAGTACAACGTGGAGTGGTCCCACCGGGGGCCGGTGACCGGAGCGTCGTACACCAGCGTGCACGCGGTGATGCCCGCGACGATCGGCCTGGTGGTCGTCGCAGCGGTGGCCGCCGTCATCCTCGCCGTCAACGTCTTCACCATCCGCCGGGTCCGCGTCATCGCCGCAGGCCTGGCCCTGATGGTGGCGGGGTCGGTGGTGTTCGGCTCGATCTGGCCGGGGTTGGTGCAGCACTACCGCGAGAACCCGAGCGCCGCGACCCTCGACCTGAGCGAGATCGCCCACAACCAGAAGGCCACCCTCACCGCGTTCGGCCTCAAGGACGCCGTGCGCACGGGGCCCGAGGACCCGGCGAAGACGCTGCAGGGCAAGGCCCTCCTGAGCCAGGCCCGCCGCACTGCCCAGATCCCTCTGCTGGACCCCAACGAGATCTCGCCGACGTTCAACGTCAAGCAGGAGCTGCAGTCCTACTACCACTTCAAGGGCACGCTCGACGTCGACCACTACGACCTCGGCGGCAGGTCCCGCGACGTGGCGCTCGCCGTGCGGGAGCTGCACATGGGCGGCGTGCCGCAGAACAACTGGGTCAACGACCACCTGGTGTACACCCACGGCTACGGCGTGGTGGCCGCCCCCACCGACACCATGGACCCGCGGACCGAGAGCCCCCGATTCCTGGACGGCGGGATGCCACCCGAGCAGCAGATCCCGGTCAGCCAGCCCGCGGTCTACTTCGGGCAGTCCTCGCCGCGGTACTCGATCGTCGGCCAGCCCGCGGGCAACCACCACCGACTGGAGTTCGACCACCCCGGCCGCGACGGCAGCTCGGCGGCCGCGCACACGACGTACCACGCCCACGGCGGGATCCCGATCGGGTCGACGCTGCGCCGGTTCATGTTCGCGGTCAGCCTCGGCAGCCCGAACGTGCTGTTCAGCGCCGACGTCAACAGCGCCTCGCAGCTGCTCCTGGTGCGCAACCCGCGCGCCCGCGTGGCCAAGGTCGCCCCGTGGCTGACGCTCGACGGTGACGTCTACCCGGCCGTCGTCCACGGCCGGATCAAGTGGGTCGTCGACGGGTACACGAGCTCGAGCAACTACCCCAACTCCCAGCTGGTCAACCTGCGCCAGGCGACGACCAACACACTGACCACCAACGGTGCCTCGGTCGCCCAGGGCAACCGGCAGGTCAACTACATGCGGGACTCGGTCAAGGCGACGGTCGACGCCTACACCGGCAAGGTGACGCTGTACCAGTGGAACGAGCACCAGCTACCCGACCCGTTGCTCAAGGAGTGGGAGCACGTGTTCCCGGGGCTGGTGAAACCGCAGTCGAGCATCCCGTCCGCCCTGCTCCCGCACCTGCGCTACCCGCGGGACCTCTTCGACGTCCAGCGCAACCTGCTCGCCCGGTACCACGTCAGGAGTCCCGCCGACTTCTACAGCGGCAACGACTTCTGGAAGGTCCCCAACGACCCGACCGTGGCGGCGAACAAGCAGCTCAACTCCGGCTCGCACGGCAACGGTGGGGCGAGTCCGACGCAGCCCCCGGCGTACATGTCGATGTCCCCCGACGGCCTCGGCAGGCAGACCTACTCGCTGTCCAGCCCGATGGTGAACCACAACCGGCGGGACCTCTCCGCGTTCATCTCCGTCGACGCCCAGCCCGGTCCCGACTACGGCAGGTTCACCGAGCTGAACTTCCCGTCCGGATCCGGGGGCGAGGCGCCGCTGCAGGTCCGCAACGACATCGAGTCCTCGACCAAGATCTCCGAGGCGCTCACGCTCCAGCGTGGCGGCAACTCCACGGTGGTGCTCGGCGACCTGGAGGCCGTCCCGCTCGGGGGCCGGCTGCTGTACGTCGAACCGGTCTACACGCAGTCGGCGTCCAGCAACTCCTTCCCGGTCCTGCGGCACGTCATCGCGTTGTACGGCAACGGTGACCCCGCCTTCGACAACTCGCTGGTCCCGGCCATCCGCCAGGCGCTCGCCTCGGGAGCCAGCAGCTGACGCCGCGGCCCACCACCCCCCGCTGAGCGGGGTCCCTCCGCCGCGCCGCGGATAGCCACGGCGTTGACCGTGCCTGCCTCCATTCGGCCCGAATGTCAATACTTCCGCCCGGTCCGGTGCCGGGGTACGTTGCCGGAGGGGCGTTTGACGGCAGGACGCGGCACACACCTCAGGAGGTCTCGGCATGGCGATGACCACGGCTGACACCGGCGCGGTCCGGAGTCTGATCCCGGCCCGGCTGGACCGGCTGCCATGGGCGAGGTTCCACTGGCTGGTCGTGGTCGGCCTGGGGACGGCCTGGATCCTGGACGGCCTGGAGATCCAGATGGTCTCCGTCGGCGCCTTCGCCCCGGACCTGCACATGTCCACCGGCGAGGTGGGCTTCACCGCTCAGGTCTACCTCATCGGGGAGGTCGTCGGAGCCCTGGTGTTCGGGCGGCTCACCGACAAGCTCGGCCGCCGCAAGCTTTTCGTGGTGACACTGCTGATCTACCTCGTCGGCAGCGGGGTCTGCGGCTTCTCGTTCTCGGTGTGGTTCCTCTGGATCTTCCGGTTCGTCGCGGGGATGGGCATCGGTGGCGAGTACACCGCGATCAACTCAGCGATCGACGAGCTGATCCCGTCGAAGTTCCGCGGCCGGGTCGACCTGGCCATCAACGGCACCTACTGGGCCGGAGCGGCTATCGGTGCCGGAGTCTCCATCCCGCTGTTCAACCCCGGCCTGGTTGCGGAGAGCTGGGGCTGGCGGATCGCGTTCTTCATCGGCCCGGTGCTCGGCCTGATCATCATCTTCATCCGCCGCCACATCCCGGAGAGCCCGCGCTGGCAGGTCACCCACGGCCACGCCGACGAGGCGAACGCCACGGTGGACGAGATCGAGCGTTCGCTGCGCGACCGGGGCGTCACGCTCGCGCCGGTCGACCAGGCCAAGGCGATGTGGATCAAGGCCACCGAGCAGATCTCGTTCAAGCAGCTCGCGCCGGTCTTCTTCAAGCAGTACCCGTCGCGGACCTTCCTCGGCCTGACCATGATGATCACGCAGAGCTTCCTCTACAACGCGATCTTCTTCACGCAGGCGCTGGTGCTCGAGAACTTCTTCCACATCTCCACGGGCAACGTCGGCTACTTCTTCTTCGCCTTCGCCGCCGGTAACCTGCTCGGCCCGCTGGTGCTGGGCCCGCTGTTCGACACGATCGGCCGGCGCAAGATGATCTTCTCCACCTACGTCATCTCCGCCCTGGTCCTGTTCGCCTCGGCGCTGCTCTTCAAGGCGGATGTGCTGAGCGCCACCACGATCACGATCTTCTGGTGCGTGTCGTTCTTCTTCGCCTCGGCCGGAGCCTCGTCGGCGTACCTGACCGTGAGCGAGATCTTCCCGCTGGAGGTGCGTGGCCAGGCGATCTCCTACTTCTTCGCGATCGCCCAGGTCGTGGGGTCCTTCGGCCCGACCATCTTCGGCGCGATGATCGGGGCCGGCACCGACCGTACGCCGCTGTTCTGGGGCTACACGCTGGGCGCGGCGGTGATGGCCTTCGGTGGCATCGTGGCGCTGGTCTTCGGTGTCAACGCGGAGGGCAAGAGCCTCGAGGACGTGGCCGACCCGCTGACCAAGGTCTCCGGTGAGGGAACCGAACCGGTCACCGCCTGAACCGCCGACTCCTCGAGGAGACGCAGATGTCCGAGAACAAGGTCGTGGTCGGGGTCAGTGCCCGGTCCAAGTCGCCGACCGCGCTGCGCTGGGCGGCGGGCGTGGCCAGGCTGCGGGGTGCCCAGCTGGTCGCCGTGCGAGCCTGGCGACCGTCGACACCGCCACCGGGTTCGCGGGGCACGCCCGACCAGATGGCCGGTGACCGCGACCGGGAGCGGGCCCGGGCGCAGGCGGTGTTCGAGGCGGACGTGGCCGAGGTGCTCGGCGAGGACCACGCCGCCACCGTGAGGCTGGTCCGCGGCAGCAAGCGGCGCACCCTGCTCGACGCCGCCGAGGGCGCCGACCTGCTGGTGATCGACGCGCCGAGGCGTCTCGACGGCGAGGCGGGGCCGGGCTTCCTGCAGCGGCTGCTGCACGGGCTGGACTGCCCGCTGACCGTCGTGCCACGGGCGATCTCGGGGGCGCCGCCGAGCCGGGTCGGCCAGGCCGCCGGCGCCGTCGGGCGCAGGGTGGTCGAGTCGGCGGGCCGGGCACCGCGGCCCGGGCTGAGCCACGTGCAGCCACCGGGCTCGTCGGAGTCGCTCGAGGAGCGGGAGCAGCCGCCGGACGAGTGACGGGTCAGGCCGGGTCGAGCACGCAGTCGGCCAGGGCGGGCCGGTCGTCGTCGCCGACGGTGACGGCTGCCACGATCCCGTCGTCGGTCTCCCACCCGCGGATTCGCAGCGTCTCGCCGGGGAACACCACGCCGGCGAAGCGTGCCCGGAAGCCCGACACCCTGGTGGCGTCGCCGTCGAGCACGGCTTCGGTCAGCTCGCGCAGCACGATGCCCCAGGTGCACAACCCGTGCAGGATCGGCGCCGGGAACCCGGCAGCACGGGCGAACTCCGGGTCGGCGTGCAGCGGGTTGCGGTCCCCGCACAGCCGGTAGAGCATCGCCTGCTGCGGCCACACGTCGTACGTCGACTCGACGTCGGGCGCCCGCTCCGGCAGCGACACCGCGGCGGACTCACCCCGCGGGCCGCCCCAGCCTCCCTCGCCGCGAACGAAGATCGAGGACCGCACGGTCCACAGCGGAGCTCCGTCCGGTGTGCTCGCCTCGCCCTCCTGCCAGATCACCGCCGCCCTGCCCTTGTCCCACACCTCGGTGATCCGGGTGCGCAGCGTGGCCTCGCCGCTGGTCGGGAGCGGCCGGTGGACGGTGACCTCCTGGGCGCCGTGCACCACCTGGGCCAGGTCGATGTCGCAGCCGGGAAGGTCCAGGGGCGGCGGGGCGGTCTCGTGGAAGGTCGGCGCCACCACGCCGAAGGAGGGCAGCACCTGCAGCCGGTCTCCTTCGAGGGTGTGGTGGAGCTCGTGCGCGCCGATCGCGAGCTGGTGGAGCAGCACGTCGGACTCGGTCCAGGCGAAGGTGAGGTCGGGCAGCCGGGCGCCGACGGCGACGTCGGGGTCGATGGGCATCAGTGGTCCTCGTGGGCTGTCGTGGCGATGTCGAGGGCGGCCAGGTAGCCGAAGACGAGCGCGGGTCCGATGGTGCCGCCCGGGCCCGGGTAGGTGTGGCCCATCACCGCGGCCGAGACGTTGCCGGCGGCGTACAGCCCGGGCAGGGGCTCGCCGTCCGGGCCGAGCACGCGGGCCCGCTCGTCGGTGACCAGGCCACCCTTGGTGCCGAGGTCGCCCGGCACGATCTTCACCGCGTAGTACGGCGCCCGGTCTATCCGGTGCAGCGACGGGTTCGGCTTCACGGTGGGGTCGGAGTAGTACTTGTCGTAGGCGCTCTCGCCACGATGGAAGTCCTCGTCGAAACCGGTTCCGGCGAAGCCGTTGAAGCGCTCGACGGTGCGGGCCAGCGCCTCGGCGGGTACGTCGATCTGCGTGGCCAGCTCGGCGAGGCTGGCCGCCTTCCTGATGACACCGTGCTTGTACCAGCGGCCCGGGAACGGCTGTCGGGGAGACAGCCCCGCGAACAGGTAGCGGTCGCGGTAGCGCTGGTCGATGACCATCCAGGCGGGGACGTGCGGCACGCCTGTCGCCTCGCCGTCGTAGATCGCCTTGGTCGCCTCGACGTAGGGGAGCGCCTCGTTCATGAACCGCTCACCCGCGCCGTTGACGATGATCGAGCCCGGCAGGTTCCGCTCGGCCAGACAGAACCACGGACCGCTGGGAAGCGGGATCGTCGGGCCCCACCAGGCGTCGTCCATCAGGGCGGTGTCGGCGCCGACCGCGATGCCGGCCAGGTGCCCGGCGCCGGTGTTCCACGCCGCTCCGGTGCTCCAGGTGTGGTCGGTGGGGCGGGGCAGGTACTTCTCCCGCAGCTCCTGGTCGTGCTCGAAACCCCCGCTGGCAAGGATGACGCCGCGGTCGGCCCGGATGTGGTGCCGTTCGCCGTCCCTTTCGACGGTCACCCCGACGACCCTGCCCCCGGTGACGTCGAGGTCGGTCAGCGCGGTCTCGTAGTGGAGCCGAACACCGTTCTCGGCCAGGGCGTGGCGCAGCCCGATCGCGATCGCGTTGCCCATCGCGTACATGCGGCGGCCGAGCACCATGCTCAGCATCCGGTTCACCAGCACCTTGAGCATGGTCAGCGGCCCGCGCAGGGTGCGCACGCCCAGGCTGATCTTGCGGAAGTCCGCCTGGGTGACGATCAGGTTCGCCGGTGCCTTGGTGTACGCCGGGTGCAGGTGCGCCAGCTCCTCGCCGAGGAACCGGGCGTCCATCGGCACCGGCTCGACGCTGCGGCCGCGAGCGCGGCCACCCGGCCGCTCGGGCAGGTAGTCGGCGTACTCCGGCACCCAGGTGAACCGGACCCGGGTGTGCTCGCGCAGGAAGTCCATCAGCTCGGGACCGCGAGCCAGGTAGGTGTCCCGGCGCACCTTGGGGTCGTCGTCGCCGACGATGGCGTCCAGGTAGGAACGGGCGGCCTCGGCGTCTCCGGGGTCGACCTGGCCGGCCGCCCGCAGGGCGTAGTTCCCGGGGATCCACACGCCGCCGCCGGAGCGTGCCGTGGAGCCGCCGAAGTAGCGGCTCTTCTCGACCACGACGGTGCCCAGTCCTTGCCGTGCCGCCGTGAGCGCCGCGGTCATGCCGGCGCCCCCGGCGCCCACGACGACCACGTCCGCGCTCTCGGGGAGGGGGTGCTCCATGGCGCAAAACTGTAACAGGTTCTACACTGCCGACCATGCTGTCCGACGAGCTGCGCGAGGAGATCTCGGTCGTCCTGGCCCACGCGGAGCGCGACCGCGCACCGGTCCCTCCGCTGCGGCGGACGTGGCCGGACCTCGACGTGGTCGACGCCTACGAGATCCAGCTGCGCACGGTTCGGCGCCGCCTGGCCGGCGGGGCCACGGTCCGGGGCCACAAGGTGGGCCTCTCCTCGGAGGCGATGCAGCAGATGATGGGGGTCGACGAGCCGGACTACGGCCACCTGCTCTCGGACATGGAGTGCTTCCAGGACCGCCCCGTCCGCAGCGACGCGTACTGCTACCCGCGCGTGGAGGTGGAGGTGGGGTTCGTGCTCGGCTCGGCCCTGCCGGGAACGGGCTGCACCGGGGACGACGTGCTCGCGGCCACCGAGCACGTCGCGCCGGCGATCGAGCTGATCGACAGCAGGATCGCCGACTGGGACATCCGGATCGCCGACACCATCGCCGACAACGCCAGCTCTGCCGGCTTCGTGCTCGGCGGTGGCCGGGCCAGGCCGGACGAGCTCGACCTGACCGGCATCGAGGCCGTGCTGCAGCGCAACGGCGAGCAGGTCGCCGAGGGTCGCTCCGACGCCGTGCTCGGCAACCCGGTCACCGCGGTCGCCTGGCTGGCTCGCAAGGTGGCCGGCTTCGGGGTGACGCTGGAGGCCGGGCACGTCGTACTGCCCGGGTCGGTGCATCGCGCCATCGACGTACGCCCCGGGGACAGCTTCCGGGCCGAGCTCGACGGGCTCGGCACGGTCACCCTCGACTTCGACTGAGAGGAACACATGAGCATGCCAACCGCAGCGATCGTGGGGCCGGGCAACATCGGCACCGACCTGATGTACAAGCTGTTGCGCAGTGCCCGCGGTGGGGGTGTGGAGCCGCGCTGGATGATCGGGGTGGACCCGGAGTCTCCGGGCCTGGCACGTGCCCGCGAGGCGGGGCTGGAGGCCAGTCATGAGGGGGTGGACTGGCTGCTGAAGCAGGACGAGCTGCCGGACCTGGTGTTCGAGGCGACCAGTGCGGCGGTGCACCGGGCGTATGCGCCGCGGTATGCCGAGGCGGGGATCCGGGCGGTGGACCTGACTCCGGCGGCGGTGGGGCCGGCGTGCATCCCGGCGGTCAACGGTGACGAGCACGCGGGTGCGGTCAACGTCAACATGATCACCTGCGGGGGCCAGGCCACGATCCCGATGGTGGCCGCGGTGTCCCGGGTGACGCCGGTGCCCTACGCCGAGATCGTGGCCAGTGTCGCGTCGTTGTCGGCGGGCCCGGGCACGCGGCACAACATCGACGAGTTCACCCGGACCACCGCGTCCGGCGTGGAGACCATCGGCGGCGCGGAGCGGGGCAAGGCGATCATCATCCTCAACCCGGCTGAGCCGCCGATGATCATGCGCGACACGATCTTTTGTGCCGTCGGCCCGGAGGTCTACGAGGAGGGCCAGGACGCGGTCGCGGAGTCGGTGCAGGCGATGGTGGCCTCGGTGGCGGCGTACGTGCCCGGCTACCGGCTGTTGGCCGACCCGCAGTTCGACCCGCCGAGCGACGACACCCGCGGGCAGACCTTGGTGAGCATCTTCATCGAGGTGGAGGGGGCCGGGGACTTCCTGCCGTCGTACTCGGGCAACCTCGACATCATGACCGCCGCGGCCACCCGCGCAGGCGAGGGCATGGCACGGGTGCAGCATCCGGTACACGCGGGCGCCGACATGGTTACGGAGGCTTGAGATGGTCAATGTTGCAGGTGACCCTGCCCTCAACGAGCTGGACCGCACGTGGTCGGCGGAGCTGGACATCCGGCTCACCGACACCTGCCTGCGGGACGGGTCGCACCACAAGCGGCACCGGTTCACGGCTGCGGAGGTGCGCTCGGTCATCGCCGCGCTCGACGATGCCGGGGTGCCGGTGCTGGAGGTGACCCACGGTGACGGGCTGGGCGGGTCCAGCTTCAACTACGGCTTCTCGGCCACCGACGAGCAGGAGCTGATCAAGGTCGCGGCCCAGACCGCGAAACAGGCCAGGATCGCGTTCCTGATGCTGCCCGGGGTGGGCACCACCGACGACATCGCCCGGGCGCAGGACAACGGCGGCCAGATCTGCCGGATCGCCACCCACTGCACCGAGGCCGACACCGCTGAGCAGCACTTCCGGCTCGCCCGCGAGCGCGGCCTGGAGACCGTCGGCTTCCTGATGATGGCCCACACCCAACCGCCGGAGGTCCTCGCCAAGCAGGCCCGGACCATGGTCGACTCCGGCTGCCAGTGCGTCTACGTCGTGGACTCCGCCGGCGCGCTGGTCCTGGAGGGCGTCTCCGACCGGGTCGCCGCCCTGGTCGACGAGATCGGCGACCAGGCCACCGTGGGGTTCCACGGCCACGAGAACCTCGACCTCGGCCTGGCCAACACGGTGCTCGCCGTCCGGGCCGGTGCCACCCAGGTCGACGGCTCGGTCCGCCGGTTCGGCGCCGGCGCCGGCAACACACCGCTGGAGGCCTTCGTCGGGGTGTGCGACAAGCTCGGCTGGCGCACCGGCGTCGAGTTCGAGAAGATCATCGACGCCTCCGAGGACGTCGTACTCCCGGCCATGCCCACCGAGTGCCACCTGTCCCGGATGGCGATGATGATCGGGTACGCCGGGGTCTACTCCAGCTTCCTCAAGCACGCCGACCGGGCCGCCGAGCGCTACGGCGTCTCCGGCGCGAAGATCCTCCAGGTCGCCGGGCAGCGCAACCTCATCGGCGGCCAGGAGGACCAGCTCGTCGAGATCGCCCTGCAGCTGCGGGCAGAGCAGGTCAAGGCGGACCGGTGATGGCTCATCTCCAGGCAGGCTCGGAGCCTTCCTCGTAGTCGGCGAAGGCCCTGTCGAGGCCGAGCAGCACCTCGGCCGCGGTCTCGAACAGGGCCCGTGCGCGGAGGTCCTCGACCTTCTCCACGTCCTCGCGCAGGTGGTCGGCCAGGTCGGTGAAGCGTGCGCGGCACTTCGCGGTGTGGCGCATCGGGTCGCTGCGGGGCAAGGTATCCGGGTTCGTCATGACCCCAGCGTGCAACCGGGCGGCAGGGTCTGCTTGATCGTGGTTGCGGTCCTCGGTCAACCCGGCCGGGAGGCGGGGACGGCAGTATGACGCCCGGGCCAGCGGCTCACTTCGTGACAGGATCGGGTCCGTGGGTGACCGATCGCTGGTACGCCGCAACCAAGCGCCGCGCCGCCGAGCGCTGGGCCGACGACAACTACGCCTACACCGACGCCAAGGGCGGGACCATCCTCGACCTCCTTCAGGCTGCAGAGGCATGGTCGACGTCGGGTCCGGAGGGGGAGTCCTGAGGTCTAGCGGGTTCTGATCTGGTCGGTGTCCATTTGGTGCGCTATACTCGAACATATGAGCGAGTTACTCGGGCGGACGCAGAGCTTCAAGGCCGCGCTGTCCGAGGCCGCTTCGCAGCGCCTGCCCGGTTCGGACGCCGAGCTGGTCGACGTGATCCGGGCGCTGGAGGAGCTGAAGTCCGCTGCCGCGGCGTTGCAGGCGAGGGCGGCAGCGGACCTGGCGTCCTCGCGTGAGCAGGCGTTGGGCACGGCGCGAACGCCGAAGGAGCGGGTGGCGGCTCGCCGGTTGATGCGGAGTGCGGCACCCGAGGTGGCCCTGGCCCGCCGGGAGTCGCCGCACCGGGGCGGTCGGTTGCTGGGCCTGGCGAAGGCGTTGACCTCCGAGATGCCGCACACCTACGCCGCGCTACAGCAGGGGTTGCTCAACGAGTGGCGGGCCACCCTGGTCGCACGCGAGACGGCGTGCCTGTCGATGGAGGACCGCGGCGAGGTCGACCGGGCGCTGGCTGCCGATGCCGGCGAGGTCGAGGGGTGGGGCGACAGGCGGCTGGCCGACCAGGTCCGGACGCTGGCCTACCGGCTCGACCCGCATGCCGTGGTCGACCGGGCGCGCCGGGCCCGTGCCGAGCGTCACGTTTCCTTGCGGCCCGCTCCGGACACGATGACCTGGCTGACCGCCCTGCTGCCGGTCGAGCAGGGGGTGGCCTGCTGGGCGGCTCTCAAGGCCAGCGCCGACGGGGCCGGCGCGAGTGGCGATGAGCGGTCAAGAGGCCAGGTCATGGCCGACACCCTGTACGAGCGCGTCACGGGCAGGGCGATCGCCGGGGGGGTCGGTGTCGAGGTCAAGCTGGTGTTGACCGACCGGACCCTCCTCCAGGGCGAGTCGGAGCCCGCTCGTCTGGAGGGGTACGGCACCCTGCCCGCCCAGATCGCCCGAGACCTTGCCCGCCACGGCGCCGAGACCGGGGCGGGCGCATTCGTTCGGCAGATCTACACTCACCCGGTCACCGGCTCCCTGGTGGCGATGGCGTCCCGGCGCCGGACCATGCCGGCGGGCCTGGCCGAGCTGATCGCGACCCGCGACCAGAGCTGCCGCACCCCGTGGTGCGATGCCCCGATCCGGCACCGCGACCACGTGTGGGAGGTGGCACGGGGAGGCCCCACCAGCGCCGGGAACGGCCAGGGGCTGTGCGAAGCCTGCAACCACACGAAACAGGCCGACGGCTGGCATGCCCGGTCCGCGCCCGGCATGCGACATCTGGTGGTCACGCGCACACCTACCGGCCACGCCTACCGCTCGACCGCGCCTCCTCCACCCGGATGCGAACCATCCACCGGGGAGACCTACACGAGCGCGGACCTCGTGTCGACAGGTTCTGGCTACCGCAGCAGCGCCTGACCGGGTTGGCGGTATGAGTCAGGCCCGGCCCGCCACCAGCACGGTCGCGCCCAGCTCCGGGTTGCGCGCGATCCTCGGGGCCAGGCCGGCCGCGCGCGCGAGCCGGGCCAGCGCGGCGGCCTGGACGGTGCTGGTCTCGGTGAGCAGGCGGCCGGTGGGGGAGAGCCAGTCCGGCGCCACGGCCAGCACCCGGCGCTGTACGTCCAGGCCGTCCGGCCCACCGTCGAGGGCACGCCGGGGCTCGAAGTCCCGCGACTCCGGCGGCATGTCCGCGATCGCCGCGGTGGGGACGTAGGGCGTGTTCACCAGCACCAGGTCCACCCGGCCCCGCAACCGGGAGGGCACCGGGTCGAACAGGTCACCCACCGACGCGGACTCGACGCCATTGCGACGCGCGCAGTCGACCGCACGAGGATCGAGGTCGGCTGCGAGCAGCTCGACCCGTGGCCCCAGCCGGTCGCGTACGGCGAGGCCCAGCGCCCCGCAGCCGCAGCACAGGTCGAGCACCACCGTCCCGTCGAGCCCTGCCGCCTCCTCGACCAGCAGCGCGCTGCGCTGGCGCGGGACGAACACCCCTGGCTCGACGACGAACCGACGCCCGCAGAACTCGACGTACCCGAGCAGGTGCTCCAGCGGCTCGCCGGCCACCCGGCGCCGGACCAGGACCTCGAGCGCCGGGCCGGACGCCGCCTCGGAGAGCAGCCGCGCCTCCTCCTCGGCGAACACGCAGCCGGCGCCCCGCAGTCGGCGGACCACCCCGGCCGAGGGCGCCCGCCGGGTCCCGCTCACTCTGCGGTCGGGTTGGGCCGCCGCCAGGTGCGCTCGAACGGGAGCCGCCAGGCGTTCGGCGCGATGAGCTGGTGGATCGCGTTCGGTCCCCAGGACCCTGCCGGGTAGGTGCGCACCGGGGGCGGGTCGTCCAGCAGCGGCTGGGAGATCTGCCACAGCTGCTCGATCCCGTCAGCGGAGGTGAACAGGGTGCGGTCGCCCTGCATGGCATCCAGGATCAGCCGCTCGTAGGCCTCCAGGGCGGCCGCGGCGTCCCGGGTGTCGTGCAGCGCGAACTGCATGGACAGCTTGTCCAGCCGCATCCCCGGGCCGGGCTTCTTGCCGTAGAAGGACAGTGACATCCGGGACTGGTCGGCCAGGTCGAAGGTGAGGTGGTCCGGGCCCTGCGTGCCGACCCCTGATCCCGGCGGGAACATCGTGCGCGGCGGCTCCTTGAACGCGATCGAGATGATCCGCTCGCCCTCGGCCATCTGCTTGCCGGTGCGCAGGTAGAACGGGACACCGGCCCAGCGCCAGTTGTCCACCTCGACCTCCAGCGCGACGAAGGTCTCCACGTCGGAATCCTCGGACACCTCGGCGAGGTCGCGGTAGCCGGCGTACTGGCCGCGGACGACGTTGCCGGGCTCGAGCGGCTGCATCGAGCGGAACACCTTGAGCTTCTCCAGCCCGATCGGCTCCGGTGCCAGCGAGGTGGGCGGCTCCATCGCCATGAACGCCAGCACCTGGAACAGGTGGGTGACCACCATGTCCTTGTAGGCACCGGTGCCCTCGTAGAAGCCGGCCCGGTCCGCGACGTCGAGGGTCTCGGGTACGTCGATCTGCACGTGGTCGATGAACTGGCGGTTCCAGATCGGCTCGAACAGCCCGTTGGCGAACCGGAAGGCGAGGATGTTCTGCGCTGCCTCCTTGCCGAGGAAGTGGTCGATCCGGAAGATCTGCTCCTCGGCGAAGACCGCGTGCAGGCTGTTGTTGAGCTCCACGGCCGAGGTGTAGTCGGTGCCGAACGGCTTCTCCATCACGATCCGGGAGCGTTCCACCAGGCCGGCCTCGGCGAGGGTCTGCACCACCGCCAGGGCGGCCGTCGGGGGAACGCTCAGGTAGTGCAGCAGGCCCACCTCCTCCGGGTCGGAGGACAGCTTGGCCTCGGCCGCATGCACCGCAGCGGCGAGTGCGCCCGGCCCGGCGTCCTGGCAGACGTAGCCGAGGCTGTCGGCATAGGCGCGCCAGGTCGGCTCGTCGAGCTCCTCGCCCAGGAACTCCTCACACGCGGACCGGGCGAACCCGACGAAGCCCTCGCCGTCGAGGTCCTCCAGCGAGTGGCCCACGACGCGGCAGTGCTCGGTCAGTCCGGCGGCCTGGAGGCGGTAGAGGCCGGGCAGCAGCTTGCGGCGGGCCAGGTCGCCGGTGGCTCCGGCGAGCACGATCACGTGCGGCTTGCGGGGCGACTCGTCGGTGCGCATGAACCGATGGTAGGAGAAGGGGTCGGTTGCGGGCGGTGCGCGCGGCTACGTCGTCGAGGACCAGGTTGTTCTGGCCGGCGGGGGAGGCACTTGGGACCGAGCAGCGGGTTGACCAGGTGGATCTTCACGGGGAGCTCGAAGATGGCGCCGTTGTCGGCCACCAGGGCCGCCGCAGTCTTGGAGTCGGTGGGGGCTCCGGCCGGCTCGACCTGCGCGGTCACCTCGTTCAGCTTGCCGCTCGCCAGATTCCCGATGAGCTTGCGCAGCGCTTCGGGTGCCGGGGCCGGGGCGACCGGGCCGAGCAGCGCAGAACTCGCGGGTAGGGGTTGTCAGGATCAACCGCCTGCCGCTGCCGGGCCGGTTTGCTCGACCAAAACAAGAACGTGTTCTAGTATTGCTCACAAGCCGTGACCGCGGCCCGAGGATGAGCGAGGAGAGAGCCGATGACCCAGGCAGTGCTCGAGCGAGTGCGTGACCTGTTGCCGACGCTGCGCGAGCGTGCCCCGGAGGCCGAGCGGCTCCGGGTGATCCCGGACTCGTCGGTCAAGGAGCTCGAGGAGACCGGTTTCTTCCGGCTGCTGCAGCCGCGCCGGTTCGACGGCCTCGAGGCCGACCCGGTCGACTTCTACACCGCGGTCCGCGAGATCGCCGCCGCCTGCGGCTCCACCGGCTGGGTCTGCAGCGTGCTCGGGGTGCACCCCTGGCAGGTCGCGCTGTTCCCCGACGAGGCCCAGCAGGCGGTCTGGGGTGAGGACACCGCGGTCCGGCTGAGCTCGTCGTACGCCCCGACCGGCAAGGCCACCGTCGTCGACGGCGGCTACCGGCTCAGCGGGAAGTGGAGCTTCTCCTCGGGCTGCGACCACGCCAGCTGGGTGCTGCTGGGTGGCCTGGTGTTCGACGACGACGGCAACGTCGTGGACTTCAAGACCTTCCTGGTGCCGCGGGAGAAGTACCAGATCGTCGACGTGTGGAACGTGGTCGGCCTGCGGGGCACCGGCTCGAACGACATCGTGGTGGAGGAGACCTTCATCCCCGAGGCCCACACCTTGTCGATGAGCGACACCGGCCGCTGCTACGGGCCGGGCCAGCAGCAGAACGACAGCGACCTGTACAAGCTGCCGTTCCACTCGATGTTCACCACCACCATCTCCACCCCGATCATCGGCATGGCCACCGGTGCGTACGCCGAGCACGTCGAGATGCAGCAGAAGCGGGTGCGGGCGTCGTACGTCGGGGAGAAGGCATCGCTGGACCCGTTCGCCGCGGTCCGGATCGCGCGGGCGTCGTCGGAGATCGACGCGGCCTGGGCGCTCACCATGAACAACATCCGTGAGGAGCAGGCGCTGGTCGCCAAGGGCGAGAAGATCCCGCTCGAGGTCCGGCTGAGGGTCCGCCGCGACCAGGTGCTCGGGACGCAGCGCGCCATCGACGCCCTCGACGCGTTGTTCGAGGCCTCCGGCGGTCGCGCCCTGGCCGAGGGCACCTACCTGCAGCGCGCCTGGCGGGACGCGCACGCGGGACGTGTGCACGCGGCCAACGACCCCGAGCGGGCGCTGCAGATGTACGGCGCGCACCAGTTCGGGCACAAGATCGACCCGGGAATGTACTGAGCATGGCCACCACCCAGGCGCTCTCCCGCGAGGACCTCCGGCACGAGACCGACCTCGACGGCGTGCGGATCGTCCACTACGAGGCGGGCGAGGGCGGCGCGCTCGGGGGCGGGCTCCCCCTGGTGATGCTGCACGGCGGCGGGCCGGGCTCCGGCTCGTGGAGCAACTTCGGGCCCTGCCTGCCTCGGTTCGCCGAGAGCTTCCGCACGGTCATGGTCGACCAGCCCGGGTTCGGCGAGTCCGACAAGCCCGACGTCGAGGGCAACTACTACCGGTTCTCGGCGTCGTACGTGCTGCGTCTGCTGGACCGGCTGGGCATCGAGAAGGTCCACCTGCTGGGCAACAGCCTCGGCGGCGGTACGGCGATGCGGCTGGCCCTGATGCACCCCGACCGGGTCGGCCGGCTGGTGCTGATGGGCCCGGGCGGGCTGTCGCTGAACCTCTTCCACGCCGACCCGACCGAGGGCGTGGCGCGCCTGATGGACTTCGGCAAGAACCCCTCCGAGCAGACGCTGCGGGCGTTCGTGTCCACCCTGGTGGTCAACCAGGGCCTGGTGACCGACGAGCTGGTCGCCGAGCGGTTCGCCGCGGCCACCGCCCCAGGCGCCCAGCACGCGATGGCCCAGATGGGTGCATCGTTCTGGAACCCCGAGACCGCCGAGGACGGCATGCTGTGGCGGGAGGCGCACCGGCTGCAGGCGCCCACGCTGCTGACCTGGGGCCGCGAGGACCGGGTGAACCCGCTCGACGGCGCGGTGGCGGCGCTGAAGCTGATGCCCCGGGCCTCGCTGCACGTGTTCCCGAACTGCGGGCACTGGGCGCAGCTGGAGAAGGCCGACGAGTTCGCCGAGGTGGCCACCGCGTTCCTGTCCCGGCACAAGGAGGGGCGATGACGATCGACGTACGCTCGATGGGCTACATCCGGGTCGCCAGCACCGACCCGGAGCAGTGGCGCAGGTTCGCCGGCAAGGTGCTCGGCCTGCCCGAGGCCCGCGGCCCGAACCCCGAGAACCTGTACTACCGGATCGACCAGGTATCCGCGCGGATCGTGGTCTTCGGTTCCGACGTGGACCGGCTCGCGGCCACCGGGTGGGAGGTCGCCGACCACCAGGCGCTGCAGGACGCCCGTGAGCACCTGGCCAAGGCAGGCGTCGCGTTCGAGGAGGGCACCGCGGCGGAGTTGGCCGAGCGCCGCGTCGAGGAGATGGTCCGGTTCGCCGACCCGTGGGACAACGTGTTCGAGCTGTTCTGCGGGATCAGCTACGAGGCCCGACCCGTGGTGACGCCGTACGCCGCGCAGTTCGTCACCGGCGACCAGGGAATGGGCCACGTCGTGCTCCCCGTGGCCGACGACGTGGAGGCACTGCGGTTCTACACCGACGTGCTCGGCTTCCGTCTCCGCGACTCGATGAGCATGCCCGGCGAGTTCGTCGGCAAGGATCCGGGCAGCAAGGTGTGGCTGCGCTTCCTCGGTGTCAACCCGCGCCACCACAGCCTGGCGTTCCTCCCGATGCCGAACCCGAGCAAGTGCGTGCACGTGATGCTCGAGGTGACCGAGCTCGATGACGTCGGGCGGGCTCTCGAGCGGGTGCGCAAGCACAAGGCGCCGCTGTCGGCGACCCTCGGCCGCCACATGAACGACGAGATGGTCTCCTTCTACGTCCGGTCCCCGGGCGGCTTCGACGTCGAGTTCGGCTGCGACGGCCTGCAGGTCGACGACCGCTCCTGGGTGGCGCGCGAGTCGACCGCGGTGTCCTACTGGGGACACGACTTCGGCGTGGGACAGCAGTCCTGATTGGTCTCTGAGATGCTGGCCGGTATGCCCGAACCCGAGATCCCGGAGGGGATGAGCGCCGACGCGGCGCGAACCTGGCCCAGCCGGGAGCTGATCGAGTCGTGGCTGGGCGACTTCGACTTCGAGCTGCGGCCGGGCGAGGAGTCCTCGGTCGCGGTCGACGACCCGGAGGCGGTCGCGGCGGCGTGCCGGTTCCGCGACGTCATCGGCCGGTTCGCGACCGGCGTGACCGTCGTGACCGCGATGAGCGGCGACGAGCCGGTCGGGATGACCTGCCAGTCCTTCTCGAGCGTGTCGCTGTCACCACCGCTGGTGCTGTTCTGCCCGGCCCGCACGTCGAAGGCCTGGCCGCGGATCCAGCGGGCGGGCAGGTTCTGCGTGAACCTGCTGGCCCAGCACCAGTCGGCCGTCTCCGACCGGATGGCGACCCGGGGCATCGACAAGTTCGCCGGCGTGTCCTGGCGGCCGTCCCGGGAGACGGGCTCGCCGGTGGTCGGGGGCAGCCTCGGGTACGTCGACTGCACGGTGCACGCGGTCTACCAGGCCGGCGACCACTACGTCGTGATCGGTCGGGTGGAGGACCTGGGGGCCACCGAGGTCGCCCGGCCCCTGCTGTTCTACCGGGGCAGCTACGGCCGGCACGAGGCCGACTGACGCGCCTCAGAACATCCGGTACGACGTCCGGGCGACGGTGAACCCGTGGCCCCGGGTGTTCGTGCAGGTGATCCCGGTGCGGGCCGAGCGGCAGGTCAGGTCTCCGAACGTCGCCGTGACGCCGTAGGGCAGGGTGCGGCTGCGGGACGGGTCGAAGACCGTGTCGGTGTGGCAGGTGAGGATGGGCCTGCGAGCCAGGGTCACCGAGTCGCCGTACGCACCGGGGCAGGTGCGCGGCGTCTTGACGTGCCAGGTCGCGCCGTTGACGTCGCAGCGCACGGAGGGCCGGTGGCCGGTGTCGTTCTCGAAGAGGCAGGCGATGTTGCCCGACGGGCTGGCCACCTCGGGCAGCTGCCCCCCGGTGAGGTCCATCCCGCTGTGGCCGCGGCCGCCGGAGGAGGACGTCGCGCCGGGACTCGAGCCCGCTGCCGGGCGGTCGGGCGTTCCGGAGGTTCCTCCGCAACCCGCGAGGAGCCCGGCGAGCGCGAGCATGACGAGCGCCGCGAGAAGCTTCACGCGTCGAACGCTACTGCCGGAGTTCTGCCCTGAGCGGAACGACGTGCCGTGGGCGGGAGCCCCGGTCTAGCGTGGCCGCATGGGACAGATGGGCCAGATCGTGCCGATGCCACCGCCGGCCGGGGACACCGACTCCGCCGTTGCGTACCCGCTGCTGCGTGAGCTGCTCGGCGACCAGCTCCGCGAAGCCCGCCACGAGCGCGGGGAGCGGCTGGTCGACGTGGCCGAGCGCGCCGGTGTCTCCCCGCAGTACCTCTCCGAGGTCGAGCGCGGGATGAAGGACCCGTCCTCGGAGGTCGTCGCGGCGATCACCGGCGCACTGCAGATGCCGCTGCGCGAGCTGACCCTCCGCGTCGTCGTCCGGCTCGACTCGGTCCCGGTGGGGGCCGGCCGGAGCATGGGGCCCCGGAGCATGGGGCCCCGGAGCGCGGGCTCCCGGAGCACCGGCCCGGTGTGCCTGGCGGCCTGACTCACGACGGCCTGCTTCGCCGTGGCTCGAGCACGGTGTCCACGATCCCGTAGTCGAGCGCGGCCACGGCGGTGAGCACCCGGTCGCGGTCGGTGTCGTCACGGACCTGCTCCGGCGTACGGCCCGTGTGGTGCGCGAGCACCTGCTCCAGCAGCAGGCGGACCCGGGCGACCTCCTCGGCCTCGAGGATCAGGTCGGGGATGGTGCCGCGTCCCTGCGCCGCGGGCTGGTGCAGCACCACCCGGCCGTGCGGCAGGATGTTGCGACGCCCGGGGTCGCCTCCGGCCAGCAGCACGGCAGCGGTCCAGGCCGCCTGCCCGACGCAGGTGGTCTCGACCGGCGCGGAGACGAACTGCATGGCGTCGTACACCGCGAGCATCGCGGTGATCGAGCCGCCGGGGGAGTTGATGTAGAGGCTGATCGGCAGGTCGGTGCTCTGCGACTCCAGGTGGAGCAGCTGCCCGATCAGCACGTTGGCCACGCCGTCGTCGAGCTCGCTGCCCAGATAGACGATCCGGTCCTCCAGCAGCCGGCTGTACAGGTCCACGGTGCGCTCCCCGCGCGGGGTCTGCGTGGTGACGTAGGGGATGACGTTGTTCATCGGGGCCCCCGCGGAAGGGCAAGCGAACCGCGTTTGCCCGGGGTGATCATGCCGGGACTCCCAGCCCGACCCGCCGGGACGTGGCGGGTGCGATGGCGTCGACGGACTCGATCACCCGGTCGACGAACCCGTACTCGCGCGCCTGCTCCGCGGTGAACCAGCGGTCGCGGCGGGAGTCCCGCTCGATCGTCTCGGGGTCCTGGCCGGTGTGCTCGGCGATCAGGCCGAGCACGGTGTCGCGGGTGTGCCGCAGGTCGTCGGCCTGGATCTCGATGTCCATCGCGCTGCCGCCGATGCCGGCCGAGCCCTGGTGCATCAGGATGCGGGCGTGGGGCAGGGCGAACCGCTTGCCCGGCGTGCCCGCGGAGAGCAGGAACTGTCCCGCGCTGCACGCGATGCCGAGCGCGAGGGTGCTGACGTCGTTGGGGACCAGTCGCATCAGGTCGGCGATCGCGAGCATCCCGGCCACCGAGCCGCCCGGCGAGTTGATCCAGAGGCCGATGTCGCGGTGCGGGTCCTCCGCGGAGAGCAGCAGCAGCTGGCTGCACAGCCGGTTGGCGTCGGCCTCCTCGAGGGTGGTGCCCAGGACGCAGATCCGATGGTTCATCAGTCGCCGGGCCAGCTCGTCGTCGATGGTGCCCGCGAGGCGGGCAGGGTCGGTGTCGGTCATGCGACCACTGTGAGCTGCAGAAAGGGGGTCTGGAAGGCCGTGCCGCCGGGAGCGGATCCGCCGTCGGCGGAACGCCTGTGGACGACGGCCGCCGGCTGTCGGCGATCCGGGGGAGCCTGTGGGGGTGGACCCCCAGCTCGCCCTCGACCTCGCGCCCGGGCCGTCACTGGTCGACGGCCCGTTCACGCCGGCGATGGCCCGCTCCGCCGGTCTGCCGCGGGCCGGGCTGGAGCGGATGCTGCGGGAGGGCCGGGTGACACGCCTCCTTCGCGGGGTGTACGTGGGGACCCACGTCGCGCTGGATCCGAGCGTGCGGTCGCGCGCGGTCGCGCTCGTCGTACCCCCTGACGCCGTGGTCGTCGACCGCACCGCGGCCTGGGTCCACGGGGTTGAGGTGCTGGGCCCGCACGGTGAGGTGCTGCCGCCGCTGGAGGCGCTGCGCCGAGCATCGGGCCGGTCCTCCCGGCGGCGGCACCTCGGGGGGCGCCGACGGCTGGTGGCGCGCGATGTTGGCTGGGTCGCCGGGGTCACCGTGACCACGCCGTTGCGTACGGCGCTGGACCTGGGCAGGCTGCTGGCGCCGGCCCGGGCACAGGCAGCCGTCGACGGCTTCCTCCGCTCGGGGCTGTGCAGCCAGGCGGCGCTGCGGGCCGAGCTGCCACGGTTCGCCCGCCACCACGGCATCGTCCAGCTGCGCCACGTGGTGGCGCTCGCCGACGAGCGCAGTGCCTCGCCGGCGGAGTCGGTGTTGCGGTTCCACTGGTCGGGCAGCCGACTTCCCTCTCCGGTCCCGGGGCTGTTGCTGGGCGACGCCGGGCTCCGGTTGGCCCTCGGCGTACCCGACCAGCGGTTCGGCGTCCTCGTCGGTGCCGTCGACGCCGATCGGCTGCGGGCCGCGTCGCTGCTCGGCTGGCGGGTGGTCCCGCTGGCCGGGCACCGGGTGTTGCACAGCGACCCCGAGCTGGTGCTCGGCCATGTCGAGTGCGAGTTCCACCGCCACCTGCTCGGGCAGGTCGAGCAGGGGTGAGGCGTCCGGTACTTCAGACCTCCCGCGAAGGCTGGTCGAAGGCGGGGTGGTGGCTGCCCAGCTTGCGTGCTGCCGCCATGTGGCCGCCCAGGTAGGCGCCGACTCCCGAGACGGCCGCTCCTGCCAGGGCCAGCCCGGCGCCGGAGCCGTGTCGCCCACGACGACGGGCAACCCAGGAGGCGGCGTAGACGCCGATGGCAAGGCCGTTGGTGACGGCGTGGACAAGCCCGATCCGCTTGTCGCGGGGCTCCGCTGCCGACCATTCCGCCCATCCGGTCCACGCGGTCGGGCCGGCGGCGAGGAGGCCGGTGGCGATGAGTCGCTGGGCAGGGGCCGAGGACTCGGCGCCCCCGAACAGGTCGAGCACCGTGGCAGAGGTCCAGGTGCCGATCACGAGATCGGTCAGCGGCGGGTGAACGGCGTGGCCTAGCCAGTCACCGCGCAGCACCGAGGATCGCGTCCCGGTTCCGAACACTGCCCGGATCACGGGTTCGAAGGCACGCACCGGCGGGTCGAGCCCAGCCGCATTCTCGAGCCGCAGGGTCCAGTCCACGATCGCCGGGGGTCGCACGATGGGATCCATTCGCTCCTCCTCGGTGACGGGCTCGGCTGTTTGCATCCCGGCGCCGTCGACCCCACAGTGCCCCTGGACGCACGCGAGATCAACAGCCGAGATCAACAGCACTGTGTCCCAGGAGTCGATTGGTCTGGACTCCTCGGCACAACCTCGAAATTGGGTATCTCACCATGGTTGACGAGGTGTGGGTCCGGGTGGAGCTTCGTCATCCGATCTCGGATGACGGCGGCTCAGATGCCGCGGGAAGTGGGGATCCGATGCCCACGGTGTTGGCCTTCCACGAGGTCGAGAACGTCGACCACCGGCTCACCTCGCCGAAGCGAGCCGAGCTGTTCGGGAAGTACGACGTCACTCACATCCGCACCTTCACGGACCCACAGGGTTCCAACCGGGTCGGGCTCATCCTGGAGGTGCCCGACCTCGCGGCGGTACCGAAGGTCATGGCCGACGAGGAGATGCCCGCGGCCATGCAGCACGACGGTGTTCGCCCCGAGACGCTCCTGATCCTCGAAGAGTCCGGAGGCTGATGGCGACCCTCGGTCGGCGGCTGCCATAGCCCGGCTTGTCGCGCCGTCGATCCGCCAGTCCTGTGTCATCGTGAGCCCGTGCTCTCTCGTGGTGCCACCGCCCCAAGCCGCCACGCGGAGCTCGACCCCACCGGCGTCGGCCATGACGCGATCGGCGTGGTGGACGCGCCACTGCTCCGGCGTGAGGCCGCAGCGGCGGAGCAGCCCGAGGCAGCGGACGGTGCGGAGCGGATGCTGCGTCGTTTCCTGTGGCTGTGCGAGAGCCCGCGGACCCGGAGCACCATGCTCCGGCTGGTGCGCGCCTCGGTGGGAAGCGCCGGAGCCGGGCGCCGCTTCTACCGGCTGCTCAACAAGACCGTGCTGCACCCAGTCGCCCGCGCCACCGGGCTGCACGGGTCGGCCCAGCGGCTCGAGCTGGTCGCCGCGCAGCTGGTCGGGCTGGCGATGATGCGCTACGTGCTGGAGGTGGAACCGGTGGCCTCGGCCCCGGTCGAGGACCTGGTCATGCAGATGGCCCCGGCGATCCGGGCGGCACTGCGGTCCTGAGCCGGGCCTTCGCGTCAACGTGCGGTGACCCTCGTGATAGCGTCAACCCGAGTTGACGGGAGGCGACAACGTGCGCACACTGAACGGCGCCGACGACGGGGGTACGCCGGTCGAGCAGCTGGCTCGGGTCCGCCGTGCCCGGGAGGAGGCGGCGCGCGCCGAGGCGGTCGCCGTACGCCGGGCCCGCCGGGCCGGGATGAGCTGGGCCGGCATCGGCACCGTGCTCGGGGTCAGCAAGCAGGCGATGCACAAGAAGTACGGCAAGCGATCCTAGGGAGCCAGCAGGCCCGAACCCGCCACTCCCGCGACTGCGCGATCCCCGATCACGCCCGCAGTGCGGTGACCGCCTCGTGCATGCCGAGGGTGCGCTGGGCCGACTCGACGTGGAGGTTCTCGATCATGCGGCCGTTGTAGGTCACCACGCCGGATTCGCTGGACTGCCAAGCCTGCAGGATGCCGCGGGCCTCCTCGACCGCCTGCTCCGACGGCGCAAAGGCCTCGTTGGCTCCGGCGACCTGGCCGGGGTGGATCAGGGTCTTGCCGTCGAACCCCATCTCATGGCCCTGCCGGCACTCGGTGCGGAACCCCTCGTCGTCCCTGACGTCGTTGTAGACCCCGTCGAGGATCGCCTTCCCGGTGGCGCGGGCGGCGAGCACCGCCAGGCCCAGCCCGGTGAGCACGGGTTGTCGGCCGGGGGCGTGCTCGGCGTAGAGCTCCTTGACCAGGTCGTTGGTGCCCATCACGAGCACCGACAGCCGGTCGGAGGCGCCGGCGATGTCCTCGGCGTGCAGCATCGCGTACGGCGTCTCCACCATCGCCCACAGCCGGGTGTGCTCCGGTGCGCCCCGCCCTGCCATCGCCTCCACCAGATGGAGCACCGCGTCCGCGGAGTTGACCTTCGGCACCACGATCGCGTCGGGGCCGGCCTCGCACGCCGCGGTGAGGTCGTCCTCGTGCCACTCGGTGTCGGCGCCGTTGATCCGGATGGTCAGCTCGCGGCGGCCGTAGTCGCCGGACCGGGCGGCCGCGCACGCCGCCTCACGCGCCGCCGGCTTGGCGTCCGGCGCGACCGCGTCCTCGAGGTCGAGGATCAGCCCGTCGCAGGGGATGGTCTTCGCCTTCTCGAGCGCCCGCTCGTTGGACGAGGGCATGTAGAGCACCGAGCGGCGCGGCCTGAACCCGCCCTCGGCGGTGTCGGCGGCCACGTCAGGCGTCCTGCTCGACCGCGGCATATGCCTGCTTCAGCTCCGGGTCGATGGCGGCGAGCTCGTCGGCGAGCCCGACCATCACCTGGCACTGCTTCACCGAGGCGTCGTCCTCCATCTTGCCGTCGAGCATCACCGCGCCGGTGCCGTCGCCCATCGCGGCGATCACCCGTCGGGCGTGCCTGACGTCCTCGACGCTGGGGGAGAATACCTTGTTCGCGATCGCGATCTGCCTGGGGTGCAGCGACCAGGCGCCCACGCAGCCGAGCAGGTAGGCGTTGCGGAACTGGTCCTCGCAGCCGACGGTGTCCGCGATGTCGCCGTACGGGCCGTAGAACGGGAAGATCCCGTGCATCGCGCACGCGTCGACCATGCGGGCGATCGTGTAGTGCCACAGGTCCTGCTGGTACGTCGTCCGGTTCGCCTCGTAGTCGGTGACGCCGAGGTCGGTCTTCGGCGGGTCCTCACGCACCAGGTAGCCGGGATGACCGCCACCCACCCGGGTGGTCTTCATCCGCCGGTCCGCGGCCAGGTCAGCGGGGCCGAGCGAGAGGCCCTGCATCCGCGGGGACGCCCCACAGATCTCCTCGATGTTGGCCACCCCGCGGGCGGTCTCCAGGATCGCGTGCACCAGCAGCGGCTGCTCCAGGCCCGCCTTCACCTCCAGCTGCGCGAGGATCCGGTCGATGTAGTGGATGTCCTCGGCGCCTTGCACCTTGGGCACCATGATCACGTCGAGCTTGTCGCCGATCGCGGGGACCAGCGTGGTCAGGTCGTCGAGCACCCAGGGGGAGTCCAGCGCGTTGATCCGGGTCCAGAACTGGGTCGGTCCGCTGCGCCCACCGAGGTCGGCAACCTCCTGGCCGACCTTCACCAGCCCCTCGCGGGCGGCCTCCTTGTTCTCGGCCTTGACCGCGTCCTCCAGGTTGCCCAGCAGGATGTCGACGGTGCCCACCATGTCGGGCACCTTGGCCGCCATCTTGGGGTTTCCGGGGTCGAAGAAGTGGATCGCGCGGGACGGCCGGGCCCGCACCTCCCGGAGGGGCGTGGGAGCGCCCACGGCGAGCGGGGTGAAGAAGTCCTTGGCGGTACGCATGTCCCGGGACGCTAGCAGCGGCGGTCGCTGCGGCGGTATGACGGGGCACACGCGGCCGGGCGGGCTCAGGCGGCCCTGGCGGTCGGTGGCGACCGGACGAACAGGTGGCGGGAACCTCAGGGAGGGAATAGGGATATCTCCTGATGTGGTCGGCTACCTCAGGGCGGAACCCTGAGGGGGTGATCGAACGGGGAGAGACGTTGAACCACCTGCCGTGCCACCAGGACCCGGACCTGTTCTTCGCGGAGCGACCGGAGATGCTGGAGCGAGCCAAGGCGCTGTGCGCGAGCTGCCCGGTCCGCGAGCACTGCCTCGCCGGCGCGCTCGACCGGCGGGAGCCGCACGGAGTCTGGGGCGGGGAGATCCTGGTCGACGGCGAGGTGGTCGCCACCAAGCGGGGACGGGGTCGGCCGCGCAAGGTGGCCTGAACGGTCAGTCCAGCGCGGCAGCCCGCCACCGGTGTGCGGGGCCGAGCAGGTGTGCCAGCGCGTGCGCGCGCTTGAACACCAGCTGGGCGTCGTGCTCCCAGGTGATCGCGATGCCGCCGTGCAGCTGGACGGTCTCGGCGGCCACCTGGTCCAGGGCGTCGCTGCAGTAGGACCGGGCGATCGCCGCACGCTCGTGCAGCACCTCCGCGCGGTCCGCGCCGGCCTGCTCGACGTACGCCGACGCGGCCGCGACCGCGGCCCACGACGCCGACCGGGAGGCCTCCACCAGCACCAGCATGTCGGCCATCCGGTGCTTGAGCGCCTGGAAGGACCCGATCGGCCGGCCGAACTGGACACGCTGCCCGGTGTAGCCGACGGTCATGTCCAGGCCGCGCTGCATCGCGCCGACCTGCAGCGCGCACACCAGCGTGGCGGCGACGTCGACCAGCGGCCCGGGCGGGCACACGGACACGGCTGTCCGCCCCAGCCGCAGGGTCGGGTCGACGGCTTCGACCGGCTCGAGCCCGGCGCCCGACCGGTCCGCAGGGCGAAGTCCGCCGGGCTCGGGGTACAGCACGAGGTCCGCTCGCGGCTCGAGCACCAGGCCGGGATCCAGCACCACCGTGGCGAGCTCCCCGGAGGCGATGCGTGGCAGCAGCGCCGCGCGCTGCTCCGCGGTGCCCAGCAGCCGCAGCGCGGCCGTTGCCAGGCCGGTGGCCAGCAGCGGGTTCGGCGCGAGGTTGGCGCCGAGCTCCTCGAGCACGACGCCGGTCTCGACCAGCGACGCCCCGAAGCCGCCGTACTCCTCGGGGACCGCGAGGGCGGCCACCCCGACCTGCTCGCACAGCGTGCGCCACAGCGCCTCGTCGTAGCCGGGCCCCGACGTCATGGCGGTGCGTACCGCGGCGCTCGGGGAGTGCTTGTCCAGCAGCGAGCGGACGGTGCCGGCGAGCAGCTGCTGCTCCTCGGTGCGGGCGAGGCTCATCGAGGAAGCACCTCGACCAGCTTCGCGCGGTGGTGGGCCGGGGTTCCCCAGGCGTCCACCAGCGCCCGGACCCGGTTCACCCACAGGCCCAGGTCGTGCTCGGCGGTGTAGCCGATCGCGCCGTGCAGCTGCAGCCCGGCCCTCGAGGCGAGGTACGCCGCGTCGCCCGCAGCCAGCTTCGCCGCCGACGCCGGTACGTCGCCCAGCGCCGCGCCGTACACCAGCGGGCGTGCGAAGTCCAGCGCGATGCGCACGTCGGCCAGCCGGTGCTTGACCGCCTGGAAGGAGCCGACCACCCGGCCGTACTGCCGGCGCTGCTTCACGTACTCGACGGTGTCGTCCAGCAGCCGGTCGCCACAGCCGAGCAGCTCGGCGGCGCAGGCCAGCGCTGCGCGGTCGAGGTCGTCCGCGCCGAACGGCTCGGTACC
>JBOHDO010000041.1:0-4737 GCA_050699415.1 Marmoricola sp.
TTTCTGTCCTCCTGCGTCGCCGCCGGGGACAGAAACGTGAGGGACTACCCCCCGGGGAGAGGGTTGGGAGGGATGGGAGAATCGGCTCATGGCCAAGGCACGCGAGCTCAACGACACCCTCCGCTACGTGATGTGGTCGGTGTTCTCCCTGCGGGACATGTTCGGCGAGGCCGAGCGGGGGGACGAGATCGCCGAGGTGGAGGACCTGTTCGCCAAGCTCGAGGCCGAGGACGTCGTGGTGCGGGGGCTGTACGACGTCTCGGGCATCAAGGCCGACGCCGATGCGATGGTGTGGTGGCACGCGGAGACTCCCGAGGCGCTGCAGGACGCGTACAACCGGCTGCGCCGGACCCGCTTCGGCCGCAGGCTCGCGCCGGTGTGGTCCCAGATGGCCCTGCACCGGCCGGCGGAGTTCAACAAGAGCCACCTGCCCTCGTTCCTGACCGAGGAGCGGCCTCGCGGCTACATCGCGGTCTACCCGTTCGTGCGCTCCTACGAGTGGTACCTGCTGCCCGAGAACGAGCGGCGGGCGCTGCTGGCCGAGCACGGTCAGATGGCGCGGGAGTACCCCGACGTCCGGGCCAACACCGTGTCCGCGTTCGCGCTCGGTGACTACGAGTGGATGCTGTGCTTCGAGTGCGACGACCTCGCCCGGATCGTCGAGCTGATGTGGCACCTGCGCGGCTCGGCCACCCGGCGGCACGTGCGCCTGGAGGTGCCGTTCTACACCGGCCGCCGTCGTACGCCGGCGGAGCTGGTCACCGCGCTGCCCTGACGGGCCGGAGTCTCAGCCTTCGGCCCCGGGCTCCAGTGCCAGGCTGATCGAGTTGATGCAGTAGCGCTGGTCGGTGGGGGTGTCGTAGCCCTCGCCCTCGAACAGGTGGCCCAGGTGGGACCCGCAGTTCGCGCACCGCACCTCGGTGCGCTTCATCCCGAACGAGGTGTCCTCGATGTAGTCGACCCGGTCCTCGGCGAGCGGGGAGTAGAACGACGGCCAGCCGCAGTGGGAGTGGAACTTCGTCTGGGAGCGGAACAGCTCGCTGCCACAGGCCCGGCACCGGTAGACGCCGACCGTCTCGGTGTCGGTGTACTCGCCGGTGAACGCGGGCTCGGTCTCGGCGCGACGGAGCACGGCGAACTCCTTGTCGTCGAGCTGCTCGCGCCACTCCTCGTTCGTCTTCTCCACCTGGTACGCCATGTGCCCAACGGTAGCCGCCGGCCCCAGCATGAGGAGCCCGGCGATCGGCCTCACTGCAGCCGCACCACCTGTGGGTCGTGGTCGCTGAGCTGGTGGGCGAACTCGGCGTTGGTGTGCACCACGTCGTAGTCCCACGAGCCCGACGCCAGTGCGGGCGAGATCAGGATGTGGTCGAGCACCTCGCTGTTGCCCTGGTAGTCGTAGGTGTAGCGCTCGGCGACCGGCAGCGTGCGCGGCAGGTCGGTCAGCGCGGTGCTGCCGGTGCCCGCCAGGATGTCCGCGGTCTGGCTGAAGTCGTAGTCGTTCATGTCGCCGACCACGACCACCCGGGCGTTCGGGTTCGCGGCCAGCAGCTGGTCGGCGAAGCCGCGGACGATCTGCGCCTGCTGGTGGCGCTTGGCGGCCGAGCTCTCGACCGGCGGCTGGTAGCGACCGAACAACGGGTCGTCCCCACCCTTGCTGCTGAGGTGGTTGGCGATCACGAACACGGTCTGCCCGTTCCAGGTGAACTCGCCGGCCAGCGGCTTGCGCGTCGAGGCCCATGCCGAGTTGCCGGGGTCGACCCGACCGGGGGAGATGGTCAGGTGGGTGCTGCTTCCCGACCCGGTCACCGCGGTGCCGGTCGTCGAGGACGGGGTGCCGCGGTCGACGAACTGCAGGCCACGGTCGGTGCGGAACAGCAGCACGCAGCGGATGTTGCCGCCCGGCTCGCGGCCGTCCTGGTCGTTGACCGGATCGATCTCGCGCCACGAGTACGACGGGCCCCCTGCGGTGCTGATCGCATCGGTGAGCCTGGTCAGCGTCGTGGTTGCGGAGACCGTGCCGTCGTCGGTCGCGCCGTTGTTGTCCTGGACCTCCTCGAGGGCGACCACGTCGGGCGCCTTCAGGTTGTGCACGATCTCGCCGGCCAGGCCGTCGAACTTCGACTGCGCGTCCGTCGGGTCGAGGTTCTCCACGTTGAAGGTCCCCACCTCGAGCTGGGACGACGTGGGAGTTGCGGTGACCTCCTGGGTGAGTCCGCCGGACACGACGGTCGGGGTGGTGGCGGGGTCCAGGGTGAAGTTGCCGCCGGAGTAGTCGATGACGCCGGTGACGTCGCCGGAGAGCGTGTCGCCGACCTGGGCCGACGGGGTGCTTGCGACCCGGTCGTCCAGCATGACCCGCTCGGGGTTGAAGTCATCGGCCCGGGCGACGATGCCGCCGCGGTCGGTGCTGGTCCCGGATCCCCGTGGCACCACCGGGATCTCGCCGTACGACGACCGCGGCCCGACGACCGCGGGGCTGGAGAGGGTGACCCGCATCCCCTCCATCGACTCCCAGAAGTCGATGCCGTCCTGGGCGGGGTCGAACGTGCCGCTGGTCTCCACCGAGCCGGAGGCGTCGTCCTCGATCACCGAGGCGGGCGGCACCCGTCCGCCGCTGCCCACCAGCGTCGCCGCCGGGAGCGTCCGGCCGGTTCCGGTGACCGTCACCGTCGGCGAGGCCAGCTCGGTGGTGGACAGCGAGCTGGTGGACCCGCGGTACTCGCTGACGGTCGCGTCCACGGAGACCGCGTCGCCGGGGGAGACGGTCGGTGCGGTCGAGGTGAACACGAAGACGCCCTCGCTCGTGGCCGGGTCCGAGTCCGGGTCCGGGTCCTGCATCCAGAAGCCGTTGCTGCCCACCTCGGTGACCACCCCGGTGACGCCCTGCACCGCATCGCCGTTCATCGGAGACACGTGGGCGGCGCCCTGGATGTCGTGGATGCTGGTGCCGCCACCGCCGGAGCCGCTGTTCTGCGGGTCGGGCGCGGCCTCGGTGAAGTCCGCGACGTTGTCGTCGGTGTCGTTCGCACCGCGCTGGTCCGAGGTGATGTTGCCCAGGCTCGGGGCCGGGGAGGACTCGGAGTCGTTCGCCGAGCCGTAGCCGACGAAGTCCCGGACGCCGCTGCTGCCCGCGCACTGTGCACCACAGGCCAGCGCGCCGCCGCTGGTGACCAGCGCGACCTTGCCGGAGGAGGAGCTCATGTTGGTGCTGCCGGTGGCGTCCGGGGTCGGCAGGGCGGCGCCGCCGCTGCTGCCGGCATGCAGCTGCACCAGGTACGACGACCCGGGGGCGATCGTGCCGGCGAGGTCGGTCGGTGTCCACGACGTACCCGAGGCGGACGCGTACTGCACCGTCCAGCCGCCGAGGTCCACCGCGCTGCCGCCGTCGTTGCGCAGCTCCACGAAGTCGTTGGCGTAGGGCGCACCGCTGTTGCCGCCGCCGCCGTAGACCTCCGAGACGACGACGTCGGGCGACGCTGCCGAGGCAGTGACCGGGACGAGGGCCGACGCGGAGGCGACCGCGAGGACCGACACGAGATGGGTTGTCCGGGTCATGTGACGACCACCTTCCGAGATGTTCCCGAGGCGGGAGGGCGCCCCGGGTCTCGGACCGCACCGCAGCACAGCAGAGCAGATCGACCACGCGACACGCCAGAACCGGGCCCGTGTCGGCCCGGGTCGTCGACGCCGCGCCGGGCGGGGCCTCCCTGAGTAGGGTCTGCCCATGGCGACCGCAGCGAGCGAGGTGGATGCGGACGGCCAGCCGGTCCGGGTGTCGAGTCCCGACCGGGTGATCTACCCGGCCACCGACGCCACGCCGGCGGTCACCAAGCTCGAGGTGGTGCGGTACTACATCTCGGTCGCCGACGGGATCATGCGCGCGCTGCACGACCGGCCGACGGCGCTGGAGCGCTGGCCGAAGGGCGTGCTGCCCGGGATCCGACTGGGCACCGGGCGTCCGGGGGAGCGCAGCGACGCCTTCTACCAGAAGCGGGTGCCCCAGGGCGCCCCGGCGTACGTCGAGACCGCCGAGGTGAGGTTCCCCAGCGGCCGGACCGCGCGGGAGGTGTGCACCACGGACCTCGCCACCGTGGCCTGGTGCGCCCAGATGGGCACGCTGACCTTCCACCCCTGGCCCACCCGCCGCGACGACAACGACCACCCCGACGAGCTGCGGTTCGACCTCGACCCCCAGCCGGGGACGGACTTCCGCGACGCCGTCAGGGTCGCGCTGGAGGCGCGCGACCTGCTGGCCGAGCTCGGGCTGACCGGGTTCGCGAAGAGCAGCGGCAACCGGGGCGTGCACGTCTACGTCCGCATCGAGCCGCGCTGGGACTTCGCGGAGCTGCGCCACGCCGCGATCGGCTTCGGGCGGGAGCTGGAGCGTCGCAGCAGCGCCGTGACGATGAGCTGGTGGAAGGAGGAGCGGGGGGTGCGGGTGTTCGTCGACTTCAACCAGAACAACCGGGACCGCACCATCGCCTCGGCGTACTCGCTGCGGCCGCTGCCCGGCGCGCCGGTCTCCACCCCGCTGGCCTGGGACGAGCTGGCCACGATCGACGACCCGTCGCAGTTCAACCTGTGGACCGTGCCGGAGCGGCTCGCCGCGCACGGGGACCCGATGGCCGGTGTCGACGACGTACGCCATTCGCTGGAGCCGTTGCTCGAGCTGTGGCAGGCGAACCCCGTCGAGCTGAACTATCCCCCCGACTACCCCAAGATGCCCGGCGAGCC
>JBOHDO010000042.1:0-5776 GCA_050699415.1 Marmoricola sp.
GATCAACTCCGCCCAGAAAGGCGTCAAGGACGGCACGATCAAGAACTTCGACGAGCGGGTCGCCAAGCCCAGCCTGCTCGGTTCGATCCTGGCCACGTTCTTGCCGTTCGTGCTGATCATCTTTCTGTTCCTGTTCTTGATGAACCAGGTTCAAGGCGGCGGCGGCCGGGTGATGCAGTTCGCCAAGTCCAAGGCGAAGCTGGTCAGCAAGGACATGCCGAAGACCACGTTCGCCGACGTCGCCGGCTGCGAGGAGGCCATCGAGGAGCTCGGCGAGATCAAGGAGTTCCTCCAGGAGCCCGCGAAGTTCCAGGCGGTCGGTGCCAAGATCCCCAAGGGTGTGCTGCTCTACGGCGCGCCAGGCACCGGCAAGACGCTGCTGGCCCGCGCGGTGGCCGGTGAGGCCGGCGTGCCGTTCTACTCGATCTCGGGCTCGGACTTCGTGGAGATGTTCGTCGGCGTCGGCGCCTCTCGAGTCAGGGACCTGTTCGAGCAGGCCAAGGAGAACGCCCCGGCGATCGTTTTCATCGACGAGATCGACGCGGTCGGCCGGCATCGCGGAGCCGGCATGGGCGGCG
The DNA here is from genome assembly GCA_050699415.1 of Marmoricola sp. Classification (GTDB taxonomy): domain Bacteria; phylum Actinomycetota; class Actinomycetes; order Propionibacteriales; family Nocardioidaceae; genus Marmoricola. The sequence continues at coordinate 579 of JBOHDO010000042.1, forward strand.
GCCACGACGAGCGCGAGCAGACGTTGAACCAGCTGCTGGTCGAGATGGACGGCTTCGACGTACGCGGCGGCGTGATCTTGATCGCGGCGACCAACCGCCCCGACATCCTCGACCCGGCGCTGTTGCGGCCGGGCCGTTTCGACCGGCAGATCGGTGTCGAGGCCCCGGACCTGGCCGGCCGCCACCAGATCCTGCAGGTGCACTCCCGCGGCAAACCGATGGCGCCCGGTGTGGACCTGAGGAGTGTGGCCCGCCGTACGCCGGGCTTCACCGGTGCCGACCTGGCCAACGTGCTCAACGAGGCCGCGCTGCTCACCGCCCGGTCGAACAAGAAGTCGATCGACGACGAGACCCTCGACGAGGCGATCGACCGGGTCATCGCCGGACCGCAGCGGCGCAGCCGGTTGATGAGCGAGAAGGAGAAGCTGATCACCGCCTACCACGAGGGCGGCCACGCCCTGGTGGCAGCGGCCCTTCCGGGCAACGACCCGGTGCACAAGGTCACGATCCTGCCCCGCGGCCGGGCGCTCGGCTACACCATGGTGCTGCCCGACGAGGACAAGTACTCCCAGACCCGCTCCGAGATGCTCGACAAGCTGTCCTACATGATGGGCGGCCGGGCCGCGGAGGAGATGGTCTTCCATGACCCGACCACCGGCGCCGGCAACGACATCGAGAAGGCGACCAACCTGGCCAGGGCGATGGTGACGCAGTACGGCATGACCGAGCGGCTGGGCGCCATCCAGCTCGGCGAGAACAACGCCGAGCCGTTCCTGGGCCGCGACCTGGGACACCAGCGCAACTACTCCGAGGACGTGGCCGCGGTCGTCGACGAGGAGACCAAGAAGCTGCTGGCCACCGCCCACCAGGAGGCCTTCGACGTCCTCGAGGAGAACCGCGACGTGCTCGACGAGCTGGTGCTCGCGCTGATCGACCGGGAGACCCTCGACAAGGCCGAGGTCGCCGGCATCTTCGAGGCGCTGCACCGCCGGCCCACCCGGCCGGCGTGGACCGGTTCGCCCGACCGGCTGCCTTCCGAGATCCCGCCCGTGGACATCCCCCAGTCGGTGCGCGACCGGGTCAACGCGAACGGCAACCAGCACGCGACCGACGGCGGCGGTGCGATCCTCACCCCGCCCGGGTCCGGCGGTGACGTGCACGGCGACCCCGGCGTGAACCCCTCCGGCGGCCGGAGCGAGCCACCGGGCGGTGGCGCGGCGACGTGAGCGTCGACCGGATCCACCACACCGGCGAGGCGGTCGGGGACTTCGACGGCCCCCGGGCCGAGGCCGCGGTGCGTGAGCTGCTCGTCGCGATCGGCGAGGATCCCGACCGGGAGGGGCTGCAGGAGACCCCCGCCCGGGTCGCGCGTGCGTACGCCGAGCTCACCACGGGGCTGCGGCAGCGGCCGGAGCAGGTGCTGACCACCACGTTCGACATCGGGCACGACGAGATGGTGCTGGTGCGCGACATCGGGTTGTGGTCGCTGTGCGAGCACCACATGGTGCCGTTCACGGGGGTCGCCCACGTGGGCTACATCCCCGACGAGCGCGGCAAGATCACCGGGCTGTCGAAGCTGGCCCGGCTGGTCGACGTCTACGCCCGGCGGCTGCAGGTCCAGGAGCGCCTGACCACGCAGATCGCCGACGCCCTCATGCAGATCCTCGACGCCCGCGGGGCGATCGTGGTGGTCGAGGCCGAGCACCTGTGCATGACGATGCGGGGTGTCCGCAAGGCCGGCGCACGCACCATCACCTCCGCGGTCCGGGGCATGATGCACAACCCCGCGACCCGCGCCGAGGCGATGGCGCTGATCAACGCCGCGCGATGACCCGGCCCGGGGCGATGACGCTGTCGGCACCGCCGATCCCTCGTCGCCACGTCGCCGGGCTCCCCGTGGTGAAGCGGCCCCTGGTCATGGGGGTCGTCAACGTCACCCCGGACTCCTTCTCCGACGGCGGCCGCTTCGTGGCGCCCGGGGCCGCGGTCGAGCACGGCCTGAGGCTGCGCGACGCGGGTGCCGACCTGCTCGACATCGGGGGTGAGTCCACCCGCCCCGGCGCGACCCGGCCGCTGGTGGAGGAGGAGCTGGGTCGGGTGGTCCCGGTGATCCGGGGGCTGGCGGAGGCCGGCGTGCCGATCTCGGTGGACACGATGCGCGCCGAGGTGGCCGAGGCGGCCGTGGCGGCCGGGGCGGTGTTGGTCAACGACGTCTCGGGCGGGCTGGCCGACCCGCGCATCCTCTCCGTGGTTGCCGACGCCGGGGCGGCGTACGTCGCGATGCACTGGCGGGGGCACGCGGACACGATGCAGCGTCGTGCGTCGTACGACGACGTGGTGGGGGAGGTCCGCGAGGAGCTGACCCGCCAGGTGGACGCCGCGCTCGCCGCCGGCATCGCCCCCGAACGGCTCGCGGTCGACCCCGGCCTGGGCTTCGCGAAGACCGCGGCCCACAACTGGACCCTGCTGCGCCGCCTGGACGAGGTCGACGTCCACGGCCTGCCGCTGATGGTGGGCTCGTCCCGCAAGTCGTTCCTGGGCACGCTGCTGGCCGACGCGGACGGCACGCCGCGCCCGGTGCTCGACCGCGAGGACGCCAACGTGGCGCTGACCACGATCGTGGCCCTGACCGGGGCGTGGGCGGTGCGGGTGCACCAGGTGCGCGGCAGTGTGGACGCCGTCAAGGTCGTCACGCGGTGGCAGGACTTCGGGGCTGCACAGTGCTCCGCTAGGGTCGGGGGCGACAATGAGTGACCAGCTCGCCGTCAGCGGGATCCAGATCCACGGCCACCACGGCGTCTTCGACTTCGAGCGCCGGGAGGGCCAGGTCTTCGTCATCGACCTGGTGCTGGGCGTGGAGACGGCTCCGGCGGCCAGCAGCGACGACTTGTCCGACACCGTCGACTACGGCAGCCTCGTGGACGACGTGTCGAAAGCAGCAGAGGAGGATCCGGTCAACCTGATCGAGACGCTGGCGCAGCGCGTCGCCGACGTGTGCCTCGCCCGCGAGCAGGTGGACTGGGTGGAAGTGACCGTGCACAAGCCGCACGCACCGATTCAGGCGACGTTCTCCGACGTCGCCCTCACGATCAACCGGAGGCGTCAGTGACCGAGTCCCCGAACCCGAACATCATCGACGCCGACACGCTCACCGGCGAGATGCACCCGATCCGCCGTGCCGTGCTGTCGATCGGGTCCAACCTCGGCGACCGCCGGGTGAACCTGCAGGCTGCGCTCGACTCGCTGGCCGACACCCCGGAGGTGTGGGTGACCGCGGTGTCCCCGGTCTACGAGACCGAGCCGGTGAACTCCCCGCCGGAGGCCAAGGACTACCTCAACGCCGTGGTGCTGCTCGACACCACGCTCTCCGCGCCGACGATGCTGGAGCGGGCGCTCGCGATCGAGGACGCCTACGGGCGCGAGCGCGACGTCTTCCACGCACCGCGCACGCTGGACGTCGACCTGATCGTGCTTGGTGACCGGCTGGCCGACGACGAGCACCTCAAGCTGCCGCACCCACGAGCTGCCCATCGGGCCTTCGTGCTGGCTCCCTGGCACGACGTCGAGCCAGATGCCGAGATCCCCGGTGCCGGCTCGATCGCGTCCCTGCTGGAGCGGATCGGCACCGCCGGGATCACCCGGCGTGAAGACATCGAGCTCGAAGTGCAGTGACCCGGGACCCCGACCCCGACGAGGGCGGTCCGGACCGGGACCCCGACGAAGAGCCGCAGGGCAGCATCCACGCCACGTCGGTTGCGGCACTGTGCGTGTTCGCGGCGGTGGGGCTCATCGTGGGGTGGGCGATCCGCCCGCTGTCCCTGGGGACCGGGCACGGAGAGCCCGCGGTCTCCTGGCTCCCGATCGGGCTGGTCTGGTTCCTGGCCGCGATCGTGGCCGGGACGGCGTACTTCACCTGGCGCACCCACCGCGCACGCCTGCGCATGGAGCCCCACCGCGCCGTCAACCGGCTGGTGCTGGGCAAGGCGTGCTCGCTGGTCGGGGCCCTGCTGGCAGGCGGGTACTTCGGCTTCGCCCTGGCCCATCTCGGTGTCTCGGCCTCGGACCAGGCGGGCACCCAGCTGTGGCACTCCGTGGTGGCCGGAGCCGGGGGGATCGTCACCATGGTGGCCGCCCTGCTGCTGGAGCAGGCGTGTCGGGTCCGGCGCGACGACGACTAGCCGCCTACCGTTGGCCCATGGCCGCCCCTTCCCCCGCCCGGCGCCGGCAGCGCAGTGTCCGGGTTACCGTCGCGGTCACGTTGCTGGGCGTCGCCACGGCCGTGGTGCTGGCGGCGCTCCCGACCCAGGACGCCCTGGTCCTCAGCGGTGCCGCCGTGCTGGGCCTCGTGCTGGGGTGGGCGGCGCTGCGCATGATGTGGACCGAGGTGTTGCAGTCCCGGCGTGAGCACGCAGCGGACCGGGCCGCGGCCGCGTCGGCGTACCGCAACCTGTTCAGCCAGCGCGCCGCCGAGCACGCCGAGTTCACCACCGCCATGACCGAGCGCCTGGCGGAGTCGCAGATGTCCATGCGCGAGCTCGAGGCCGAGCTGGCCGTGGAGCGACGTCGCGCGGGCACCGCGGAGACACGGTTGCAGACCCAGTCCACCCGGCTCACCCACACCCAGAAGCGGGTGCGTGCGCTGGAGACCGAGCTGGCCCGGCGCCAGGCCGACGAGGCCGACGCCCTGGCCGTCTGGGAGGCGGGCGGCCAGGACGACGGCGTGGCCGACTTGGCCTCCTTCGAGGGCAAGGCCGGCGTGGCGGGGGAGAAGCGCACCGCCACCCGCAGCGCCTGACGCGGGTGTGCAGTGGTCCGGGACACTCCCGCCGGCGGAGCGGCTCCGGACAGGCTCCGATCGCCTTGCCCGGGATGGTCCTCACTCACCCGGGTGGCGCGCAGCGGCGTGGAGACTGCGGTGGCCCTCGAGACGGCCGCTTCGCGGCCTCCTCGGGAACCAGGGTAGTGAGCCTCGAACAGGAGGCGACGTTGCTGTTTCCAGGGCCCGTCGGGTTTCGAGGCCCCTCGCTCGTTCCTCGCTCGGAGCACCTCAACCTCCGAGGTGGCCGGCCTTAGCCTCGATCCACCGATGAGTCGGGGTTGAGCGGTCGCGGTCGCTGACGACGGGTTCTCGGGTGGTTGGGCGTGAGCGTCCGCCTGGCCTCGCTGCCAGGTTGTTCCAGGTGGGTCGTCGTGCCGTT
>JBOHDO010000043.1:0-5719 GCA_050699415.1 Marmoricola sp.
AAGCCAGGGAAGGCGATGCCGATGCCATCACCGGCGTCTTGACGAGAAACCGCTTGGTTTCCGGATCGCCGCTGCATTTCTGTCCGGTCGCCGGCGAGATCCACGCCGGTCCCACGTCGATCCACGCACTCCAGCCGGGCAGCACGGTGCGCATCATGACCGGTGCGGCGCTGCCCGAGGGCGCCGACGCGGTGGTGCCGTTCGAGTGGACCGACGGCGGCGTGGACCGGGTCGAGGTCCGGCAGGCGCCGTCCCTGGGCCAGCACGTACGCCGGGCCGGGGAGGACGTCACCCGCGGTGACGTGCTCGTCAAGGCCGGGGAGCCGCTCGACGCCCGCCGGCTGGCGGTCGTCGCCGCGGTCGGCATCGACCGGATCAGCACGCCGCCGCGCCCCCGGGTGGCGGTGATGTCCACCGGCGCCGAGCTGGTCGAGCCGGGGGAGCCGCTGCGGGGCGAGTCGATCTACGACTCCAACTCCTACCTGCTCGCGGCCGCGGTCCGGGACGCCGGCGGGGCGCCGGTCCGGGTGCCCGCCACGCCCGACGACCCGGACGCCTTCCTGGCCGCCCTCGAGTCCCAGCTGGACCACGTCGACGCCGTGGTCACCACCGGTGGGGTCAGCAAGGGCACCCGTGACGTGGTCAAGGCCGCGCTGCAGGGCAGTGCCGACCACCCCGGCGTGGTCTTCCGCGAGGTGGCGATGCAGCCCGGGAAGCCGCAGGGGTTCGGAGTGCTGGGCCCGGACCGGACGCCGCTGTTCGCGCTGCCGGGCAACCCGGTCTCGACGTACGTCTCCTTCGAGCTGTTCGTGGCGCCCGCGTTGCGCGCGATGATCGGTCGAGACCCGGTGTCGCGGCCATCTTTGTCGCTTCGGACGACCGAGCCGTTGCGCTCGATCCCCGGCAAGCGGCAGTTCCTGCGCGGGCGCGTCGGTCCCGACGACTCCGAGGTGGCTCCGGTGGGCGGGCCGGGCTCCCACCTGCTCGGCGGGCTCTCCGGGGCCAACGCGCTGATCGTGCTGGCCGAGGACGTCACCGGTGTCGCCGCGGGCGAGGAGGTCCCGGTGCTCTTGCTGGACCGGGATTTCTGATGTCACCTCGAGACCCGCGGCCGGAACCACGGGCCGAGACCACCGAGAGCACCGAGACCACAGGCCGGCCGCCCCCACGACTCTCCCATGTCGACGAGGCCGGGGCCGCCCGGATGGTCGACGTCTCCGGCAAGGCGCCCACCGCGCGTACGGCGACCGCGACCGGAACGGTGCTGACCTCGCCGGAGGTGGTGGCACTGCTGCGGGGCGAGGGGGTGCCCAAGGGCGACGCGCTCGCCGTCGCCCGGGTGGCCGGGATCATGGCGACCAAGCGGACCCCGGACCTGGTCCCGCTGTGCCACCCGCTGGCGATCTCCGGCGTCGATCTGGACCTCGAGGTGGTCGACGCCGGCGTGCGGATCTCGGCAACGGTGCGCACCACCGACCGCACCGGGGTGGAGATGGAGGCCCTGACCGCGGTCAGCGTCGCCGCGCTGACGGTCGTCGACATGATCAAGGCGGTCGACAAGGCGGCCGTGGTCACCGACGTGCGCGTTGAGCACAAGGCCGGCGGCAGGAGCGGGGAGTGGCGCCGTGACTGACGCGGTGAGCGCGGGCTTCAGGGCCGCCGTCGTGGTGGCCTCCAACCGTGCCGCGTCGGGGGAGTACGACGACACCACCGGGCCGCTGATCGTGGCCGCGCTGCGGGCCGAGGGCTGGGACGTGGACGAGCCCGCCGTGGTGCCCGATGGCGACCCGGTCGGGGAGGCGATCCGGGCGGCCGTGGCCGACGGGGCCCGGGCCGTGCTCACCACGGGAGGCACCGGGCTGACCCCGACCGACCGCACCCCCGAGGTGACCCGGTCGCTGCTGGAGCGTGAGGTGCCCGGGGTCGCGGAGGCGATCCGCGCCCACGGCAGTGGCAAGGGCGTGGCCACGGCGGCGCTCTCGCGGGGGCTGGCCGGCATTGTCGGGGATGCGCTGGTGGTCAACCTGCCCGGGTCACGCGGCGGGGTGAAGGACGGGCTCGAGGTCGTCGTACCGCTGCTGCGGCACGCGGTCGAGCAGATCCGGGGGAGTGACCACTGAGCGCTCGGGGACCGGGATGGCCGGCGGTGCTGGAGTCCGGGTCGGTGCGGCTGCGGCCACTGGCCCGGAGCGACCGCCGTGCCTGGCACGAGGTACGCCGCCGCAACCAGGCGTGGCTTCGGAGGTGGGACGCCACCTCGCCTCCCGGCAGTCCGGGGCGGCCGCGCACGTTCGGCGCGATGGTGCGCTCGATGCAGCGCGGGGCACGCGCGGGCAGCCAGCTGCCGTTCGCCCTCGAGGTCGACGGCGTCTTCGCGGGCCAGGTGACGGTGAACAACATCGTGCGCGGCTCCGCCCAGTTCGCCTCGGTCGGCTACTGGATCGACCAGCGCTACGCCGGCCGCGGCGTCATGCCGCGCGGGGTCGCGCTGGTGATCGACCACTGCCTGGGCCCGGTCGGGCTGCACCGGGTCGAGATCTCGATCCGGCCGGAGAACACCGCATCGCTGCGGGTGATGGAGAAGCTCGGCATCGAGGAGTACGGCTTCGCGCCGTCCTTCCTCCACATCGACGGCCAGTGGCGAGACCACCGGCTCTTCGCGATCACCCGGGAGCAGGCCGGCCGCGGAGTCCTGCACCGGCTGGACTCGTCACACCAGTCACAGTAGTCATTCTGCGACACACCGGATGACGTACCGGGCGCTGAGGAGTCTCGCTTCTACGCTCGGACGCGTGGACTTGTCAGGAATCATCTTCGCGGCCGTGGCGGTCGGGTGGGCCGTCTACCTGATTCCCAAGGCCGTGCAGCAGCACGACGAGATGGCCCGCTCCCGTGCGGTGGAGAGCTTCTCCCACCGGATGCGCGTGCTCGGCAAGCGCGTCGGCGGCGCGAGCGCCAAGGCCGATCGGGAGACCGACGCCGGGGTCGACCCCGAGACTGCCGTGGAGAACACGACCGCGGTGACTGTCGAGGCGGTCGCCGAGCCCGTGCCGGAGTCGGTCGCCACCGGTTACACGATCAGCCGTGCCTCGGCGCGCGGCGCGGCCCGGCGTCGCCGCCGGATCCTGGCACTCCTGGTGCTCGCCGTCGTCGCGGTGGCCGCGCTCGCGTGGCAGTCCGTGCTGCCCCGGTGGAGCATCGCGATCCCCGCCGGTCTCGTGCTCGGGTTCCTGGCCCTGGCGCGAGTGACCGTGCGCCGACAGCGGTCCGCCGGCCCGCGAACCGCGCAGGTCCAGGCGACGCGGTCGGAGCGAGGGGCCTCCAAGGTCGAGCGCTCCGCGGGCCCGGACGCCCTCGGGACCGCAGCCGACGAGTCCGACACCGAGGCTCCCTCCGACCGTGAGGACACGGTGGGTGTCCCGGCCGACGAGCTCGCCGCCGTCGCCGAGGGGCCGCTGCCCGACGACGGTGCCCTGTGGGACCCGCTGCCGGTCACCCTGCCGACGTACGTCGGCAAGCCGCGCACCCGCCGTACCGTGCGCACCATCGAGCTGACCCGTGGCGTGACCTCCTCCGGCCACGACGCCGCCGACACCGCCCTGGCCCGCGAGGCCGCGGCTCAGGAGGCCGCTGCCCAGGAGGCGCAGGAGGCCGAGTACGCACCCTCCAGGCAACCCGGGGCCGAGCAGCGCCGGGCCGTCGGGGAGTAGCCACGCCGGCGACCGCTGCCGTGCCCCACCGGCGGTTTCCGTCGCCGGATCTCGGTTGGGGTGGAGCCCGACCCGGGTGATACCTTCTTCCTCGCGTCCGGACCGGACGCCGCGGGGCTGTGGCGCAGTTGGTAGCGCGTCTCGTTCGCAACGAGAAGGTCAGGGGTTCGAATCCCCTCAGCTCCACCAAACCCGCAGGTCAACGGCACTCTCCGGAGCCTCATCTGAGGAGACGGAGTGGAAACTCGGCACAAACTCGGCACTTCACCGGACGCCCCGGTCGGATCTACCGGCACCTCGTGGGGCGTACCTCGCCGCTCGGAGTGCCTCGCGCACCTGTCCGGCATGGACACCAACTCAGTCATCGAGACCCCCGAGACCTTCGAGCCACTGCTGTCGACGACGGAGCTGGCCGAGCGGCTGCAGGTCAGCGTGCAGACGTTGTACGACCTGCGCAGCCATGGTCGCGGACCGCGCGGCTTCCGCGTCGGTCGTGAGCTGCGGTTTCGCGTCAGCGAGGTCCGCGCCTGGCTGGCCCGGATGGAGGCCGACGACGCCGCGCGGCACCCCGGCAGTCAGTCCCCGGCGCCATGAGCGGTGGTCGACCTCGTACCGCGATCGGCACGTACGGCGAGATCCGCGTCCGGTCGCGTGGTCGCAGGAGTGTCGCGGAGACCCGCTGCCGCGACCTCGACGGCCGACTGCGGAAGGTCAGCGCCACTTCGGACTCGGCGGCTACGTCGCGCACTCTGCTCAAACAGCGGCTGTTGAACCGCACGGGCTATGGCAGCGGCGGCCAGCTCAGTCTCGCCAGCCCGTTCGGGAATCTCGTGGCTCTCTGGCTGGCCGACCTCGACCTGCGCGACCTGGCGCTCGGCACCAAGGAGAGCTACCAGGACAACGTCCGTTTGCACGTCCTGCCCGCGTTCGAGCACTTCACTCTCGGTGAGATCACCACCGGCCGCGTCGAGTGGTTCCTGAAGTCCGAGGCCGCCGTGTCGCACTCTCAGGCGATGCACTCGCGCACCCTGCTCAACCTGCTATTCGGCTTCGCGCTGCGTCATGACGCCATCGCGAGCAACCCCGTCGAGGGCACCTCCCAGCTCCGCAAGCCCAGGACCGCCCCTCAGGCACTGACCGCCGGCCAGATCGCGGCGATCCGACGAGCCGCAGCCGGCTGGCGCAGCGAGCCAGGTCTGCCCGGCCCGAAGAGCGACGGCCAGGTCCGCGATCTGATCGAGGTCCTGCTCGGCACCGGGATGCGCTCCGGCGAGGCGCTCGCGCTTAGACCCTGCGACATCACCGACAGCCCGAGCGGCATGGTCGTGCGGGTCACCGGCACGGTGGTCAACCGCAAGGCGACCGGGGTGATCCGCCAGCCGCACCCCAAGAGCGAGAGCTCGATCCGCAGCATCCCGGTGCCCGACTTCGCCGCCGAGGTGCTTCGTCGACGCCTGGCCCTGCTCGATCCCACCTCCGAGCGGACCATTTTCGTCAACCGCACCGGCGGCCCGCTCGCCCCGCACAACGTACGACGCACCTTCCGCGACATGGTCGTGCTCGCCGGCCTCACCGACAGTGGCATCACCCTGCACTGGTTCCGCCGTACCGCAGCGACCGTGATCGCCCGCGGCATGGGCACCGGCGCCGCGGCCACCTTCCTGGGCCACACCTCCACGGCGATCACCGAGGGCCACTACATCGCGCCCGACCCGACGGTCGACCACACACCCGCGGCGCACCTGGAACGCACACTGCGCGCCCGTGATCCCGACGCGGCGCTGCTCGCGACCCGGCCACGTCCGGGCGAGGACGCTCGGCTCGCCGCCCTGGCCGCCGACGACGACACCGACCAAGTAGGCGCGTGAGGTCGTGAAGGTCCCGAACTGCCGGTCGTCGTTGGTCCTTGACGGCAACCTCGGACTGTCTCGAAGTGTCTCGGCGCCGCGAAGAACATCCCTTGACAGCAGCTCGGTGGGCGCGCACGGTGGACGGATGGCTCGGCTCCC
>JBOHDO010000044.1:0-18612 GCA_050699415.1 Marmoricola sp.
GCCCCGGTGCTGCTCGGCTCGGGCGAGCGGATCTTCGACGGCGAGGTGGACGTCAGCCTGGAGCCGGTCGAGGCGGAGCACTCCCCGTTGGCCACGCACGTGCGGTACCGGATCGGTCGCTGAGGCCTACCAGGCCACGGGCAGGTGATGCCTGCCGTGGAGCTCCTGGTGGCGCCTGTGCTTTACCCACCTTGCCGTGCTCATCGTCCACCGCGACGTGCGACGCCCACCACTGGCGGCCGTGGTCCGTGGGCGGGCGCACCGCCGTCGCCAACGGAGTGTTGCCGTGCAACCGGCACCATCATCGGGCCCACGACCGGCGCTACCGGGCGGATCGGCTGCCCAGCGGGGACGTCAGGTTCGCACGCCGGACGCGAGGCCGCCGCCGGCCACCCGTGCCATGCTGGGCCATGGCGTACGACGAGGACCTCGCCGACCGGATCCGGGGCGCGGTGCAGCACGTGGGCGGCGTGACGGAGAAACCCATGTTCGGGGGGCTGGCGTTCCTCATCGGCGGCAACCTGGCCGTAGCTGCGAGCGGGCAGGGCGGCGTGATGCTGCGGTGCGACCCCTCGCAGACCGATGAGCTGGCGCGCACCGACGGCGTCGCCCGCATGGTGATGCGCGGCCGCGAGATGGACGGCTGGCTGCGGATCGCTCCCGACGTGGTCGCCACCGACGAGGCGCTGCAGCGGTGGGTCGACGTCGGTGTCGGGTACGCCGGCTCACTCCCGCCGAAGTAGACCGCGCGCGGTGGCTCGGCGACTCGAACCTCGGGGCCGGCTGGCGCAGGGACTGTCGGCTGTGTGTAACCCGGAGTAACATCAAATCTCCGACCGGTGTTCCACGGAGGAGGCGGCAATGGCGGACGCGGCAACCTACGGCGTACCGCACCGGGACGTGCGGACCCGACGGATCCGGTTCTCCTACCCGACCGGGTCCCTGCACCAGCACTACGTCGACGACGACCTGGTGATGAGCCACGTGGTCGCGGTGTTGTCCGGGATGTTCCCCGAGGGCGAGAACTTCTTCGTCCGGGCGGTCCGGGATGCCCGCGACCTGGTGCACGACCCCGAGCTGCTCGAGCAGCTGACCGGCTTCGTCGGCCAGGAGGCCAGCCACGGCCGCGAGCACCGCGAGCTCAACCAGCGGCTGGCCGACATGGGCTACCGCTCGATGACAGTGGACCGGCACGTGAAGTGGCTGCTGGCCCAGGTGGAGCGGCTCGGATCGCGCCGACGCCGGCTCGCGGTGACCGCCGCGCTGGAGCACTACACCGCCACCCTCGCCGAGTGCCTGCTGTCCAAGCCGGAGGCGCAGGCGCTGCTGGGCGAGACCGAGGTGCGGTCGCTGCTGCTGTGGCACGCGCTGGAGGAGTCCGAGCACAAGGCGGTCGCCTTCGACGTCTACCGCGCCGCCGGTGGGCCGGAGTGGCTGCGCGTCTGGGTGATGCGGGTGACCACGCTGGTCTTCCTCGGCGAGGTGGTCGGACAGGCGTTCGCATCGATGCTGCGCGACCGTAGGACGTACCACCCGGTGACGCTGGCGCGCAGCCTGCTCGCGCTGCGGCACTCGCCGTTCCTGGGCCGCGACACGCTGCACCGGCTGCGCAGCTACAACCGGCGCGGCTTCCACCCCGATGACTGGGACGCCACCGCGCTGGTGGAGCGTTGGCGGGCCGAGCTGTTCGGGGAGCAGGGGACCCTGGTCGACCACCTGCGTTGACCGGCGACGCCGGTATTTCTGCCCGGGGATTTGGCTGTTCTTGCCCGAATGTGACCGATCCCGGTCACACTATGGGGATGGATTCGCGCCAGGCGGACCTGCTAGCCGAGGTCAGCCCGAAGCAGCTGGGCAGGCGGATGCGCTCCGCCCGTCTGGCCACCGGAGTTACCCAGGCGGAGCTGGCCGACGGTGGCGGGGTGTCGGTGGGCTACGTCTCCCGCATCGAGTCCGGGCAACGCCGCCCCAACCTGCCCGTGCTGGCCCGGCTCGCCGGCCGGCTGGAGACCTCGGTCGAGCAGCTGCTGACCGGGGTCGCGGCCGGAGAGCTCGACCGGATCCGGCTCGCGCTCGACTACGCCGAGCTGTCGCTGGAGTCCGGCGAGGCCGAGGAGGCCCGGAGCCGGGCCGCGGAGGCGCGTGGGCTCGCCGACACCGCCGGGCTGGCCGACAGCGCGGACCGTGCCCGCTACCTGCACGCCCGGGCGCTGGAGGCCCTGGGCGACCTGGACGACGCGATCCTCGAGCTGGAACCCCTGCTGCCCCGCCTGGCCGGCGTGCTGCGGGCCGAGGCCGGGATCGCGCTGTGCCGGTGCTACCGGGAGTCCGGTGACCTCGCCCAGTCGGTCGAGACCGGCGAGCGGAACCTCGAGCACCTGGCAGAGATCGGCCTGGAAGACGGTGACGAGGCGGTCCGGACCGCGGTGACGCTGGCGGCGGCGTACTTCGAGCGCGGCGACGTCAGTCACGCCGTGCGGGTGTGCCGGACGGCGGTTCGCCAGGCCGAGAAGCTCGACTCGCCCAGGGCACGCGCTTCGGCGTACTGGAACGCCAGCATGATGGAGGCGCGGCAAGGCACTTACAGGGGCGCGCTTCCGCTCGCCGAACGTGCGCTGGCGCTGCTAGGCGAGGGGCAAGACGGTCGAAACCTTGCCAGGCTCAGGACGGACCTCGGAGAACTGCAACTATCGCTGGATCCACCACGGGTTAAAGATGCCCAGGAAAACCTTCGGCGAGCCGCAGAGGACTTGGCGTGGTCTAGCGCAGGAGTCGTGGACGTAGCTCGCAACGATCTGGCGCTGGCCCGTTCATTGCTCCTTGACGGAGATCTATCCGGGGCAATGGAGTTGGGAAGACAAGTGCATGGGGCGGTCAGCGACCAGGCTCCACTCCTGGCCGCTGACGCCAAGACCCTGGAAGGTCAGGTCTGCGCAGCCCATGGGAACCCCGCGATGGCCGCGGACGCGTACCGCCAAGCCGTGCACATCCTGACGGGGGTGGGCGCCGACCGGTCCGCTGGACAACTGTGGTTCGACCTGGCCGGGCTGCTCGAGGATGTAGGAGACCCCGAGACAGCCCTCCAGGCCTACCGGAGTGCGGCCGCGGCGAGCGGGTTGCGCTCGACGTCTGCGCGGATCCGCTGCCACGTGCCGGCGCGTCAGGTCAGCAACACCAGCCAGTAAAAGACGGCGCCATGTGCGCGTGTCCATGAGACGGCGCCGCGGCCGCTGGTCCCGCGACTCCCATCATCGCCACCATTGCCGTGGCTACGCCTGCGATCGTCAGTTTGACATGCTTCGACATTCCGAGCTCCCTCCCAGGAACGGTTTGGTTCGCCCCCAGCATGAGGCAAGTATGGTCACAATGGGTCAGAATGCGGCGATCCCGCCTCATCAATTTTGAGGCGGTGGAGGCAATTTCCCCAAAACGGGAGACAAGGTCGATCCGGTGAGTAAAGTTGAGGCAACATCGACAGGCAAGAGCTCCCCGGCTCACCCCGGTCGGTGCATGGAGAAGAAGATCCGGTCTCGCGGCAACCATCCCCCCGGCACCCACGGGACCGAAGTGCATCATCCGGGTGCACCGCCCCCCGCGACCCCCATCGCGGGGGGTGTTCCATGTCCGGACCATGTCCGGGCCGGTCCGTGGCCGCGACCGGCTGTCTCGCGGCGCGCGCCGACCTGCGCCAGAGGGGCCAGGCGGGCTATGCTGGGTGCAGCGACTCCGGTCGTCGTACCCGCGGAGGTCCTCCCGGTACGCCGCCCCAGCGTCGGTCATGGGTGTTGGGGGCCGGACACGGAGTTGCGGTTCGGCTCGTCGCGACCATGCGGCGAGTAGTTCGCCCGCCGGCCGACCATCGCAGGACCGGCCGCCGGGCAGGCACGGGAGAGTTGATTGGCCACACGAAGCCAGCGTCGGCCGGGCGGTACCGCGCAGCGCACGCGTCGGCACCGCGACGAAGGCGGGATCATCCCGATCCTCGCGCGCACGGTGCGGGAGGTCGAGAGCTCGGTCCAGCGCGGCCGGGTCTCGTCGATGGACCGCGCGAAGTTCCAGGCGATCGCGCTGCTCGCGCGTGAGGAACGCGCCCGGGTCAGGGCCGACGAGGAGCTGACCGACAACCAGCGTGACGGCCAGCTCAAGCGGCTCGACGGCATCGGCATGATCCTTGCCCAGATCGCGGCCTCCCAGCCGTCGTTCTTCGACGTGCTCGACGAGCACGCCGAGGTCACCACCGGCGTACGGTCGGTCAAGCGGGAGATGCAGCACGCCGCCGGCGTCGAGGCCACCCCCGAGCCCGAGCCGGAGCGGGACGAGGTCACCGCCGCGCGGATGGAGCGCCAGGTGACGCCGCCCTCGGTCATGTCCGCGCGGCTGGCCAACCCCTTCCAGGTGCCCGACTTCTCCGCCGCCGAGACCCGCACGCCGCGCACGGACCGGCTGTCCGGCTGGGAGCTGATCGGCCCGCTGCTGACCTCGTTCGAGCAGGCTGCCGCCGGGGCGACCGCGTGCATGGAGCTGCCGGCGCCGGCGTCGGTCTCCCTGCCCGGCCCCCTCGAGCTGATGCCGCACCAGGCCCGGGTGGTCGCGGCCGCCGAGGACGGCCATCGCAGCTTCCTGCTCGCCGACGAGCCCGGCCTGGGCAAGACCGCGCAGGCCCTGATCGCGGCCCAGTCGGCGGGCGCCTATCCGCTGCTGTGCGTGGTGCCCAACGTGGTCAAGACCAACTGGGCCCGCGAGGTCGAGCAGTGGACGCCCCGCCGGAGCATCACCGTGATCCACGGTGACGGCCACACCATCGACGGCTTCGCCGACATCGTCGTGGTCAACTACGAGGTGCTCGACCGGCACGTCGGCTGGATCGGACGCCACGGGTTCCGCGGCATGGTCGTCGACGAGGCCCACTTCATCAAGAACAAGTCCTCCCAGCGCTCCCGGCACGTCCTCGAGATCGCCGATCAGATCCGGCAGCGGACCGCGCGGCCGCTGATGATGGCGCTGACGGGTACGCCGCTGATCAACGACATCGAGGACTTCCGGGCGATCTGGGAGTTCCTCGGCTGGATCGACGAGAAGAAGCCGCGCCGGGTGCTGATGGCCGCGCTGGAGGAGACCGGGCTCACCCCGGCCGACCGGGCGTTCTACCCGGCCGCCCGGCAGGGTGTGGTGGACCTGGGCATCGTGCGCCGCCGCAAGGTCGACGTCGCCGCCGACATCCCCGAGCGCCGCATCGCCGACCTGCCGGTCGAGCTGGAGGACGCCGACGTCCGCTCCATCCGGGAGGCCGAGCGCGAGCTCGCCGAGCGCCTGGTGCGTCGGTACGACGCGGCCCTGCTCACCCGCCGAGAGGGCAGCTCTTCGGTGGGCATCGACGGTATTGATCGAGAGCTGGTGCGCCGTGTGGCCGGCTGGGAGCTCTCCGACACCGACGAGTCCTCCGAGGGCTCGGGAGAGAACGTCTTCGCGATGGTGCGCCGCATCGGGCGGGCCAAGGCCCCGCTCGCCGCGGACTACGCCGCGCAGCTGGCCCGCAGCGCCGGCAAGGTGGTGTTCTTCGCCAAGCACATCGACGTCATGGACGCAGCGGAGGAGAGCTTCGCCGGTCGCGGGCTCGGCTACGTCTCGATCCGCGGCGACCAGACCTCGAAGGCGCGGCAGCGCAGCATCGACGCGTTCACCAACGACCCCGAGGTGTCGGTCGCGGTGTGCTCGCTCACCGCGGCCGGCGTCGGGATCAACCTGCAGGTCGCCTCCGACGTCGTCCTTGCCGAGCTGTCGTGGACCGACGCCGAGCAGACCCAGGCCATCGACCGGGTGCACCGGATCGGGCAGGGCGAGCCGGTCACCGCCTGGCGGATCATCGCCGCGCAGACCATCGACGCCCGCATCGCCGAGCTCGTCGACAGCAAGGCCGGCCTCGCCGCCCGGGCGCTGGACGGCTCGGGCGAGCAGGTCGGCTCCTCCGCCGACGTCCAGCTCGGGGCGCTGGCGGCACTGCTCACCGAGGCGCTGGAGGCCCGCGGCTGAGCGGATCTGCCGCCTCGAATTGTCGGTGGCGACCCCTAGATTCCGCAGTGGGAGAAAGGGGTCGAGACCGATGGGAAGAGACATGGATGCCGCCGTCGAGGCGGAGTGGGGGCAGTTCGAGGAACGACTGCAGGAGCGGCTTCCGGAGCTGGCCGGGCCGCTGCTGCTCGAGGTCGAGGTTGCCGCGGAGCCGGACTGCGGCACGGCGCCGTACGTGCAGTTCCTCGGCGGGCCGGGACAGCTGCGCGCTGAGGTCAGCGGCAACGACGTCCTCGCCGAGGAGTACGAGCTGGCCGATGCCCAGGTCGTGGCGCTGCGCGAGATCGGGTGGCAGGACCCGGACGACGAGACCCCCAACCACCACTGCGACGTGCCGGTCAGCATGTCGGCGGTGCTTGCGGGGATGGCGGTGCGCACGCTGCGGGAGGTGTTCGGTGTGCTCAGCCCGGAGTTCGTAGAGGAGGGGCCGGGTGCCCCGTCGCCGTACTTCGAGGGGGCTCCGACGAACGCCGAGGAGCTGAAGGACATGACCCGGGCGGCACTGCAGGAGTTCCTCGGCGAGGAGGTCGAGGAGGACGACGACGGCGACTTCCCGGTGTCGTGGGGCAGCGCCCTGGTCTACGTGCGGGTGCTCGACGACGAGCCGACGGTGCGGATCTTCGGGGCCGTCGTGCACGGCGTCCAGCGGCGGCGCCAGGCTGCGCTCGAGGTGCACCTGCTCAACCGCGACGTTCGCGGCATCAAGTTCGTGCTGGAGGAGGACACGGTCTTCGCCGAGAGCGAGGTCCCCGGGATGCCGTTCTCCTCCCGCCAGTTCGGGATCGTGCTCGGCAACACCGTACGACGCCTCGACCGGCTCGACGGCGACCTGGCGCTGCGGGTGGGCGGGCACACCGCGTTCGAGGGATCCGCCGCCTGACTCGTCTAGGATGGTGGTGGAGCCCCGGCGGAGTACGGGGCACCGTGAGGAGTCACGAGTGACGTCGCTGCACGATCCGACCGTTGCACTGATCGCCTTCATCTGCATGACCGTCCTGGTCTTCATCGTCCTGGGGGGCGGCGTGTTGATGTCCACGCGCGCCCGCTACAAGTCCCAGCAGAACGACCAGCACTAGACCCGGGCAGCACGAGAGAGGTCGTCGTCGCCGGCTGCACGGTGTAGACAGGTGCCGAGCAGCGTTTGCCGGGAGGCGATGATGAGCACGGTGAAGCAGGTCGGGACCGGCGGGCACCACGTGCTGTGCCTGCACGGCTGGTTCGGCTCCGCGGAGGGCTGGGGCTACTGGCCTGAGGTGGCCGACCGGCACGGCTACACGTGGTGGTTCCCCGAGATGCGCGGGTATGGCGCCCGCCGGGGCGAGACCGGCGAGTTCACCATGAAGGAGTACGCCGCCGACACGCTCGCGGCCGCCGATGCGGCCGGCGTCGACCGGTTCTCCGTGGTCGGGCACTCCATGGGCGGCAAGGCCGCCGCGAGCCTGCTCGCCCAGGCACCGGACCGGGTGCGCGCCCTGGTGGGCGTCAGCCCGGTCGCACCGGCCCCGGTGCCGCTCGACGACGAGGGCCACGGGCTGTTCTTCGGGGCCCCCGATAGCGATGAAAACCGGCGGGCGATCCTCGACCTCACCACCGGCAACCGCAACTCGGACGCCTGGCTGGACGACATGGTCGCGGACTCCCGGGAGGCCTCCGACGTCGCCGCGTTCACCGGGGCGGTGGAGTCCTGGGTCGGTGACGACTACCTCGCCGACGTGGGCCGGCCGGCGACCCCGATCCTGTGCATCGTCGGGGAGAACGACCCCGCCCTGTCTGCCGAGGTGATGCGGCAGAGCTGGCTGCAGATCTACCCGAACGCCACCCTGGAGGAGCTGCCCTCCTGCGGCCACTACGCGATGCACGAGTCGCCGGTGTGGCTGGCCACCCGCATCGAGAGCTTCCTCGGGGACAAGTGAGCCGGGTCGCCACGCCCGGCACCGAGCTGGTGCACGACCCGCAGACCTACCTCACCGGGGCACCGCTGGACGTGCTCGACGGGCTGCGCGAGACCGACCCCGGCGTGCACTGGGTCGACGAGCCGCCGACCGGTGACCTGCCCGGCGGGCCGGGCTACTGGCTGGTGCTCCGGTACGCCGATGTGCGGGAGGTGCTGCGCGACCCGGCGACGTTCTCGTCGTACGCCGGCGCCACGCAGGTGCGTGACCCGGCGAGCCCGGCCGACCTGGCCTACGTGCGCCGGATGATGCTGAACATGGACCCGCCCGAGCACACCCGGCTGCGCAAGCCGGTGACCCGGTCGTTCACCATGCGTGCCGTCGCCCGGCTCGAGGAGCAGATCGCCGCGCACACCCGCGCGATCTGCGACCTCGCCCTGACCGAGCCTGGCGTGGTCGACTTCGCCAGGGACGTGGCCGCCGACCTGCCGCTGCTCACCCTTGCCGACACGCTCGGGATGCCGCCCGAGGACCGGATGCTGCTGTTCGACTGGTCCAACCGGGTGATCGGGTTCGCCGACCCTGACTACGCCACCAGCGCGGCCTTCGACCCGGCAACCGGCACCGACCTGGCCCGTCAGGCGATCGCGCTGCGCCCCGAGCCCGACGAGCACGGCCGGATGCCCGACCCGCGCACCCGCGCGGGCATGCCCGACCTCTACGCCTACGCCCACCTGCTCGCCGAGCACAAGCGGGCCGACCCCGGCGAGGACGTCGTCTCGATCATGCTCAACCAGGACGACGCGATGTCCGTGGAGGAGTTCGAGAACATGTTCTGGCTGTTCGCCGTGGCCGGCAACGAGACCCTGCGCAACGGCCTGCCCGGCGGCATGCACGCGCTGCTGGCCCACCCCGACTCCCAGCACCGGCTGCGCGCGGACCACGGCCTGCTCGACACCTGTGTGGACGAGATGCTGCGCTGGTGGACCCCGGTGATGATCTTCCGCCGTACGGCCACCCGGGACTGCGCCGTCGCCGGCCGGCCGGTCGCCGCCGGCGACAAGGTGGTGGTCAGCTTCCTGTCCGCCAACCGCGACCCGCGGGTCTTCGAGGCACCGGAGCAGTTCCGCATCGACCGCGCCGGACGCCAGCACCTGGTCTTCGGCCACGGCCCGCACCTGTGCCTGGGCGCACACCTGGCCCGCACCCAGATGCGCACGATGTTCGGCGAGCTGCTGCGGCGTACCTCGTGGCTGGAGCCGGCCGGGGAACCGATGCTGCTGCGCTCGTCGTTCCAGCGGGGCGTGAAGCGGCTGCCGGTGCGCTGGGCCGCCTGAGTAGTCGATCGCCTCAGCGAAGTCCGGCGAGGAACCCGAAGAACCTCTCCCGGAACTCCTCCGGCTTCTCCACGTGCGGAGAGTGACCGGCGCCGTCGATGACGACCTCCTCGTAGCGCCCGCCGGAGGCGCGGTACCGATCGAGGACCCTGCGGGTCTGGGCGAGCATCGGCTGGGGTGGT
Organism: Marmoricola sp.; assembly: GCA_050699415.1. Classification (GTDB taxonomy): domain Bacteria; phylum Actinomycetota; class Actinomycetes; order Propionibacteriales; family Nocardioidaceae; genus Marmoricola. The sequence goes on from JBOHDO010000044.1 coordinate 9,481, forward strand.
GCGACCTCCTCGCCCGGCCAGCCCGGCACGGCCCCCGACCTGCCCAGCACCGCCAGGTCGAGCGCCGAGGTGTCCGACACGATCAGGTCGTCGCTGCCCCGCACCCACAGCACCGGTGGCCTGGGGGAGACCTGGACGATGTCGGAGAGGTCGCAGTATGTCGGCGCCATCGTGTTCAGCACGCCTCGGGTGCCCGGGGCGACGTGCGGCCAGGACTCGGAGCCGACCTGGTCGCCGGGGTAGAAGTCGTCGCCGGTCCGGGTGGACAGCATCGAGGCGACCAGCTCGTCCTCGCGTGCCGCCGGGGGGCCGGCGGCGAAGTACAGCGCCCGCATCACCCCGCGGGGCGAGCTCGGGTCGTCGCCGTCGGCGTCGTGGTCGGCCAGCCGCCTGACGAAGTCGGGGCTCGCGGTGCCACCGCCGGAGCCCGCGCCGTCGGGGGACACCAGGGTGCCGTCGACGTCGCGCGTGCCGCCGAAGCCGTACGGCGAGACCGGGTTCACCAGGGTCAGCGACGCCACCTGGTCGGCGTGGTCGATCAGGTGCTGCATGACCACGCCGCCGCCCATGCTCCAGCCGACCAGGTGCACCCGGTCGAGGCCTAGCGCGTCGAACAGGCAGCCGAGGTCGTCGGAGAAGTCCCTCAACCCCCGGGTCGCGTCGATCGGCAGCGCCTGGCTACCGCCGAACCCGCGCAGGTCCGGGGCCAGCCCGCGAAAGCCGTCCGGCAGCTCCAGCAGGGTCTCCTCCCAGAACACCGACGACGAGATGTTCCCGTGCACCAGCACCACGGGCTCGCCGGACGTGCGCCCGTCGTGGCGGACCAGGGTGTCCGCCTGCGGGGTGGCCACGAGGTCGGTGGTGATCACGCCCTAGTCCTCTCCGGTCGACCCGGTCAGCGCGGCCGCGACAGTCCGAGCGCCCGGTTCAGACATCACCAGCGTGTAGTGGTTGGTGTCGTCGACGTCCCGGATCCGCAGCTGCGGGAAGTCGGCCGCGTGCTGCTCGACCAGGTCGCGCGGGTAGAGCCCGCCGGGGTCGCCCATCATCCCGTGGGTCGCCCGCAGGAACGTCGTCCCGGCCGGGAGTGCCCGCACCCGCTCGGCCACCGGCATGGTGTCGAGCAGGTCGACGGAGTCGTCGCGGACCGCGGCCAGCGACACCGACGACCTGCACGACGGCGGGTCACCGACCAGGTCGTAGGCGAAGTACGCCGCGACCTCCGGCGACCACGCCGGCCCCAGTGCCGGGTGGTCGCGCCAGAAGTCGAGGTAGGTCCCGGTGTCGGCGAAGGTCATCTCGAGGCGCTGCGCCGCGGGGCCGATCGTGGCGGCCACCACCTCGTCGGGGGAGAGGCCCGCCGGCGGCTCGGGCAGCGGGAGCCCACCGTCGACGAGCAGCACCGAGGCCACCCGGTCGGGGTGGGCGGCGGCGAAGCACGACACCACGAAGCCACCCATCGAGTGACCCACCAGGATCGCCCGGTCGAGCTCCAGGTGGTCCAGCACCGAGCACAGATCGGCCGTGTGCGCGCGCATCCCGGCCGGGCCGGCCACCCCGGAGCTGCGGCCGCGGCCGCGCAGGTCGGGCGCGACCACCTCGTACGGCGAGTGCCTGGCGAGCAGCGACCAGGCCAGATGGTTGCCGGTCACGCCGTGCACGGCCACCACGGTCGGGCCGACGGAGCCGGAGCGCCCGGTGCGCCACCGGCCCACGCGTAGGTCACCGCCGTCGACGGGCACGTCGAAGGCGTCGTAGGCCGGGTCCGGAGTCTGCTCGTCGATGGCCTCAACCGATCATCCGGGGCCGTCGGTGTCAAGGAGCCGGGACCGTGCCCGGCTCACTCCAGCCCGGACAGGTCCGGCGGTACGTCGACGGAGTACTCCCGGAGCACCTCCAGCGGGACCAGCTCCAGGGCGCGCTCGCTGGTGCTGGCCAGCACCACCGGCGCCGCCACCCCGTCCTGGTGCCCCTGCAGCCAGCGCAGCGCCACCACGCACCACCGGTCGCCCGGGTGCAGGCCGGGGAAGCCGTACTCCGGTCGCGGTGTGACCAAATCGTTGCCGACGGCCTGCTGGTGCGCCAGGAACTCCTCGGTCATCACCGCACACACCGCGTGCAGCCCCGGGTCGTCGTCGCAGCTGCAGGTGCCGTCGCGGTGCCAGCCGGTCACCGGGTCGGTGCTGCAGGGCTGGAGCGGCTCGCCCAGGACGTTGCGGTCGGTGCCCGAAGTCATGGGACAACTGTGCCCCAGAGGCTCCGGCGAGGTCAGCCCGTCTCGACTCCGACGTGCTCCGGGTTGAAGGCGACGTACCCCGCGATGTCCGCGACCGCCTCGTAGGGGCGCTCGTAGCACCACACCGCGTCCCGAGCCGCGGCGTCGTCGGTGCGCAGCGTGAAGTACGACGCCTCCCCCTTGTACGGGCAGTAGGTCCGGTGGCTGGAGGGCTGCAGCACGGTGTGGTCGACGTCGTCCAGGGGCAGGTAGGCCACCGGCGGGTACCCGGCCTCGGAGAGCAGCAGCGCGCGGTCGGTCCGGGCGATGACGCGGCCGGCGAACCGGATCGTGACGGGGCCGGACGTGGGCTCCACGGTGATCTGATGGTCGGGGCCGGGTTGCAGGACGGGTCGCTGGGTCATGTCGGGGGCAACGCGACGGTGCCGGGGCCGCATTCCGGAGCGGAGCGGATATAACTGAAGGTGATGCGACGTACCCCCCTCACCAGCGCGATGCTGGCCTCGGCCGTGCTGTCCCTCGGCCTGCTCGCCGGCTGCTCCTCCGGCTCGGGGTCGGGAGCCGGAGGGCCGACCAGGAGCCGCTCCCCGCATGCCAGCCCGCACGTGACCCGGGCGACCCCGGCCGGCAGACCGGTGTGCCACGCGAAGCCGATCACCACGGTGGTCCAGCAGGTCGAGCCGAGCGTCGTGACCGTGCGCACCCAGAACGGCCTGGGCAGCGGCATCGTCTACCGGAAGAACATCATCCTCACCGACCAGCACGTGGTCGCGGCCCAGGAGGGCAGCCCCCAGGTGTTCCGCCACGTGCAGGTCTCGCTGGCCGACGGGTCGGAGCTGTCGGGCACGGTGGTGGGCAGCGACCTGGCCACCGACCTGGCCGTGGTGAAGGTCAAGCGCGACCTGCCGCCGCTGACCTTCCGTACGTCGCTGCCTCAGCAGGGGGAGACCGTGCTGGCGATCGGCAGCCCGCTCGGCTTCAGCAGCAGCGTCACCGAGGGCATCGTCTCCGCGCTGGGCCGGGACCTGCCCGGTTCGGGCTCGAGCACTCCGCTGGTGGACCTGATCCAGACCGACGCACCCATCTCGCCCGGCAACTCCGGTGGCGCCCTGGTCGACTCCTGCGGCCACGTGGTGGGCGTCAACGAGGCCTACATCCCGCCCCAGTCCGGTGCCGTATCTCTCGGGTTCGCGACCCCCTCGGTGGTGGCCACCTCGATCGCCGACCAGCTGATCGCCCACGGCGTGGCGCGACACCCCTATCTGGGCGTCCGGGTCGCCAACCTGACGCCGAGCATCGCCCAGTCGCTGGGCACCTCGGTCAGCTCCGGGGTGGTCGTGGTCGGCACCGCCTCGGGCGGGCCGGCCGCCAAGGCCGGAGTCCGCCGGGGCGACGTGATCACCCGGCTCGGCAAGCATCGGGTCTCCGACTACGCCGACCTGCTCGGCGAGCTGCGCGGTGTGAAGCCGGGCAGCCGGACCACCGTCGTGGTCAACCGCAGCGGCAAGACGCTCCACATCACCGTCACGGTCGGCTCCCGCACCCAGTGAACGCGTACCAACCGGGATAGGAGCTGCCGGCACGGGCTTGCCCACCCCCGGCGTACGGAGCATCGTGGAGGCATCTGCGAGGAGGCCAAGATGCACGCGAATGTCGGCGATCGCCTGGTGGTCGAGGGCAAGACCACCGAGACACCACGACACGAGGGCGAGGTGGTCGAGGTGCACGGCGAGGACGGCGGCCCGCCGTTCCTGGTGCGCTGGTCCGACGGCCACGAGGGCCTGACCTTCCCCGGCCCGGACGCCCACGTCGTCCCCGGAGGCACCGGCAGCATCTGAGGCTGCCCGCCGGCCTCCCGGCGGGACATGTGTCCCGGTCAGGAGCCCACATCGGGCTCTGCCCCCGGCCGCACCCGCTCCCTAGCGTGGACTCGTCCACGAGGAGCGAGCAAGGAGAGGGCCATGACGACGCAGACGGGGGAGCGGCCGCGGTCGGCCGCGGCAACGGCACGGACCGGGGAGCGCACCAGACTGGGCGTGCTCGCGCTGACGGTCGAGGCGGCCGCAGTGGCGGTGTGGCTGCTGTGGGCACGCGTCGGCGGCGTCGACCTGGTCGTGGGCACCGGCGACAGCCGCCGGGAGATCGGGCTCGGCGCGGTGGGCGTGGTGACCGCCCTGGTCACCGGTGCGGCGCTCGCGCTGCGGTGGCTGCTGCGCCGCCGGACGCACTCGATGCGGACCTGGACGGTGGTGGCAGCCGTGGTCTGGGCGGTGTCGTTCCTCGGTCCGTCCGGAGCGGCCACGACCGCTGCCGGGCTCGGCCTGGCGACGCTGCACCTCGTGGTTGGTGGGGGCATCCTCTTCGGGGTCCGTGCCGCCAACGGTGGCCCAGGGCGGGGAAACGATTAGCGTGATGCCTGTGACCGCAGAGGCGATCAGGAGGTGCGGCCCGCGAGGCACCCTGCAGCGACACGCGGCAGTCCTGGTCTGGCTGCCCGGAATCCTGGTCGGGCCACTCCTCGACCTGCCCGACGGGGTCGGCGGCGTGCTGGGGGGCGTCGGCCTCGTGCTGCTGATGGCCGCAGGCGCGGTCCTGGCGGTGATCGGAAGCACTCCCCGCCCAGGCGCCCGCGAGCGGGTCGCGCTGGCCGTGCTCGCGGCCGCGGTCGTGGCCGGCTCCGGGTTCGGGAGCGGATGGCTGCCGACGTGGATCCTGCTCGCGATCACCACGCCCGCGGTGCTGCGCGGCTGGTGGCTGTGGGGATCGCTGGGGCTGGAGGTCGTTGGGGCGATGCTGGCCGCGTGGGTCTCCGGCACGGACACCGACGGACTGGGGATGGAGGCGTTCTCGGTCGCGGTGGCCGGCGTCGCGACGGCCAGCTTCCTGCGCCTGATGGAGACGGTCGAGGAGCTGCGCCGCACCCGTGAGGAGCTCGCACGTGCCGCGGTCGCGGAGGAGCGGGAGCGGTTCTCGCGCGACCTGCACGACCTGCTCGGGCACACCCTGTCGGTGATGGTGGTCAAGGCCGAGGCGGTACGCCGGCTCGCCCACCGCGATCCCGATGCGGTGGCCGCGCACGCGGCCGACATCGAGACCGTGGGCAGACGCGCGCTGCTGGAGGTCCGCGAGGCGGTGGACGCGATGCACGCGCCGAGCCTCGCCGACGAGCTGGACGGGGCGCGGCGGGCGCTGCAGGCAGCCGGCATCGCCACCACGGTGACCGGGTCCGGAGCCGAGATCCCGGCCGCCACCGGACAGGCGTTGGCCTGGGCTGTCCGCGAGGGCACCACCAACGTGCTGCGTCACTCCGGCGCGGCCCACTGCCGGATCGAGCTGGCCGACGGCACCGGGGAGCTCACGCTGACCGTGGCCGACGACGGCACCGGCGGCCCTGCAACGCCGCAACCCGGGCGGCAGGGCGGGCTTGACGGGCTGCGCCGTCGTCTGGTCGCCGCGGGGGGCCGGCTCGAGGCACACCCGGACGCGGACGGCTTCCGGCTCGTCGCCGTCATACCCGAACCGCACCGAGCCAACCCACGATGAGCACACCCGCGGGCGGGCCGATCCGCATCCTGATGGCCGAGGACCAGGCGATGATGCGCGGTGCGCTCGCGGTCCTGCTCGCCCTGGAGGAGGACATGGAGGTGGTCGCGCAGGTCGACGACGGCGACCAGATCCTGCCGGCCGCGCGCGAGCTGCGCCCCGACGTGGCCCTGCTCGACATCGAGCTGCCCCACCTCAGTGGCCTGGACGCGGCCGCCGCGCTGCGCGCGGAGCTGCCGGACTGCAGGGTGGTGATCGTCACCACGTTCTCCCGGCCGGGCTACTTGCAGCGGGCGATGGCGGCCGGAGCCCATGGCTTCCTGGTCAAGGACGGCCCGGCGGAGGGGCTGGCCGACTCGATCCGCCAGGTGATGGGTGGGGCGACCGTGGTCGACCCCGAGCTGGCCGGTGCCGCGCTCCGGGTGGCCGCCAGCCCGCTGACCGACCGCGAGCGTGACGTGCTCGCCGCCGCCGAGGACGGCTCCACCGTGGCCGACATCGCAGCACGGTTGTTCCTGTCCACCAGCACGGTGCGCAACTACCTGTCCGCGGCCATCGGCAAGACCGGGACCCGGAACAAGACCGAGGCGGCACTGCTGGCCCGGGAGAACGGCTGGCTGTGACTGCGGATGTGTGCGAGCAACCTCGGCGTTGCCGCCACGGACCGAAAATCCTCGGTTAGACTCGGCCGCGATTTGCCGGTCGGCGGCTTCACGGGACCACCGGACCGGCCCGTAGCCGAGAGTTTGGCCTACTTCCATGCACGCTGGCGACACACCCCAGCAACACGACCATCCGCAGCACCACATCCAGCTCGATGACCTGCGTCCCACGGTGCTGCGTGGGCTCTGGCTGTTGGCCGAGACCGTGCTGGTCCCGACCGCCCTGCTGTACTTCGGGATGAAGTACTACGGCTCCGTCGTCGGCCTGGCCTCGGTGCTGGTCTGGTGCGCCCTGGTCGTCGGCACCCGCTGGACGCTGGGTCACCGGGTGCCCTCGACCCTGCTGCTGGCGGTCGGTTCGCTGGTGGGGCGCACGGCGATCGCGCTGGCCCTGTCCAGCGTCTACGTCTACCTGCTGCAGCCGGTGGCCGCCTCGGTGCTGATGGCGGTGCTGTTCATCGGCTCGGCGGCGATCGGGCGGCCGGTCACCGCACGGCTGGCCCAGGACTTCGTGAAGCTGCCGGCCCAGCTGCTGGCCGACGTACGTGTGCGGCGGATGTTCACCGAGGTCGCCCTGCTGTGGGGGGTCTCCCGGCTGGCAGACGCCGGGCTCAGCCTGGGCTCGCTGCACTGGGGCCTGGACGTGGGGGTGCTCTCGCGCGGCACCCTGTCGATCGTGCTCACCATCGCCTCGATCCTGGGTTGTGCCGTGTGGGGATGGCGACGCCTGCACCGCATCCCCGGTGTCAAGGTGAGCATGGGCAAGCCCGCTGAGACGCTGTCCCCGGCCGCCTGACCCGGCCCGGCTGACCCGGCCGCGCGTCGAGTCCAAACGAACGCCTGCGCCCCGATCGCGCCTGCGCGTAGTCTTCTCCCGGGCGTCGAGGAGGGTCCTCCACGCGACCGGCGTGAAGGGCCAGGGGGATGAAGCACCGTCGTACCGGTGCCGCGGTCGTGGCGGGCCCGCTGCTGCTCGCGGGTTGCGGTGTCGTCGCCGTCGCCACGTCGGCGCAGGGGTCGCGGGACGCGAGTACGCCGTCGCCCCACGACATCGTCACCACCGTGCAGGCGACCAGCGGCTCCGCGACGGGCTCGGTCCTGGGGGCGCTGGCGATGCGGCCGAGGGTGCACCTGCCCTCGCGCCCGAACATCGTGATGATCACCTCCGACGATGCCGCGGTGACCGACCTGCGCTACATGCCCCGAGTGCGGAACCTGCTGGTCCGGCAGGGTACCCGGCTCACCGACGCGATCGCCCCGACGCCCTTGTGCGTCCCCGCCCGCGCCTCGCTGGTGACGGGCCAGTACGCCACCAACCACGGCGCCCGCACCATCTCCGGGCCGCACGGCGGAGCGAAGTCCCTGCACGAGCGGACCGCACTGCCGGTGTGGCTGCACCGGGCCGGCTACCGGACCTGGTTCACGGGCAAGTACCTCAACGGGTACGGCGAGAGCGGAGTCGGTCCCCGGCACGTGCCGCCGGGCTGGGACCAGTGGCGCGCGACCGTCGACCCCACGACGTACAACTTCATGGAGCCGGTGGTGAACATCAACGGCCACCTGAAGCGCTTCCACGCCTACAGCACCGACGTGATCCGCAAGCAGTCCCTGGCCATGCTGGGCAGTCATCCCCGCTCACACCGGCCGTTCTTCCTGTGGGTGAACTACGTGGCGCCCCACTTCGGCGGGCCGCACTACCGCGGTGACCCGGCCCAGAGGTTCCGCGGCACCCGGGCGGCGCTCAAGACCACGGTCCCTGCGCCACGCGACCGGGGACGGTTCGCCGCGCTGCACCTGCCGGACCTGCCGAACATGTTCGAGCGTGACGTCTCCGACAAGCCGAAGGCCTCGCCCTCGCACCACGACTACGGCCCGCACGGGCGCCATGCCGCCCGGCTGGTCTTCGACCGCCGCATCGAGGCGCTGCAGGACGTGGACCGCTCGGTGGGCGCCACCATCGGGCAGCTGCGCCGGATGCACCAGCTGCAGCACACCTTGGTGATCTTCGCCTCCGACAACGGCTACGTCGTCGGGCAGAACCACTACGTCGGGAAGCTGTGGGCCTACAACGACATCCTGCGGATCCCGATGGTCATCCGGGGCCCGGGGGTCCCGCGCGGCAAGGTGGTCCACACCGCGGTGACCAACCCCGACATCGCGACCACCATCGCCAGGGTCGCCCGGGCCCGGCCCGAGGTGCCGCAGGACGGGGTGAACATCCTGCCGTGGCTGCACGCACCCACCCGGGAGCGGGTGGTGCCGATCGTGGCGTGGCCGCTGCACAACGGCGCCGTACGGCCGAAGTACGCCGGCGTCCGGGTCGGGCCGTGGACCTATGTGCGCTACCGGAACGGCGCCGAGGAGCTGTACGACCGCGTCCGCGACCCCTACGAGCTGCACAACATCGCGCACCGGGCACGCTTCCACCCCGAGCTCGAGGAGATGCGGGCGCTGTCCACCCGGTACCGGCACTGTGCCGGCTCGACCTGCCCGAAGACGTTCTACCGTCCGAGCAACCTCGACCGCTGACGCCCTGCGCCCGGCCGTGTTGCTGGACCACGGCCCAGCGTGAAGCACAATGGCCCACGTGGCAGCAGAGACCGGCGTACGTGAGACCTACCGGACCCTCGACCTCGCCCTGCGCATCGGGGAGATCCTGCTCGCCTCCGGGGCCGGAGCTGCGGACGTGAC
>JBOHDO010000045.1:0-38954 GCA_050699415.1 Marmoricola sp.
GATGAACCACGCGTTCATCCGGCCCGGAGGCGTCGCCCAGGACATGCCTCCCGGCGCGCTGGAGCAGATCCGGGAGTTCATCAAGCTGATGGGCAAGCGACTTCCCGAGTACGCCGCCCTGTGCAACGCCAACCCGATCTTCAAGGGCCGCCTGGTCGACGTGGGCTACCTCGACCTCGCCGGCTGCCTCGCGCTGGGCGCGAGCGGTCCGGTGCTGCGGGCCACCGGCTACCCCTGGGACCTGCGCAGGACCCAGCCCTACTGGGGCTACGACAGCTACGACTTCGACGTCGCTACCTGGGACACCTGCGACTCGTACGGCAGGTTCCGGATCCGTCTGGACGAGATGTGGGAGTCACTGCGCATCGTCGAGCAGTGCGCCGACCGGCTAGCCGACCTCGAGGGCGCGCCGGTCATGATCGGTGACAAGAAGATCGCATGGCCGGCGCAGCTGGCCGTGGGGTCCGACGGCATGGGCAACTCCCTCGACCACATCCGCCACATCATGGGCGAGTCGATGGAAGCGCTGATCCACCACTTCAAGCTGGTGACCGAGGGCTTCCGGGTGCCGACTGGCCAGGCCTACGTGCCGATCGAGTCCCCTCGCGGGGAGCTCGCCTGCCACGTCGTCTCCGACGGCGGGACGCGGCCCTACCGGGCCCACTTCCGTGACCCGTCGTTCACCAACCTGCAGGCGACCAGCGTGATGTCCGAGGGCGGCATGGTTGCCGACGTCATCGTGGCGATCGCCTCCATCGATCCGGTCATGGGCGGCGTGGATCGGTAGACATGTCGAGTTACGGAGGTGCGTGTTTGCGCACGAGTGGTCCGGCCCCGCTCGGGTCAGGGTTCATGGTTGCGGAAGGCGGTGGTCGGCGTGTCCGTGCCCTATGAGGACGAGCTGCGCGAGATCGCCGGAAGGTACCCGGAGGCCCGGTCGGGGCTGCTGCCGATGCTGCACCTGGTGCAGAGCGTCGAGGGACGAGTGACCTCCGAGGGGATCGAGGCGTGCGCCGGGATCCTGGGGATCTCCGCCGCCGTGGTCAGCGGCGTGGCCACCTTCTACACGATGTACAAGCGCAAGCCGGTCGGCGACTACCACGTCGGCGTGTGCACCAACACGCTGTGCGCCGTGATGGGGGGTGACGCGATCTTCGAGCGGCTCAAGCAGCATCTCGACGTCGGCAACGACGAGACCACCCCCGAGGAGGAGGGCCGGCGTTCGATCACGCTCGAGCACGTCGAGTGCAACGCGGCCTGCGACTACGCGCCGGTGATGATGGTGAACTGGGAGTTCATGGACAACCAGACGCCCGAGTCCGCCGTCCAGGTGGTCGAGGAGCTGCGCGCCGGACGCGAGGTGCGGTCCACCCGGGGGCCCCGGATCTGCGAGTGGCGTGAGGCTGAGCGGGTGCTGGCCGGCTACCCCGACGACCTCGCCGACGAGGGGCCGGGTGCCGGCCGGGCGTCGCTGGTCGGGCTGCGGCTGGCGCGCGAGAACCGCTGGACCGCGCCGCGCTCCGACCGCAGCGGGGAGACCGGGACCGCCCGGGACGCCGTTGCGGCCGCGGAGCAGGCGGACACGAGTCGGGCAGAGACCGAGACGAAGGCGGAGGAGGCACCGTGATGGACGCGAGGACTCGACCCGCGATGGGGACGCTGACCCCGGTGCTGACCGACAACTGGGACCAGGTGCGCTCCTGGACCCTTGACGCCTACCAGTCACGGGGCGGCTACCAGGCGCTGGACAAGGCATTCGGCATGACCCCGGACGAGGTGCTCCAGGAGGTCAAGGCGTCCAACCTGCGCGGTCGCGGCGGCGCCGGGTTCCCGACGGGCATGAAGTGGAGCTTCATCCCGCAGGACAACCCGAAGCCGAAGTACCTCGTGGTCAACGCCGACGAGTCCGAGCCGGGGACGTGCAAGGACATCCCGCTGATGATGGCCAGCCCGCACACGCTGCTCGAGGGCGTGATCATCAGCTCCTACGCGTTCCGGGCCCACCACGCTTTCATCTACATCCGCGGCGAGGTGCTCCACGTGGTACGCCGGCTGCAGCGTGCCGTGCAGGAGGCCTACCTCGCCGGCCACCTGGGCAGCGACATCCACGGGTCCGGGTTCGACCTCGACGTGGTGGTGCACGCCGGTGCCGGCGCCTACATCTGTGGCGAGGAGACCGCGCTGCTGGACTCGCTCGAGGGCAGGCGCGGCCAGCCTCGGCTACGCCCGCCGTTCCCGGCCGTGGCCGGCCTGTACGCCAGCCCCACCGTGATCAACAACGCCGAGTCGATCGCCTCGGTCCCGAGCATCATCGCCAACGGCGCCGACTGGTTCGCCTCGATGGGCACCGAGAAGTCCAAGGGCTTCGGGATCTTCTCGCTGTCCGGCCACGTGCGGCGGCCGGGCCAGTACGAAGCCCCGCTCGGGATCACGCTGCGCACGCTGATCGACCTCGCCGGCGGTGTTCGCGAGGGCCACGAGCTGAAGTTCTGGACCCCGGGCGGGTCCAGTACGCCGATCCTGACCGCGAAACACCTCGACGTACCGCTCGACTTCGAGGCCGTCGGTGAGGCCGGATCGATGCTGGGCACCCGGGCGCTGCAGATCTTCGACGACACCACCTGCGTGGTCCGGGCGGTGCTGCGCTGGACGGAGTTCTACAAGCACGAGTCGTGCGGGAAGTGCACGCCGTGCCGGGAGGGCACCTGGTGGCTGGCCCAGACCCTCGCCCGAATTGAGCAGGGCGACGGCCGGGTCGAGGACCTCGACGTGCTGCTCGACCAGTGCGACAACATCCTCGGTCGCGCGTTCTGCGCGCTCGGCGACGGCGCGACCAGCCCGATCACCTCCTCGATCCAGTACTTCCGCGAGGAGTACGTCGCCCACGTCGAGCAGGGCGGCTGCCCGTTCGACCCGGCGCGGTCGGCCCTGTTCGAACCCGAGGGAGCACCGGCATGACGGCGCAGGTGACCAAGCAGGACCTGGTGACCGTCACCATCGACGGCATCGAGGTCAGCGTGACCCCGGGCACCCTGGTGATCCGGGCCGCCGAGCAGGTCGGCGTGCAGATCCCGCGGTTCTGCGACCACCCGCTGCTCGACCCCGTCGGCGCCTGCCGGCAGTGCCTGGTGGAGGTGCCCGACGCGGGCAACGGGCGCAGCATGCCCAAGCCGCAGGCATCCTGCACCCTGCCTGTCGCCGACGGCATGGTGGTCAACACCCAGGCGACGTCCCGGGTCGCGCAGAAGGCGCAGGAGGGGATCATGGAGTTCCTCCTGGTCAACCACCCCCTGGACTGCCCGATCTGCGACAAGGGCGGGGAGTGCCCGCTGCAGAACCAGTCGATGAGCAACGGCACCGCGGAGTCCCGCTTCGCCGAGACCGGTGGGGTCAAGCGCGTCTACCCCAAGCCGATCAACATCTCCGCGCAGGTCCTGCTGGACCGTGAGCGCTGCATCCTCTGCGCCCGCTGCACCCGCTTCTCCGACCAGATCGCGGGCGATCCCTTCATCGAGCTGATCGAGCGCGGTGCCCTGCAACAGGTCGGCATCTACGAGCACGAGCCCTTCGAGAGCTACTTCTCCGGCAACACCATCCAGATCTGCCCGGTGGGCGCGCTCACCTCGGCCGACTACCGCTTCCGGTCCCGCCCGTTCGACCTGGTCTCGACACCGGGTATCGGCGAGCTCGACGCCTGTGGCGCCGCGATCCGGGTCGACCACCGACGCGGCCGGGTGATGCGCCGGCTGTCCGGCGAGGACCCCGAGGTCAACGAGGAGTGGATCACCGACAAGGACCGGTTCGCGTTCAACTACGCACGCCGGCCCGACCGGCTGACCCATCCGTGGGTGCGTGACACCTCGTCCAACGGGTCCTCCGGCGCGGGCGGCGGTGAGCTGCGGCCGGCGTCGTGGCCCGAGGCGTTCGCGGTGGCCGCGCGGGGGCTTGCCGCCGCCGGTGACCGGGTCGGCGTCCTGACCGGCGGCCGGCTGACGGCCGAGGACACCTACGCCTTCGCCAAGTTCGCGCGGATGGTGCTGTCCACCAACGACATCGACTTCCGCGCCCGCTCGCACTCGCCCGAGGAGGCCGAGTTCCTCGCCTCCACCGTGGCGATGTCCCAGCTCAGCTACGACGACCTCGAGACCGCCCGCTCGGTGCTCCTGGTCGGGCTCGAGCCCGAGGACGAGGCGGGCACGATCTTCCTGCGACTGCGCAAGGCGCACCGCAACCGGAACACCCCGATCTGGTCCGTCGGGCCGTTCACCACTCCCGGACTGCGCAAGATGGGCGGCACGTTGCTGCCCACCGTGCCCGGGGGCGAGCCCGCACTCGTGCGTGGTCTCGCGCACGACGTGGACGTGGCGCTCGACAGCGGCGGGGTCATCCTGGTCGGCGAGCGCATGGTCGACGTACCGGGCGCGCTCAGTGCCGTCGCGTGGCTGGCCCGGACCTCGGGCGCACGGCTGGCCTGGGTGCCGCGGCGCGCGGGGGACCGCGGCGCGGTCGAGGTCGGCGCCCTGCCGAACCTGCTGCCCGGTGGGAGGCCGGTTGCCGATGCCGGGGCCCGTTCCGAGGTCGCGGCCGCCTGGGGCGTGGCCGACCTGCCCGCTGCCCCCGGCCGGGACGGCAACGACATCATCGCCGCGGCGGCAGGGGGTGGGCTGCAGGCGCTGGTCGTCGGAGGGGTCGACCCGGCAGACCTGCCCGACCCGGAGTCCGCGTCCGCGGCGTTCGAGCGGTCGTTCGTGGTCGCACTCGAGCTGCGCGAGTCTGCGGTCACCCGGGTCGCGGACGTCGTCTTCCCGGTCGCCCCGGTCACCGACAAGACCGGGAGCTTCGTGAACTGGGAGGGCCGGCTGCGACCCTTCGAACGGGCCCTGCAGAACCCGGCGTCACTGCCCGACCTGCGGGTGCTGGCGGAGATCGCCGGGGAGATGGGCCGGCCGCTCGGGATCCGTTCGGTGTCCGACGTACGCGACGAGATGCGCCGGCTCGGCGGCTGGGACGGCGAGCGGCCCGCGCCACCGCAGGTGGAGGCCGGGGACGGTCCGCGCGCCACCGCGCTGGTGCTGGCGTCGTGGAAGCAGATGATCGACGACGGCCGGATGCAGGACGGGTCCGGTGAGCTGCGGAACACCGCACGCAAGCCCGTGGTGCTGGCCAACCGGGCCACCCTGGACGAGATCGGCGTCGCCCCCGGCGGCTCGGTCACCCTGCGGGGTCCGTACGGCTCGGTCACGCTCCCTGCCGGTGAGGCCGACCTCGCCGAGGGCTGTGTGTGGGCCCCCGCGAGCGCCCCGGGTACGCCGGTCCGCCACCGGGTGGGCCCGGCCGGAAGCCGGGTCACCTTGTCCGCCGCATCCGGGGGAGGCGACCGATGAATCACCCCACTCGATTCTCCTCGTCCCCCGCAACGCTTCACCCCGTGAGCCTTTGCCCTCCCCCGCTCCGCTCCTCCGGGACAAAGCCCCACGGGGGCCCCGAAGCGCTCCTCCCTCAGACAATCGATCGGGGGCCCCGATGAACGTTCTGGCAGCCCACGGGCTCGCGGTCTTCGGCAACGACCCCGCCTGGGTGATCATCGTCAAGGCCGTGCTGATCTTCGTCATCCTGGTGCTGCTCACCCTGTTCAACATCTGGTGGGAGCGCCGTGTGGTCGCCCGGATGCAGCACCGCATCGGACCCAACGTCCATGGCCCCTTCGGACTGCTGCAGAGCCTCGCCGACGGCGTGAAGCTGGCGCTGAAGGAGGACCTCGTCCCGAAGGCCGCCGACAAGGCGGTGTTCATCGTGGCTCCGGTGATCTCGGCGACCACCGCCTTCCTGGCGTTCGCGGTGATCCCGTTCGGCCCGGTGGTCACCATCCCCGGGACCGACATCCACACACCGCTCCAGCTGACCGACCTCTCGGTCGGGGTGATCTTCATCCTCGCGGTCGCCTCGGTGGGCATCTACGGGATCGTGCTCGGCGGCTGGTCGTCGGGGTCGACGTACTCGCTGCTGGGCGGCCTGCGGTCCAGCGCCCAGATGATCTCCTACGAGGTCGCGATGGGCCTGGCCCTGGTCGCGGTGTTCCTCTACGCCGGGTCGATGTCGACCTCGCAGATCGTCGCCTCGCAGCATGATGTCTGGTACTGCATCATCCTGCTGCCCTCGTTCGTGATCTACATGATCGCGATGGTGGGCGAGACCAACCGGGCGCCGTTCGACCTGCCCGAGGCCGAGGGAGAGCTCGTCGGCGGCTTCCACACCGAGTACTCCTCGCTGAAGTTCGCACTGTTCTTCCTCGCCGAGTACATCAACATGGCCACGGTCTCCGCGCTGGCCACGACCCTGTTCCTCGGCGGCTGGCACGCCCCGTTCTGGATCGACCACGTGTGGCCGGGTGCCAACCAGGGCTACTGGCCGTTCATCTGGTTCATGGGCAAGCTGATGGCGTTCATCTTCCTGTTCATCTGGCTGCGCGGCACCCTGCCCAGGCTGCGGTACGACCAGTTCATGCACTTCGGCTGGAAGCGGCTGATCCCGATCGCCCTGGTGTGGACCCTCGCGGTCGCGGGGATCCGGGCCGCGAGCCTGCAGGGCGGGCTCAACCGGCGCTGGCTCTACGCCGCGATCGTCGTGGTGGCGATACTCGTGGTCGTGCTGGGCTGGCTGGACGACCGCGCCAGCCGCGCGCGGCAGCGTCGCGAGGAGGAGGCACGGGTCGAGGAGGAGTCCCGCCCGTTCGACGCCTACGCCGGCGGCTACCCGGTGCCCCCGATGCCCGGCCCCGCCGTCGCCGGCGCGGCGGTGAGCCGCATCCCGTCGGCCCTGGAGCCCGGCGAGGACTCCACCACGCGTCCCGCGCCCGGCGCGGCGGCCACGTCTGCGAAGGAGCGCTGATCGATGCCCACCCTGAGGGAGCAGTTCTGGGACCCGGTGGCCGGGTTCGGGGTGACGTTCCGGACCATGTTCCGTCGCGTCGTCACCGAGCAGTACCCATTCGAGAAGAAGCCCACCGCGCCCAGGTTCCACGGTCGGCACCAGCTCAACCGCTGGCCCGACGGGCTGGAGAAGTGCATCGGCTGCGAGCTGTGCGCCTGGGCGTGTCCGGCCGACGCGATCTACGTCGAAGGAGCCTCCAACTCCGATCTGCCGGGCGAGGAGCGCTACAGCCCCGGGGAGCGGTACGGCCGCGTCTACCAGATCAACTACCTGCGCTGCATCCTCTGTGGCTTCTGCATCGAGGCGTGCCCCACCCGGGCCCTGACGATGACCAACCAGTACGAGCTGGCCGACAACAACCGGGCGGACCTGATCTACGAGAAGTCCGACCTGCTGGCCCCGATGCTGCCGGGCATGGAGGAGCCGCCGCACCCGATGCGGCTCGGTGACGACGAGGGTGACTACTACCGGGGCACCACCCGCCCCGCCTCGTCCAGCCCGGACACCTCCGGCCGTCCCGGAGAGTCCGGAGAGGGTGGTGGCGCATGATCGCGTTCTGGATCCTCGCGCCCGTGATGGTGATCTGCGCACTGGGCATCCTGTTCGTGCGCAAGGCGGTGCACGCGGCGCTGCTGCTGGCGGTCGTGATGATTGCGCTGGCGGTGCTGTACGCCGTCCAGGACGCGCCGTTCCTGTTCGCGGTGCAGATCATCGTCTACACCGGTGCGATCCTGATGCTGTTCCTGTTCGTGCTGATGCTGGTCGGCGTGGACGCGTCGGACTCGGTGGTCGAGACGATCAAGGGGCAGCGGCTGTGGGCGACCCTGATCGGGTTGCTGTTCGGGCTGTTGCTCGTGCTGGGCGTCGCCCAGGTCTCCTTCGGCGCGGTCACCGGACTGAAGCAGGCCAACAGCGGCGGCAACGTGCCGGCCCTGGCGAAGATCCTGTTCACCAACTACGTGTTCGCGTTCGAGATCACCTCGGCGCTGCTGATCACCGCCGCGGTGGGGGCGATGGTGCTGGCCCACCGGGAGCGGCTGGTGCCGAAGCAGACCCAGGGTGAGATCGCCCAGCAGCGGATGCGTGACTACCACGAGCACGGCCTGCACCCGGGGCCGCTGCCGCCCCCCGGGGTGTTCGCCCGGCACAACGCGGTGGACACGCCCGCGCTGCTGCCGGACGGACGTACGGCACGGTCGTCGGTCTCCCGGGTGCTCGCGGCCCGCGGCACGGTCAACGAGTCGCCCGGCAGCGCCGCGGAGGTCGACGACGTCACCGGGGGCGTGGACGGCGACCGTGGCCGCGAGGACGAGGGGGTTCGCCAGTGATCTCACCCCACGAAAACGCGCTCCGCTGGCGCTCCGCTTGCCTTTTCGCGGGGGCCCCGACATGAGCACCGCGCCGTTCATCGTGCTGTCCGCGATCCTGTTCACGATCGGCGCGATCGGCGTGCTGGTACGACGGAACGCGATCGTGGTGTTCATGAGCGTGGAGCTGATGCTCAACGCCACCAACCTCGCCCTGGTCACCTTCGCCCGCGGCAACGGCAACCTCGAGGGCCAGGTCGCGGCGTTCTTCGTCATGGTCGTCGCCGCCGCCGAGGTGGTCGTCGGGCTGGCCATCATCATGACCATCTTCCGCACCCGACGCTCGGCCTCGGTCGACGACGCCAGCCTGATGAAGTACTGAGGTACCGGGATGACCCACGCTCTCGCACTCGCGCACGCCGCGGCGCCGGTCGTGCACCCTGCGGCCGCCAGCGGTGCCTTCGACCTGCTCTGGGTGATCATCGCGCTGCCGGCCTTCGGGGCCGCCCTGCTGCTGCTCGGCGGACGCCGGCTGGAACGGGTCGCGCCCTGGATCGGAACCTGCCTGGTCGGGGCCTCCTTCGTCATCGCCGTGATCGTGTTCGCCACCGACGTCGGCCGCGGCGCCGACCAGCGGGCGGTGCAGCAGCACGTGTGGACCTGGTTCACCAGCGGCCACTGGCACGTGAGCATCGGGCTGCTGTTCGACCAGCTCTCCGGCCTGTTCGTGCTGCTGATCACCGGGGTCGGTGGCCTGATCCACCTCTACTCGGTGGGCTACATGGCGCACGACCCACGCAAGAAGCGCTTCTTCGCCTACATGAACCTCTTCGTCGCCTCCATGCTGATGCTGGTGCTGGCCTCGGACTACCTGGGGCTGTTCCTGGGCTGGGAGGGCGTCGGCCTGGCGTCGTACCTGCTGATCGGCTTCTGGCAGCACAAGCACTCCGCCGCCTTCGCCGCGAAGAAGGCGTTCGTGGTCAACCGGGTCGGCGACATCGGGCTCTCCCTGGGCGTCGCGCTGATCTTCGCCACCTTCGGCTCGACGTCGTTCGAGGTGGTCTCCCGGCACGCCTCGGGCGCCTCGACGGGGGCGCTGACGGCCATCGGGTTCCTGCTGCTGCTGGCCGCCTGCGGTAAGTCCGCCCAGTTCCCGCTGCACACCTGGCTGCTGGACGCCATGGAGGGCCCCACGCCGGTGTCGGCGCTGATCCACGCCGCGACCATGGTGACCGCGGGCGTCTACCTGATCACCCGCTCGAACTTCATCTTCTCCGCGGCCCCCGACGCGCGCACCGGCGTCATGGTGGTCGGCTGCATCACGCTGATCCTCGGCGCGATCATCGGATGCGGCAAGGACGACATCAAGAAGGTGCTGGCCGGCTCCACGATGAGCCAGATCGGCTACATGATCCTCGCCTCGGGACTGGGCATGGTCGGGTACGCGTTCGCGATCTTCCACCTGCTGACCCACGGCTTCTTCAAGGCCAACATGTTCCTGGGCGCAGGCTCGATCATGCACTCCACCAACGACGACGTGGACATGCGGCACTACGGGGCGCTGGCCAAGGTGATGCCGGTGACGTTCGCGACCTTCGCGGTGGGCTTCCTGGCGATCATCGGGTTCCCGGGCTTCTCCGGGTTCTGGTCCAAGGACAAGATCATCGAGTCCGCGTTCGGGGTCAACTGGGTGGCCGGGCTCGCCGCGCTCGTCGGCGCGGGCATCACCGCGTTCTACATGAGCCGGCTGATGTTCATGACCTTCGTCGGCAAGGAACGGTGGGAGCCCGACGTACACCCCCACGAGTCCCCGAAGGTGATGACCATCCCGCTGGTCCTGCTCGCGGTCGGCTCCGCCGTGGGCGGCCTGCTGTACCTCGGCGCCTGGATCGTCGACTGGCTGTCGCCGGTCGTCGGCACCCATGAGGAGACCAGCTTCGCGATCCCGAGCGCATGGATGAGCGTGCTCGCGGTGGTCGTGATGGCCATCGGCATCGCGGTGGCCTGGTACTTCTTCGGGCGCCGGTCGGTGCCGCGCGAGGCGCCCACCGAGGTGTCGTTCGTGACCCGCGCCGCCCGCGCTGAGGTGTACGGCGACGCGGCCAACGAGGAGCTGGTGGTCAAGCCGACCGACCAGCTGGTCTCCGGCCTGACCGCCTTCGACCGCGGTGTCGTCGACGGGGCCGCGATGGGCACCGGCTGGTCCTTCAACGGGATCTCCGGTGGCCTCCGCATGGTGCAGAACGGCTTCGTCCGCTCCTACGCGCTGTCCCTGATCGCCGGCGCGGCACTGGTGCTCATCGTCCTGATGGTGGTGAACCTGCGATGAACGGATTCCCCTGGCTCACCATCCTGTTGTGGGCGCCGCTGCTGGGCGGGGTGATCGTGGCCCTGCTGCCCCGGCGGGCCACGCCGTCCGCGCCCAAGCAGATCGCCCTGGGCTTCTCGCTGCTGATACTGGCCTACTCGATCGTGATCGCGGTGCGCTTCCAGGCCGCCGGCGGCATGCAGCTCCGTGAGCAGTACGACTGGATCAGCGCGTTCGGGGCCCACTACGCCCTCGGGGTCGACGGGCTCGGCCTGAGCCTGGTCATGCTGACCACGATCCTGACCCCGGTGGTGCTGCTCGCCTCCTGGCACGACGCCGACAGCGGCGGCGGCAAGCCGGCTTCGTTCTTCGCGTGGCTGCTGGTGCTGGAATGCCTGTGCATCGGTTGCTTCACGGCCAACGACCTGTTCCTGTTCTACGTGCTGTTCGAGGCGGTGCTGCTCCCGGTCTACTTCCTCATCGGCGGCTTCGGCGGTCCCCGTCGGGCCGCCGCGTCGATGAAGTTCCTGATCTACTCGCTGACCGGCGGGCTGATCATGCTGGCGGCCGTCATCGGCGTGTACGTCGAGTCGGCCAAGGTCTCGGGCCACCCGACGTACCTGGTCTCCGAGCTGGCCAGGATGCACATCGGTGGCACCGCGGGCAAGCTGATCTTCTGCGGGCTGTTCTTCGCCTTCGCGGTCAAGGCACCGCTCTTCCCGGTGCACACCTGGCTGCCCGACGCCTGCGAGAACGGCACGGCGGGGACCAACACGATGCTGGTCAGCGTGATGGACAAGATCGGCAGCTTCGCGATGATCCGGTTCTGCCTGGAGCTGTTCCCGGACGCCTCGAAGTGGGCCACGCCGCTGGTGGTGGTGCTGGCGATCATCAGCATCCTCTACGGCGCCCTGATGGCGATCGGGTCCAAGGACATCTTCCGGCTGATCGCCTACACCTCGGTGTCCCACTTCGGCTTCATCGTGCTGGGCATCTTCGTGATGAACAGCCAGGGCCTCTCGGGCGCCAACCTGTACATGTTCGCCCACGGGTTGTCCACCGCGGCTGCGTTCCTGGTCGCCGGGTTCATGAAGTCCCGCCGCGGGTCGGCGCTGGTGCAGGACTTCGGTGGCGTGGACAAGGTGGCACCGGTGCTCGCGGGCACCTTCCTGGTCGCCAACCTTTCCCTGCTCTCGTTGCCCGGCCTGTCGCCGTTCGTCTCCGAGCTGCTGGTCATCGTGGGCGCCTGGGTGCACTCGGCGTGGGCCGCGGGGTTCGCGGTGGTCGGCATCGTGCTCGCTGCGGCGTACGCCCTGATCCTCTACCAGCGCACCATGACCGGGCCGGTGGTGCACCCGCAGGTCGAGAAGATGCGCGACCTCAACCTGCGTGAGGTGGTCTCGCTGGTCCCGGTGATCCTGCTGCTGGTCGTGCTCGGGTTCTATCCGCAGCCCCTGCTGAAGGTGCTCAACCCGTCGGTGCAGCACACCATGAGCCAGGTGGGGAAGACCGATCCGCCACCATCGGTGGCCGGCGCCAAAGGGAGCCAGCAGTGACAGCCTTCCAGACGCCCCACATCGAGTACGGCCAGATCTCCCCGGTGCTGATCGTCATCGGGGTCGCCGTGGTCGGCGTGCTTGTCGAGGCGTTCGTGGCCCGCCGGCTGCGGTACGTCGTCCAGGCTGGGCTCGCAATGGCCGGGTTGGTCGCGGCGCTGGTCGCCGCCGTGGTCGTGTTCGTGCAGATGAACCCCGGGTCCGACCACCCCAAGACGGGCAAGCTGGTCGCGATGGGAGCGATGGCTCTCGACGGCCCCACGCTGGTGTGCTGGGTGCTGATCCTGGCCCTGGGCCTGCTCAGCGTGTTCCTGTTCGCCGAGCGGCGGCTGGAGGGTGGCGTGACCGCCTTCGCCGGCCAGGCCGCGGCCCTGCCGGGCACCGAGGCCGAGCGGGAGGCGTCCACCCGCGGGCTGGAGCACACCGAGATCTTCCCGCTGCTGCTCTTCTCGATCTCGGGAATGCTGATCTTCCCGGCGTCCAACGACATGATCACGATGTTCGTCGGCCTCGAGGTGCTCTCGCTGCCGCTGTACCTGCTGTGCGGGCTGGCGCGCCACCGCCGGCTGCTGAGCCAGGAAGCCGCGATGAAGTACTTCCTGCTCGGCGCGTTCAGCTCCGGCTTCTTCGTCTACGGCATCGCCCTGGTCTACGGCTACGCCGGGTCGATGGGCTTCGCACAGATCGCGCAGGCCGTCAGCGGCCGCACCAGCGGGCAGGCGCTCCTGGTCGGTGGCATGGCCCTGATGGCGGTCGGGTTGTTCTTCAAGATCGGCGCGGTGCCGTTCCACTCGTGGAAGCCCGACGTCTACCAGGGTGCTCCCACGGCCGTGACCGGCTTCATGGCGGTGGCCACCAACGTGGCCGCGTTCGGGGCCCTTCTCCGGCTGTTCTACGTGGCCTTCGGTGGCGCCCGCTGGGACTGGACGCCGATGTTCTGGGTGATCGCGATCATCACGATGGTCGTCGGGTCCGTGCTGGCACTGAGCCAGACAGACATGAAGCGGCTGCTGGCCTACTCCTCGATCGCCCATGCTGGCTTCGTGCTGGTCGGGCTGCTCGGTGCCCGGTCGCTGGGGGCGCTGTCCCAGGGTGAGATCGCGCCGGTCCAGGCGGTGCTGTTCTACCTGATCACCTACGGCCTGATGACGATCGCGGCGTTCGCGATCGTGACCGTGGTGCGCGACAGCGGCGGCGAGGCCAACGGGTTCAACCGCTGGACCGGGTTGGGCAAGCAGTCGCCGCTGGTCGCGGGCATGTTCGCCTTCCTGCTGCTCGGCATGGCCGGCATCCCCCTGACCAGCGGCTTCACCGGGAAGTGGGCGGTGTTCGCGTCGGCGCTGTCGGCCGGGGCGTGGCCGCTGGTGGTGATCGCCGTGCTCAGCTCCGCGATCGCGGCGGCCTTCTACATCCGGGTGATCGTGCTGATGTTCTTCGTGGAGCCGGTCGAGGAGGGCGGCGTCAGCATCGCGATCCCCAGCGTGCTGACCAAGTCCGTGGTCGCGATCGGCGTCACCGGGACGCTGGTGCTGGGCGTCGTACCCGGCCCACTTCTGCATCTGCTCGGCAACGTGGGAGTATTCGTCCGGTGAACACACCCCACGAGAGCGCTTGCTGCGCTCTCGCTTCCGCTGCGACCCCGCACGGGCGCACACCCCACGAATCCGCTGGGGCCCCGGCGTGAGCAGCCCCTTGGGCCTGCCGGTCCCCGACGCCGGGCTGGCCGCGCGCCTGGGCCACCGGATGGAGCGGGTCGAGCGCGCCCTCGCGCGGCACGTGGAGAGCGAGGCGCCGTTCGTGACCGAGGCGGCCCGGCACCTGCTGGACGCCGGCGGCAAGCGCTTCCGGCCACTGCTGGTGCTGCTCGCCGCCGAGACCGGCAGCAACCCGGACTCCGAGGACGTGATCACCGCGGCCTCGGTCGTGGAGCTGACCCATCTGGCGTCGCTGTACCACGACGACGTGATGGACGAGGCCGACCTGCGGCGTGGTGCGGAGTCGGCGAACGCACGCTGGGACAACCACGTCGCCATCCTGACCGGGGACTTCTTGTTCTCGAAGTCCTCCGAGCTCACCGCCGAGCTCGGGGACGCGGCCGTGCGGATCCAGGCGCGCACGTTCACCCGGCTCGTGGAGGGCCAGATCCTCGAGACCCTGGGTCCCGGCGCCGATGACGACCCGCTGCAGCACTACCTGCGCGTGGTCGCCGGGAAGACCGGTGCGCTGATCGCGACGTCGGCGCTGTACGGCGCCCGCTTCTCCCGCGCTCCGCTCGAGGTGGAGGCGGCGCTGTCGGAGTACGGCGAGAAGGTCGGCGTGGCCTTCCAGCTCTCCGACGACATCCTGGACGTCGCCTCGGACTCCCACGAGTCCGGCAAGACGCCGGGCACCGACCTGCGCGAGGGGGTCCCCACCCTGCCGGTGCTGCTCGCCCAGAAGTCGAGCTCTCCCCGTGACGCCCGCCTGCTGGAGCTGCTCGGGTCCGACCTCGGCGATGACGACCGGCACGCAGAGGCGTTGCATCTGCTGCGTGACCACCCCGCCCTGGACGATGCCCGCGAGCACGTGACCGCGCTGGCACGGGAGGCGAAGTCCGCACTCAAGGCCCTGCCCGAGAGCCCGGCGCGCCAGGCGCTCGAGGCGTTCGCCGACGTGGTGGCCGAACGGCCCGCCTGAACCGGGCCGGGACGGGCCATGAGCCCCACACGTTCCGGGTCCGCGGGCCGCAGGGCGGACCCAGGACACCAGCCGGGTCCCGTCGCCCGCGCTCAGGATCGGTTAGGGTCGCCGCGCGGGCCATCGAGGGGACGGCCGCCGGCGCGTGGCCGTGACGAAAGGATCGATCATGTCGGACTCGGGAGCGACTCCTCCGCCACCGCCGGGTGGTCCGCCGCCACCGCCGGGTGGTTCGGCGTACCCGCCGCCGGGCGGCGCGGGAGGATCCTACCCGCCCCCACCGGGCGGCCCCGGCGGGCAGTACCCGCCGCCGGACGGCCCCGGCGGGATGCCCGGTTACGGTGCGATGCCCCAGACCAGCAAGAAGGCGGTCTGGGCGTTGGTCCTGGGCATCCTCGGCCTGCTGTGCTGCGGCTTCTTCACCGGCATCCCGGCCATCATCCTGGGCAAGCAGGCCCAGAACGAGATCGACGTGTCCGCGGGCTGGCAGGAGGGCCGCGGCATGGCCACCGCGGGCTTCGTGCTCGGCATCATCGCGGTGGTGTGGGGCATCATCTGGGTTCTCCTGGCGGCGACTGGAGTCATCGACACCAACTTCAACGCGGGCACCACCTGATGCCGAGGGCCGGCCGCCCGGAGCTGCTCAGACGACGGTCCAGGTGTCGCCGGAGTTGAGCAGGCCGGACAGGGCGGTGACCGGGTCGTCGATGCCTTCGGCGGCGGTGGTGACCTGGGCGCGGGCCTGGTCGTCGTAGGTGGGTCGTTCGACGTCGCGGAAGATCCCGACCGGGGCGTGTTGCAGGACGCCCGCGTCGGTGAGCCGGGAGAGTGCGAACGCGAGGGTGGGGTCGGGGTTGTGGGCGTCGTGGACCACGACCTCGCTCTCGCGGTCCGGGTTCGCGGTGATGTCGGTGACCTCGACGCCGCCGCCGGCGGAGCGGACGACGGCGTGCTGGCCGTCCGCGCCGAAGCGGATGGGCTCGCCGTGGGTCAGCGGGATGATGGCGTCGGCCTTGGAGTCGCGGTCCTTGACTGCGGCGAAGGCGTCGTCGTTGAAGATGGGGCAGTTCTGCAGGATCTCGACCAGGGCGGAGCCGCGGTGGGCGGCGGCCGCGGAGAGTACCGAGGTGAGGTGCTTGCGGTCGGAGTCGATCGTGCGGGCCACGAAGGAGGCTTCGGCGCCCAGGGCGAGCGAGACCGGGTTGAACGGATGGTCCACGGAGCCGACCGGGGTGGACTTGGTGACCTTGCCGGGCTCGGAGGTGGGGGAGTACTGGCCCTTGGTGAGCCCGTAGATCCGGTTGTTGAACAGCAGGATCTTCAGGTTCACGTTGCGCCGCATCGCGTGGATCAGGTGGTTGCCGCCGATCGAGAGCGCGTCGCCGTCGCCGGTGATGACGAACACGGCCAGGTCGGGCCGGGTGGTGGCGATCCCGGTCGCGATCGCCGGCGCCCGGCCGTGGATGGAGTGCATCCCGTAGGTGTCGAGGTAGTAGGGGAAGCGGGAGGAGCAGCCGATGCCGGAGACGAACACGATGTTCTCGCGCTTGAGCCCGAGGTCGGGCAGGAATCCCTGCACGGCCTTGAGCACGGCGTAGTCGCCGCAGCCGGGGCACCAGCGGACCTCCTGGTCGCTGGTGAAGTCCTTGCCGGTCAGCTCCTCGTCCTGGCCACGGGCGGGTACGCCGGCGAGCCCGGGGAAGCCCAGGTCGGCGGTGCTGTCGGCGGTGCTGTCGGCGGTGCTGTCGGCGGTGCTGTCGGCGTGGTTGGTGTGGTCGTGGGTCCGGGTGGTCACTGCACGACCTCCCTGTCGTGATGGCCGTCGTGGCCGGTGTCGGTGTCTTCGATGAGGTCGGTGATGGCCTGGGCGATCTCGGCCGCCTGCAGCGGCAGTCCGCGGACCCGGTTGTAGCCGACCGCGTCGACCAGGTACTTCGCACGCAGCAGCATGCTCAGCTGGCCGAGGTTCATCTCCGGCACCAGCACCTTGTCGTAGCGCTTGAGGATCTCGCCGAGGTCGGCGGGCAGCGGGTTCAGGTGGCGCAGGTGGACCTGGGCCACGGCGCCCCCGGCGTCACGGACCCGGCGGGCCGCCGCCCCGATCGGCCCGTAGGTCGAGCCCCAGCCCAGCACCAGCACCCGGGCCCTGCCCCGGCCGGGGGGTCCGGAGGGGTCGTCGACCTCGGTGGCGGGCAGGGTGGCGGCGATCCGGTCGATCTTGGCCTGTCGGGTGCGCACCATGGCGTCGTGGTTGGCGGGGTCGTAGGAGATGTTGCCCGCCCCGTCGGACTTCTCCAGCCCGCCGATGCGGTGCTCCAGGCCGGCGGTCCCCGGCGGCGCCCAGGGGCGGGCCAGGGTCTCGGGGTCGCGGGCGTAGGGCCAGAACTCGTCGGCCTGGCCGCCGTTGCTCGCCGACTTCGCCGAGACGTGGTTGGGGCCGGTGGCGAAGTTCGGCTCGATCGCGGGCAGGTCGGAGTCCGGGCCGGTGACCTGGGGGATGCGCCACGGCTCGGAGCCGTTGGCCAGGTAGCCGTCGGAGAGCAGCACCACCGGAGTGCGCCAGGTGACCGCGATCCGGGCCGCCTCCAGTGCGGCCTCGAAGCAGTCGCCCGGGGAGCGCGGCGCGACGATCGGCACCGGCGCCTCACCGTTGCGGCCGAACATCGCCTGCAACAGGTCGGCCTGCTCGGTCTTGGTGGGCAGCCCGGTCGACGGGCCGCCGCGCTGGATGTCGCACACCACCAGCGGCAGCTCGGTCATCACGCCCAGCCCGATCGTCTCCGACTTCAGCGCGATCCCCGGCCCCGAGGTCGAGGTCACCCCCAGGTGGCCGGCGAACGCCGCGCCCAGCGCGGCGCCGATACCGGCGATCTCGTCCTCGGCCTGGAACGTGGTCACCCCGAAGCCCTTGTGCTTGGACAGCTCGTGCAGGATGTCGGAGGCAGGGGTGATCGGGTAGGTGCCCAGGAACAGCGGCAGCCCCGAGGTCACCGACGCGGCGACCAGACCGTAGGCCAGCGCCAGGTTCCCGGTGATGTTGCGGTAGGTGCCCGGCGGCATCGGCGCCGGCTTCACCTCGTAGCGCACCGCGAACGTCTCGGTGGTCTCCCCGAAGTTCCACCCGGCCTTGAACGCGGTCACGTTCGCGTCCCGGATGTCGGGTGCCTGGGCGAACCGCTTCTCCAGGAAGCTGATCGTGGTCTCGACCGGGCGGCCGTACATCCACGACAACATCCCCAGCGCGAACATGTTCTTCGCCCGGCCCGCGTCCTTGCGCGAGAGCCCGAAGTCCTTGACCGCCTCCACCGCCATCCCGGTCAGGTCGACCACGCTGACCTGGTGGGTGGCCCGCAACCCGTCCGGGCCCTCGTCGGCCAGCGGGTCGGACTCGTACCCCGCCTTGGACAGGTTCCGCTTGGTGAAGTCGTGGGAGTCCAGGATGATCGTGGTGCCCGCCGCCATGTCGGCCAGGTTCGCCTTCAACGCGGCCGGGTTCATCGCGACCAGCACGTCCGGCGCGTCGCCCGGCGTCAAGATGTCGTGGTCGGCGAAGTGCACCTGGAACGACGACACCCCGGGCAGCGTCCCCTGCGGTGCCCGGATCTCGGCGGGGAAGTTCGGCAGCGTCGACAGGTCGTTCCCGAACGCGGCGGACTCCTGGGTGAACCGGTCACCGGTCAGCTGCATCCCGTCCCCGGAGTCACCCGCGAACCGGATGATCACCCGATCCAGCTGCTCGACCTGTTTGGCCACGCCCCTGCCTTCTTTCCCGCCTTTTCGCGGTTTCCCTGCCCTGTCCGTGCCTCCGGGTCCCGGAGGCGGCGGACCTGTCGCATACCGATGGTACGGACCACCCTCCGGCAAACTGGAACATGCTCCAGCTATCGGCCCTGTCCGTGGCCCGACTGCATCAGCATTCACGATAGTCCGCCCGCGAGGCCACGACAGGGTGATCTCCTGCCTCGGACGACGCCACCCGCCGAGAGTGAGCAGCCTCACTCTCGGCGGCGCGGGCGCGGAACCGGTAGCGTCGGCTGGTCGGTCCGATGAGCGGAGGAGGGGCCATGGCGGTCACCTACGTGCTGCTGGCGTTGGCGATCATCGCGGAGGTCGCCGGCACGGTGTGCCTGCAGCTCTCCCACGGGTTCACCCGGCTGCTGCCCAGCGCGGTGGTGGTGGTCGGCTACGGGGTGTCCTTCGTGCTGATGGCCGAAGTGCTCAAGCGGGGGCTCTCCGTTGCCGTGGTCTACGCGATCTGGTCGGGGATCGGCGTCGCCCTGGTGGCCCTGGTCGGCGTGCTGTGGCTCGACCAGCCGCTGACCCTGGTGCAGCTGCTCGGGCTGGTCCTGATCGTCGGCGGAGTCGTGGCGCTCGAGGCCGGCCACTCGTGAGCGACCGCCGGTCTCATGCCCTTGCCGGTGGGGGCTGTTGTGCGGCCTCGCCGGACGCCTCCGGTGAGTAGGTGGGGAAGTGCCGCGGGACGGCGATGAGGAGCACCGCCAGGGTCACACCCGCCGCGGCCAGCAGCCCCAGGAACACCGCGTGCGTGGCGGCGTGCACGCGCAACGCCTGTGCCTGGCCGGCATGGTTGCGCAGCACCTGGTTGGACACCGCGCCGTAGACCGCGGCGCCCAGGCTCTGGCCCAGGAACCGGGAGAACATCGAGCCACCGGTGATCGTGCCCCGCTGGTCCCAGCCCACGGTGTTCTGCAGCCCGACGATCAGGGGCGAGAACGTCAGCCCCATTCCGACCCCCATCAGCGCCGTGCCCAGCACCGGCTGCCAGACCTCGGCGTTCGGGCCCATCAGGATGAGAACCACTCCGGACGCGGTGGCGACCAGGGCACCGAGGAGCGCGGTGTCACGGAAGCCCACCCGCAGGTACAGGCGGGCGGAGAACCCCGACGTCACCGGCCAGGTCATGCTCATCACCGCGAGCACGAAGCCGGCCGCGACCGGGCTGAGGCCGAGCACGTGCTGGCCCCAGCTGGGCAGGAAGACCGACAGCCCGATCACGATCATCCCGGCAGTGCCCGTAGCCGCGTAGACCCCGACAGTCAGGCGACGGGTCCACAGCCAGCTCGGCAGGATCGGCTCCGCGGCGCGCCGTTCGACGTACACCGCTGCGACACCGGCCAGGATTGCCACGGCGAACGTCACGATGCTGCCGGGGGAGTCCCAGGCCCAGGACGTGCCGCCCTGCAGCAGGCCCAGGATGAGCAGCCCGGCCGACACCAGCAGCAGCCCCGCACCGGCGTAGTCGATCCGGTGCCGACGGCGGACCACATCCTCGTGAAGGCCCCGGACGATCAGCACCAGCGCCAGTGCACCGATCGGGAGGTTGACCAGGAAGATCCACCGCCACGAGGTGTACTGCGCGAACAGCCCGCCGAGGGCGGGGGCGACCACCGCTGAGATCCCCCAGACGCTGGACAGGTAGCCCTGGATCCGGCCGCGCTCCTCGACCGAGTACATGTCCCCGGCCACGGTGTTGACCGTCGCGCCGATCGAGCCGGCGCCGAGGCCTTGCAGGGCCCGGAACGCGATCAGCGCCACCATGTCCCAGGACGCCGCCGACAGGGCCGACCCGATCAGGAACACCAGGACCCCGACGACCAGGATCGGCTTGCGGCCGTACAGGTCGGCAAGCTTGCCGTAGATGGGGATCGTCACTGTCTGGGCAAGCAGGTAGACCGAGAACACCCAGCCTACCTGGGAGGAGCCGCCGAGGTCGCCGACCACCTGGGGGATGGCGGTCGCCACGATCGTGGTGTCCATGGCGACCAGGGCCATCGTGAGGATGAGCGCGACCAGCACGGGTGTGCGTGAGTCTCCCCTGGTTGCCACCCGGTCAGCCAAGCACAGCGGGGCGAGCGTCGTGACGGGTACGGCGGGTCAGCGCCCCCGGCTCCGCGGCGTCAGCAGTGCGAGCGAGTCGGCGAGCCGCTGGATCCGCCGGCTCAGCACCACCGGGGCGGGGTCGGCCGCATCGAGCAGCTCCGACACCCGCTGGGAGAGGTCGGGCTCGCCCTCCGGACGAGGCTGCTGCTCCCGCAGGTCAGGTACGTCGGCGAGCCGGCGAGCCTCCGCGGCGACCAGGTCGCAGGCCCCGGGCACCACCGGTGCGACGCGCTCGCGCCGGGTGACCACCGCCGGCACCAGCGACCGGGCGGTGCTCGCGCACGCGCCCAGCACGGCCACGCGGTGGCGTCGGCCGAGGTGGTCGGGGTCGAACGCGCGCAGCCGCACCATCGAGTCGGCGTTGCGGACCACCTGGCGGGCGGCCTCGTCGAGCCGGATCGCGTCGGTGAGCAGGTTGTCGCCCGGACGCCTGCCGCGGAGCCGCTGGGCGCACTCGTCGACCAGGTCCGCGAGCCGGACGAGCAGGTCTCGCCGGGCGTCCACCAGCGTCGACCGGGTGGACGTGGGCAGGACCAGCAGCGATACCAGGATGCCTGCTGCCGCTCCGGCCGCGGTCTCGGCCAGGCGCACCAGCAGCAGGCTGTCGCTGAACCGGTCGAGCACGCCGTACAGCTCGCCGAGCATCAGCGTGATGAAGAAGATCATCGCGGCGTACGACAGCGCCTGGAGGTAGAACGCGAGGAAGATGCAGGCCAGCACGACGGCGAGGTCCAGCATCGGGTCGGTGGCGGTCAGCTGGGCGACCCACACCGCGACCACCAGGCCGGCCAGGGTGCCGACGGTGCGGGCGATGCTCTTGCGGACGGTCTCCCCGCTGGTCGTGGTGCCGGTGAAGGCCACGAAGGCGGCGATCACCGCCCAGTAGAAGCGCTGGTGGGAGATCAGCTCCCCGGCCATGATCGCCAGCCCTGCCGCGGCCGCTGCCTGCAGTGCCTGCCGGGAGTTCAGCGACCAGGACGTGGGCGCGCCCGGCCGGGTCTGCTCCGCACCTGTCGTCCGCACGGCGGTGCCGGGCAGGCTCCCGCCGACCAGGGTGACCACCGGCTCGAACGTCGCTTCCTGCTCCTGCTCACGCAACCGTCCGGACGTCCAGTCCGAGACCGAGTCGAGCAGGAGCTGGGCGGCGTTGGTGAGGCGTCGTACCGGGGAGAACCGGCGGTGCGGGTCGGACCGGAGCCGGCGTACCGTCTCCCCGGCGGCGTCCGGGTCGCCCCACCCGAGCACATCCAGCGTGTTCGCCACCTGCGCGAGCGTCGCCTGGGGGACCTCGTCGCGATGGGCGGCCAGCTCGACGGAGGCGTTGGCCAGCTCCTCGCAGCCGATCTCCATGTCCACGATCCAGCGGCGCAGCCGGTGCGCGGAGGCTCCCTCGGGCAGCGCACGTGCCTCGCCGAGCTGGCCGTCGAAGAGCAGCGCCACCTCCGAGAGCCTGACCAGCTGCCGGCGCAGCTGGCGCACGCATCGCGGATCCTCGGGGGCGCGCAGCACGTCCAGGCAGTCCGAGACCACCGACCGTGACCGGGCGCGCAGCGCCGTGACGGTACGCCGCAGCCGGGCCCGTGGCTCGTCGTACAGCACCGTGAGCATCAGCGCGCCGACCCACACCCCACTGACCAGCTCGGCCAGCATCATCCCCGGGAGCGCGGACGGCGGAGGACCCAGGTAGAGGGTGAAGAAGTAGGCCTGCCACACGATGAACCCGACCGCGAACCAGCGTCCACCGAACCGGCGGATCCAGACCGCGACGTAGCAGACCACCACGAACAGCGCGAGCGCCACCCAGTGCGCGGGACCGGCGACCGTCGCGAGGGTGGCGCCGACCGCGGCTCCCACCGGGGCCCACGCGGCGGTCGCAGCCATCGACCGTCGGCGCCCCTGCCGGATCACGGTGGCCATGTTGAGCGCGATCAGCGCCCCCAGCAGCAGGTGCAGGATGCGCTGCTGTCCGGTGACTCCCAGGGCCGTGGCGACGCCGAGCTGCACCAGGATCGTGGTGCCGACCGCGATCGCGGCCCGCAGGCCACGGCGGAGCCGCTGCAGGCCGGGGTCGGAGGCGACGAAGCGGTCCAGCGCGTCCTGCGCCTCCACGCCCACGCGGGTCCGCCCGCGCGCCAGCAGCCCCCGGTTGCCGGGGCCGCGGCTCAGCGTCGGCGCGGTGGCCATGGCCATATCCTCGCCGAGTCGTCCTCCCTGGTCTGCGTCGACGTCCCGGCGGGATGCGGTCGGCAGAGCTTCCGGGAGTCAGCGGTCCTGGTGCGGTGCGCCTGGTTCGTCAACGATAGTTGACGAACTGCACCGCGAAGTCGTAGTCCTGGTCCTTGACGAGCGCGATCACGGCCTGCAGGTCGTCGCGCTTCTTGCTCGAAACCCGCAGCTCGTCGCCCTGGATCTGGGCCTTGACCCCCTTGGGGCCCTCGTCACGGATCAGCTTGCTGACCTTCTTCGCGTTCTCCGAGGAGATGCCCTCCTTGAGGGCGACCGAGATCTTCGACTCCCGGCCGGACTGGCGCGGGTCGGAGGCGTCGAGGATCTTCAGTGACTGCTTCCGCTTGACCAGCTTCTGCCTGAACACGTCCAGCACGGCGAGGGCGCGGTCGTCGGCGTTGGCCGAGATCTCGATCGCCTGCTCGCCCGACCACCTGATCTCTGCTCCGGTGCCCTTGAAGTCGTAGCGCTGGGCGATCTCCCGGGCGGACTGCGAGAGGGCGTTGTCCACCTCCTGGTGGTCGATCTTGCTGACGATGTCGAACGACGAGTCGGCCATGGGGTGAGTGCTGCCTTCCGATCCATCTCGGTTTCTTCCGGCACCGCCTGCTGCGCTATTCTCGGCTGCGCCGTCGGCCACCATACCGGCGGCAGGCTCATGGCAGGTTGCCCGAGTGGCCAAAGGGAGCTGACTGTAAATCAGCCGGCAATGCCTTCGCAGGTTCGAATCCTGCACCTGCCACCGAGTGCGCAGAAGGCCCCCGAGTTGCGGTTCTACCGTGGTTGGGGGCCTTCTTCGTCGTCCGGCTCCCACCGGCCCGGGTTCGCGTGGACGTCGGGCCAGGGATGAGGGGCGTCCACGAACGGGGCGTTCGCCGAGGCGGTCGCTGCGTCCAGAGGCCGTATTCAGGCCGCGGCGTCGACCGGCGGGGCCGCCTGCTCGTGCAGCTCCCTGCCCCGCGTCTCGGGCAGCCGTGAGATCACGGCTGCGGACACCAGCAGCAGGAGGATCACGTAGAGGGTGAACCAGGCCGGGCCGATCCTGGTGCCCAACAGCTCCTGCAGGTGGGGCGCAGTGCCTCCGAAGGCGGCGACGCCGATCGAGTAGGGGATGCCCACGGCGATCGTGCGGATGTGGGTCGGGAACATCTCGGCGTACACGGCGGGCACGATCGCCGTGGGCTTCGCGATGAAGACCATCGCGATCGACATCGCCACCGCGAGCATCACCGCGCTGTGTCCGGTCAAGGCGTTGAGCGGGAAGAGCAGCACCGCGGTTCCTAGCGCGCCGGTGAGCAGGACGGGCTTGCGGCCGATGCGGTCGGAGATCCGCCCGCACAGCGGGAGCAGCACGATGAAGATGATGTTGGCGACCACGCCCGCCCAGAACGCCGAGGTGGGGGCGATGCCGCGCGTGGCGATGGCATGGGCCGGCGCCGAGACCGCCCAGACGTAGAAGACGACGGTGGGGCCGACGGTCAGGCCGATCACCTGCAGGGCCTGGCGCTTGTGCGCCACGATCGACGGCCACAGTGGCTGACGCGCGGTCGCGCCTTGCGCGGCCACGTCGTCCTTGAAGACCTCGGGCTCCCTCATGCGTAGCCGCATGTAGAGCGAGTAGAGCCCGAACAGCGCGGTCACCTTGCGCATGGCCAAGCGCATGGGCTGGATGCTCGACGAGCTCGGCGCAGCGACCGGGGAGATGGTGGTCCCGACCGTCCTCCGGCCCGGGTGAACGAGCGGAGCCACCGAGTCACCGCGAGTCACCGCCGCCACTCGCGCCTGATCAACCCGAACACCCGCGAGTCCGATACCTCGCCGTCCACGACGCAGTCCTCCCGCAACGTCCCTTCACACACGAACCCGACCTTCTCCAGGACGCGGGCAGAGGCCACGTTGCGCACGTCGGTCTCGGCCTGGACCCGATTCAGGTCCAGCGTGTCGAATGCCCACTGCAGCAAGGCGCGCGCGGCCTCGGTCGCGTAGCCGTGACCCCATGCCGCATCGTCGAGGCAGTAGCCCAACGACGCGCTGCGGTGGTCCGGGTTCCACCGGGTCAGACTGCACCAGCCGATGAAGGCCTCATCGGAAACACGGTCGATGGCCAGCCGCGCCCCGGTGCCTTCGTCCGCCATCTGTTGGCAACCCGCGATGAAGCGCTCGGCGCGCACCCGTTCGCTCCACGGCGGCGCATCCCAGTAGCGCAGCACGTAGGCGCTGCTGTGCAGCGCGAAGAGGGCGTCCGCGTCCGCGTCGGTGCAGGGACGCAGTCTCAGACGTTCAGTGTCCAGCGTGGGGGAGGGCAGGGACATGCGTGCCATATTGCCTTGTGGCGAGGGTGGCCAGACCGGAATACCGACCAGAGAGGCACTGCCGATGTCGAGGGTGCAGCTGTACGACGCCATCGGAGCCACCTACACGGTGACGCGGTGTACGGAACCGCGCATCGCCGCGCAGATCTGGGCAGCCCTCGGCGGCGCCCGGACCGTGCTCAACGTCGGGGCGGGCACCGGCTCCTACGAGCCCGCCGACCGGCACGTCCTCGCGGTGGAACCATCGGCCCTGATGCGTTCGCAGCGGCCACCGGACGCGGCGCCGTGCCTGGGTGGGGCTGCAGAGAAGCTGCCGTTCGCGGACCAGTCATTCGACGCCGCGATGGCCGTTTGCACCGTTCACCACTGGCAGGACCCGATCGCCGGCCTGTGCGAGATGCGGCGGGTGGCTCGCCGGGTGGTGGTGTTCCTGTTCGACACCAGCGACCCTGACCAGTTCTGGCTGACGCGTGACTACCTGCCCGAGTTCGCTGGCTTGAGCACCTGCCGAGCCTTGGCAGCGCTGCCCGAGCTGGCCGGCGCGATCGGAGCACGGACGGAACCGGTGCCCGTCCCGTGGGACTGCGCTGACGGCTTCTTCGAGGCCTACTGGCGTCGACCCGAGGCGTACCTGGACGAGAACGTCCGTCGCGGAATCTCGGTCTGGGACGCCGTCGGGCCGGAGGTCGAGCAGAGAACGGTGCACAGCCTCCGTCAGGACCTCGCCTCAGGTCGGTGGGCCGAACGCAACCGCGACCTCGTCGATCGAGACGCAGTAGATCTCGGCGCTCGTCTGCTGATCGCCTGAACCCGGGGTACGACGTCTACGACGCCGCTGGCCGGCCCCCGGGCGAGCGCCCTCACCAGGCGATGCGGCGGAGGTCGTCGACCTCAGCGCGGACAGGTTCTCCCAGCCGCCAGTCAGGCGGGAACGGTCAGCTGGTGGTCCTGGGCGTAGACGCTTCGGCAACCGGTTGCGCAGAACCCGATGGTCGTCCCGTCGTGGCGAAGGGTCACCGCGTTGGGTCCGAGCCGGACCCGCATCCCACAGACCGGGTCGACAACCACGCCGTCGGGCAGGTCGACGGTCGTGTCGAGCTGGACGTCCTGGGTGAGGTAGCGGACGAGGTCGCTGCTGGTGGTGGGTCGGCCGTGCATGCCGATGCTGCCGTCGGGGATCCCGACGACATTGACCCAGGTGCTCTCCGGCGACAAGGAGGCGGGCCCGAGGTGGCGGACCAGGGCGGCCCGTACGGCGGACATCGCGTGGCGCGTCAGGTCGCTGAGCCATGCCTGCGGCACGGTGATGGTGGCGACGATGGGGGTCACCGCGTCGAGCGCGTCTGCCGGACCACCGCTGGTCCACCCGGTCGCCTCGCGGAACCAGACATGGGTGGTGCGGCCGGCGCGTTCGATCGCTTCGGGCGGCGCGTCGGGTTCGACCAGGAGGTTGGCGATGATCGAGGTCGCTATCGACCTGCGCTGGTCGTCGGTGAGCGTCCCCGCGGGGTGGGTGATCTCGATGAGGTTCATGGCTGGTGATCCCCCTCAGGGTTTCAACTTTGACATTGCGTCAAATATAAGCTGCGCCTGTTAACCTTGTCAACGTGTCAGACTTTGATCGTGCTCCGGCGCGTTCCCGGCGCCGGCGGTCGGACGCGGAGCGCAGCCGTGCCGCGATCCTGGCGGCCGCCGGGCAGGTGCTGGGCGCCGATCCGCGGGCCAGCGTCGAGGCGATCGCGAACGCCGCGGGGACCAGCCGGCAGACCGTGTACGCGCACTTCTCCTCCCGTGAGGCGCTCTTCGAGGCCCTCCTCGACCGGGCGACGGCACAGGCATCGGCAGCACTGGACGCCGCTCACCTCGACGACCTGCCTGCTGCGGAGGCGCTCCGCCGGTTGATCGAGATCAGCTGGCAGGCCTTCGACGAGCAACCATTCCTGTTGTACGCCGCCGGACCCCAGCCGGACCCAGATGGCGAGCTGGCTCGACACGCACCTGTCATCGGCTACCTCGAGCGCATCGCCCGACGCGGACTGCACTCAGGGGAGTTCGACACCACCCTGCCGGTCAGCTGGATCGTCTCGACGGCGATCGCGCTCGGCCACGCAACGGGCGAGGAGGTCCGCGCCGGCCGCATGAGCCGCAACACCGCCCGGGCGCTGCTTCGCCGGGCTCTCCCACGCCTGTACGGCACCGGGGACACGACGCGCGAAGCCACCTGACGCTTTCGGCTGGTGCCGGTGCGTTCAGCGGGCCAGAACCCTCCCAGGAGGTAGCGGCGCCCATCGCGGTCGGGCGCCGGGAACGAAGGCGTTGTGATGGCCAGCGTCGTCTTGCAGATGGGGATCTCGCTCGATGGGTTCGTCGCACGCCACGGCCCCTACGGGGCCGGGGGTTGGGGAGGTCCGGAAGAGGACCCCGCACTCAAGCAACGGAAGCTGGAGTGAATGGGCGAAGCGCGCCTGCACCTGATGGGGCGGGTGACCTATGAGGAGATGGCGGGGTTCTGGCCCACGTCCGACGATACGTACGCCGCGCCCATGAACGAGATCCCGAAGGTCGTCTTCTCCCGGACCCTCGAGCGGGCCGAGTGGCGTGCTCGGAGTCGTCCTTCCAGCACTGGGAGTGGCCGTGATCGCCGCCTTCATCCCGTACTACTGGCTCCCCATCGCCGGCGAGATCACGAAGAACAAGCGTCGGCCCCCGCACCCGGACACGAGATGACGCTCGCGAGTGAACGCGGCACATGACGCAGGCCTCGAGTCGCGCGAACCTGCCAGGTCGGAGTGCTCAGCCGACCAGAGGAGACAGGTAGCGCTTGGCGAAGTCGCGGACGGCCTGCTCGTCGGCCAGGTCGACGTGGCCCGCGGGGTCGAGCATGAACGAGGTGGCGATGCGCAGCAGCAGCTCGCCGACCACGTGCAGCTCGTCGTCGGGCATCCGGGCACCGGAGCGGCGCAGCGTCCGGGCGACCCGGTCGCTGTTGGCGAGCAGCAGGTGACCGCGGCCGGGCAACCCGGAGATCACGTCTGGCTCGGACTGGGCCAGCCGGCCGAGCACCGGGATCCGGCTCATGATCGAGATGCCGTGGGCGAAGCACTCGATCACCGCCTCCTGCGGTGGCAGGTCGGCCGCGATCCGGTCCAGGTCGTCGAAGAACGCGCCGACCTCCCGGGCGATCACCGCAGCCAGGAGGTCGTCCTTGGTCGGGTAGCGCCGGTAGAGCGTGCTCCGGCTGATCCCGGCCGCGTTGGCGATGTCGTCGACGTTCGCCCGCCGGGCGCCGTACTGCTCGAAGACGGTGCGGGCCGCGTCCAGGATCCGGTCACCCATCGTTGCGTTCCAGGGTCACCGGCAGCCCGTCGCGCGGGAACGGCAGCGCGACCAGGTCCAGCGGCATCACGTACCCCGGCGGCACCGACCAGCGGTAGCTGCGCAGCAGCTCGTGGAAGACGGCCCGGACCTGCATCCCGGCGAAGTACATCCCGATGCACTTGTGCACCCCGCCGCCGAACGGCTGGAAGGCCATCCGGTGAACCTTGTCCTCCCGGCGTTCCGGGGAGAACCGCTCCGGGTCGAACCTGGCCGGATCGTGCCAGATCTCCTCGAGATAGTGGTTGGCGTACGGCGAGCTGCTCACGATCGCCCCGGCGGGGATGCGGTAGCCGTCGATCACCGTCTCGCGCGTCGCGATCCGCGGGATCGACGGCACCGGGGCGCACAGCCGCAGCGCCTCCTTCATCACCAGGTCGAGCGAGGTGAACCCGAGGGCGTCGTCGTACGTCGGCTCGTCCACGGCCCGGCACTCCTCTCGGCAGCGCTCCTGCCACTGGGGTGCCCGCGCCATCTCGTAGGCCATCGAGGTCATCGTCGTGGTGGTGGTGTCGTGGGCCGCGAGCAGCAGGAAGATCATGTGGTTGACGATGTCCTCGTCGCTGAACTCGTTGCCGTCGTCGTCGGTCGCAGCGCACAGCTGCGCGAACACGTCATCGCCGCCCTCGCGCCGCTTCTCCGGGAGCGCGTCGTAGAAGAAGTCCTCCAGCACCCGGCGCCCGGCAAGCCCCCTGGACCAGGGACCCACGCCGCGGGGCAGGTCGCGGCGCACGATCGAGGTCCCCCCGCGGACGGCGGCGTTGAAGGCCCGGTTGATCCGGGCGCGATCGGCCGCGTCGAGCTCGACCCCGACGAACACCTCCAGCGCGAGGTCCAGGGTGAGGTCCTTGAACATCTGCCGCAGCCGCGTCTGCTCCACCTCGCCCCAGCCGGCGAGGTTGCGCCGGATGTGGGGTCGCATCATGTCGTGGTAGCGCCGCAGCGCCTCGTTGCTGAACGCGTGCTGCATGAGCCGCCGGTGGTGCAGGTGCTCGTCGAAGTCGAGCAGCATGAGCCCGCGCTTGAAGAAGGGCCCGATGAAGTACGACCACGCGGGCCCACTGGCGAACACCTTGTCGCGGTTGACGAAGACCTGCTCGAACGCCTCCGGCCCGCTGACGACGTACATGTCGATGCCGAAGGCCCGCATCTTGTAGACCCGGCCGTAGCTCTCCCGCAGCCAGGTCGCGTGCGCGATCGGGTGGCGCCGCAGCCGGATCAGGTGCAGCAGGCCCAGCCGTGGGCCGGTGACCTCCTGCAGCTCGACGGTTTCCGTCGTGGTGGTGGGCATCGGAGCTCCGCTCGACATGTTGAAACAAACTTGTTCCAATGTATCATTCGGTCATGGCAGTGCCCACCTCGGTGCCCACCTCGGTGCCCACCTCGGCGACGACTCCGGCCACCACCCCGGCACCGGCCGGGACCGGCGAGCCCCCGCTGCCCACCGGCGGGCTCCCGCTCGGCCCGGACTCGTTGACCTGGCAGCTGTTCGGCGACGTCCGGATGGCCCTGCTCGGCCCGCGGGCGGCGGTGCTGCAGAACATGCTCCCGGCCCTCGGCCAGGGGGTGGAGGAGCACTCGGTGTGGTTCGCCGAGACCATCGCCCGGCTGCAGCGCAGCATCCCGCCGATCTACGGCACGCTCTACGGGCCCGACGAGCTGGAGACCGGCCGCAGGGTGCGCGACTTCCACCGCCCCATCAAGGGCAGGATGCCCGATG
The DNA here is from genome assembly GCA_050699415.1 of Marmoricola sp. Lineage (GTDB taxonomy): Bacteria > Actinomycetota > Actinomycetes > Propionibacteriales > Nocardioidaceae > Marmoricola. The sequence goes on from JBOHDO010000045.1 coordinate 30,312, forward strand.
GCCGGCCGTACAGCGCGCTCAACCCGGACACCTACTACTGGGCCCACGCCTGCTTCGTGGAGCACCTGATCGTGGCCACCGAGACCTTCATCCGGCCCCTGACCACGGCGCAGAAGGACCGGCTGGTCGGGGAGTCGGTGACCTGGTACCACCGGTACGGCGTGGCCGAGCCCCGGCTCGACGGCCGAGGGATCCCCCGCACCTGGGCGGACTTCCGGCGCTACTTCGACCACGTGCTCGACCACGAGCTGGTGCGGCACCGCACCGCCGCGTACGGCATGGGGTACACGGTCAAGGGCTGGCCACGACCGCGTCGGGTCAATCGCGTGCTGTGGGCCGTCGTACGCCGTCCGCTGAACGCGGTGAGCTCGTCGCTGTCCATCGGCGGCATGCCGCCGCGCGGCCGGGAGCTGCTCGGGCTGCCGTGGGACGCGGCTCGCGAGCGAAGGCACCGCCGGTTCGCCCGCCTGGTGCGCGGCCTGGCCCCGGCGATCGACCGGTTGCCGCGCCGCTGGCGGATGCATGCGATCCCGGCGGCCGCCTTCGCACGGGAGGAAGGGCGATGAGCCGGCACGAGCAGGACCTGCAGGGGAGGGTCGTCGCGGTCACCGGCGGCGCTCGCGGGATCGGCGAGGCCACCGCCGCTGCGCTGGCGCGTGCAGGCGCCCGGGTGGCGGTCGGCGACCTCGACGTCGACCTGGCGCGGCGTTCCGCCGCGACGTACGGCGGGCTCGCCCTGCCGCTGGACGTCTCCGACGCGGACTCGTTCGCGGAGTTCCTCGAGACCGTCTCCGACCGCCTGGGCCCGCTCGACGGGCTGGTCAACAACGCCGGCTTCATGGTGATCGGACGGGCCCACGAGGTGTCGCTCGAGCGGCAGCTGGCCCAGATCGACGTGAACCTGCGCGGCGTCATCCGGGGCAGCCACCTGGCCGCCGACCGCATGCGGGGAGGTGGGGTGATCGTCAACATCGCGTCCCTGGCCGGCCGGGTCCCGATGCCCGGCGGTGCGGTCTACAGCGCCACGAAGGCGGCGGTGCTGGCCTACACCGAGGCGCTGGACGCGGAGCTGTCCGACCGGGGCGTGCGGGTGTGTGCCGTGCTGCCGTCGTTCACCGCGACCGAGCTGATCGCGGGGACCCACGCGCATGGGGCGACCCGGCCGATCCAGCCCTCCGACGTGGCCGACGCCGTGGTCTCCGTGCTGCGGCGACCGCGGGCCTCGGTGGTGGTGCCGCGGAGGTTCACCGCCAGCGCCGTGTCGTGGAGCAGCACCCCGTCCCGGCTGAAGCCCTGGCTGCGCGCGCGGTTCGGCCTCGACACGATCTTCACCGAGCCGGACCTGCAGGCGCGGACGGACTACGACACCCGAACGGGTGCGCTCACTCCTCGTCGGGGGCCGGGTCCGGGTCGCCGATGATGTAGTGGGCCATCAGGCCGTTGTGGTGTGGGGGATGGACCGGCTCCGGGACCATCCGGCCCTCGGTGCCGTCCCAGAAGTGGTCGACCGGGGCGGCCACCCGGCGGGCCAGCCGGCCGCCGAGGCCCTGGTGGGGCAGGAACGGGTGCGGCCGGGTCGGCGAGTGCCTCTCGGAGCGGTAGATCCGGGAGGCGAGCCAGTCGAGCTCCTGCGGGCCGAGCCTCCCCAGCAGGTCGTCGACCAGCCGCCGCTCCAGGGCGAGGGTGGCGTCGAACTCGGTGACGACGTCGGCCCAGACCTCCGCCCAGCTGCGGTGGATCGCGTGCGCCTCGCCGTACAGCTTCGCCTTGACCTGGCACAGGGCCTCCTCGAGGAGCCGGCTCTGGTGCACGAACTCGTGGCAGCGGACGCCGCCGTCCTCGAGGAGGCGGTGTGCCTTCGGCAGCAGGACCGCGTCGACCGCGGCCAGGTGCCGGGAGATGCTGGCGAGGAAGGTGTCGGTGTGCGGGAAGTCGCCCCGCGAGCGATGCGCCACCCGGTGGCTGGCCAGGGCAGCCTCCAGGCGGGAACGGAGTACTTCGTGGGTGGCCTGGGTGGAGATGTCCAAGGTGGTCTGCATGACGCCTCCTGAGCGTGACCTCCGTCACACTCCAGTGTGCCCCGCGACGGTGCACCGTCAAGGGGCCCACCGGCCCGAGGGCGGTGGCAGACTCGGGGCGTGGACACCGAGGCGAGACAGGCACGCGAGGCGGAGTGGGCGCGCTGGCGGGAGGTCCACCTCCGGCCGGCGGACCGGCGTCCCGCGTCCAGCGCCCGCGGCCTGCACCACGCCGCCCTGATCAGCAGCGACGTCGAGCGCACCATCGCGTTCTACCAGGACCTGCTGGAGTTCCCGCTCACCGAGATGGTCGAGAACCGGGACTACCCGGGCTCGACCCACTTCTTCTTCGACATCGGCAATGGCAACCTGCTCGCGTTCTTCGACTTCCCCGGGCTCGACGTCGGCCCCTACCAGGAGGTGCTCGGCGGGCTGCACCACTGCGCGATCTCGGTGGAGCCGGAGCAGTGGCGCCGCCTGGTCGACAAGCTCGGGGCCGCGGGCGTACCCCACGAGGTGCACTCTGACGTGTCGGTCTACTTCGCCGACCCCGACGGCGCCCGCATCGAACTGATCTGCGACCCGCTCGGGGAGATGTACGGCGACAAGGTGCTGTAAAGCACCATGCCCGTTACGCCGCCGCCAGCGTAGCCAGCACCAAGAATTAGAGGTCTTGCGGTGATGGAGGCACCGGTTCGGAGAGCGTCTGGTACTGCTCGATCAGAGCACGGAGGCGGCGGACCGACTTGGGGGTGCCCAGCTCGCTGCGGAGTGTGCGGTCTGAGTCATACGTTTCAATGAGTCGGAGCACAACCGTCTCATCGACAGCCAGTTCGCGACTGTCGAGGTAGAAGACGCGGTCCCGAAGCCTGAGTCGGTACCAAACCGGGCGTACACGAGACTGCTCTGCACGGTTGACGCGGACCTCGCCATCGGCGACAGCGAGCACGTTGTCCCAAAAGACGCTGCCGACCTCGACGCGGCTGCGATGGATCAACCGGGTGGGCGTCAGCCACACGCCACCATCCTGCCACCGGCCGGCCACATACAGTGCAGGTACGACGAGGAACACAGCGACGAGGATCGCGCACGCCACGACCCATCCCGGGCTGTGGTTGATCGCGGCGATCGCAAGCCCTGCACAGGCGACGTACGCGAAAAGGGTCAGGGCGATGGCCTGCGACCGTGCGCGGGGCCGTCGAGGGATGATCAGGGCTGGTTCGCCGCCGATCTCGGCAGGCTCTTTCGGCCAGGGAATGTATCGCTCGGGGAGTGCAGCTCGTTTTGGAACTCGGAACGCCACCGCTGGCAGCCCGTTCTCCGAAGAATCGGCGGGTGCCGATTCGTGTACCAGCTGTGCCCAGACTGAGGGGAAGAACAAGAAGAACCCGCTGACCCCGACCATCAGAAACAACAAGCCCACCACACCCATCTGCGGGGCGCCGGTGAAGAAGCCTGAGATCCACCAGATGCCCAACCCGATGCAGACGAAACATCCGAGCTTGGCCGCCGTTGTGTCGTACATGCTTGTCCCTGACCTCCTCTATAGGCCGAAGAAGTCGCCGACGGCGGAGGCGGCGTGACCGATTCCTGACCCGACGTCGTTCCCTGCGGTTGCGATCGCACCGCCGGTGTCCTTGAGCATGTCCAATCCGGCCTGGCCGGCGTCACCTAGGCTGCTGCCTTCCCAGAGGGACTTCAGCGCACCCGTGGTGAAGATGCCCACACCAGCGCCAACGACTCCACCAACCACGTTGCCCACGACCGGGACTTCGGATCCCATAGCCGCCCCGACGGCGGCATCGGCGCCAATTGTCGCGAAAGTTCCTACGACGTCTCCGACTGCATAACCGCCGACGTCTGTGGTAACCGCCTCTGGAGCCGACTCGCCGCTATGGATGTCCCATGCGATGCCCAGGCCCAGTAAGGCCCCGCTGACCCCTTTGCCCAATCCCTCGAACTTGTTCAGCGCCTCGGCGTCGTCGGCCGCGGCGCCGGCATCTTGGGAGAGCGTACGCGCGCGATCGAGGTGATCGGCGTCCCTGCCATAGGCGTCCTTGGCCTTTTCGCCGTACTCGCGGTAGTCGGTCTCGCTCATCCGTCCGCGGACGTCTTGGTACTCGTTCTCGAAGGTCTTAGCCGTCTGTCGGAGAATCCTGACGTTCTTGACGTCCAGCGCCTTGGCAGCGGCTCGTCCGCCGATGTCGCTGAAGCTCAGGATCGCCAGCGCCACGGCGTCAGCTTCCAGCTCGTTGCAAGCCCTCTCGTGGTCGTCGCGAGCGTGACCGGCGTCCGTCACGGCTCGGTTCCATGCCCTGATGAGGTCCTGGTGGGCGTTGTAGGCGCGTACGACGTTGTTGTGCGACTCCAGCTCCTGCGGGGTGACGGGGCCGGTGAGGTCGGGTGGCCGGGCAGGGCCGGGACCCGGGTTCTGGATTGTGTATCCCGCCACCGTGAGCCCGGCGCCACTGGCCAGGTTCCGGACGTCGGCCATGTCGTTCTGCGCCTCGCGAAGCCGTGACGCAAAGGTCTCGTAGTGGCGGGCCTCGCTCTTGAGCTGGGTGTCGAGCTCATCGGCCTTGGTGAAGCCCTTGGCCATCTGGCTCGCGAAGGCTGGTCCTGCCTCCCCACCCCAGTCGCCCTCTGCGTCCCTTCGCACCGACGACAGCGCTGTGGCAGCGTTCTCGACCTGCGGCCCGACCGTGGCGCGCAGCCAGGTCGCGGCGCGCTCGACAGAGGCAGGGTCGCCCTTGACCTCGGTGTCGAGCCCGGCGCTCACTGGAACCCCCTGACGGTGGCGTGCAGGTTGCTGGCCGCCGACTCGTCGGCGCTCGCGTACGCCGAGTGGCTCGAGTGGAGATTGGCGCTGATGGCATGCAGTCCCTCCACCAGTCCCGCCGCACTGTTGCTGAACTGGCCGAGACGACCCGTGATGAAGCCCGTCATCATGCCGGCGTCGACGCTGCCGGGAGCACTGCGGCCCGTGGCGTCGAGGCCCGTGGCTGCCTTGTCGACCGCGCCGGACATCTTGGTCAGCACGCCGGGATCGACATCGATGCTCACTGATCCACCCCCGTCTCCTGAGCGGTGGGTGCCGGCGTCTGGTCCAGGACGATGACTTCGAAGGGGGAGTTCTGCTGCAGCTTCTCCAGCCCTTCGACCGAGACCAGCACCCACCGCTCCGAGTGGTACATGTCCTGCAACCGGTCGATTGCGGAATAGGCGAACAGGCATCTGCGGCCGTCGAGGAGTACTTGGTACTCGACGTGGTCGACGCCGTCGGACGCGGCGGCCAAGGGTAGGTAGACGACCGGGGGGAACTCACGTGGCTGGTCTGGCATCGATCCTCCCGAGATCGCGGCAGCTCATGATACGTCGAGCCTTCCCAGTCCCGCGGTTGCTGAAACCATGAGCAGCGACCTGCCGGGCCGAGCCTTGTCCTAAGGTCATGATGCATGACCGCAGTGGTGATGGGGGAGGACAGGATCGCGCGCTGCCCGTGGGCTGGGGGGCCAGGACCGATGCGGGAGTACCACGACCACGAGTGGGGACGGCCGGTGCGGGGGGAGGCCGCGCTGTTCGAACGGTTGACGCTCGAGGCGTTCCAGTCAGGGCTGTCCTGGTCCACGATCCTGGCCAAGCGGGAGGCGTTTCGGGAGGCGTTCGCCGGCTTCGACGTCGACGTGGTCGCGGGGTACGGCGAGGGTGAAGTCGCACGACTCATGGCCGACGCCCGGATCGTGCGCAACCTCGCGAAGATCCGGGCTGCTGTCGTCAACGCCAACGCCGTACGCAGCCTCCGCGACCAGGAGGGCTTCGAGGCCTTGGTCGGCGGCTACGCGCCGGAGGTTCAGCCTGAGCCGGCCACCACCGAGGAAGTGCCGAGCACCTCGCCGGAGTCGAAGGCACTGGCCCGTGAGCTGAAGCGACGCGGCTTCACGTTCGTGGGGCCCACCACCCTGCACGCGCTGATGGAGGCCACCGGCATGGTGAACACCCACCTGACCGGCTGCCACCGCCGGGCCGGCTGCTCAACCTGAGCCCGACGACGGTTCCCCCAGATGAGCCGGCCCGTCCGTCGGCCATGCTCGCCAACCCAACCGGCCGTGCGACTGCCGGTCAGCCGCCGAGCTTGCTCAGGTCGAAGATGTCCTTCTTCTTCGGTGCCTTCGGGGCCGGAGTCTGGTCGTAGCTGAAGTCGACCGTTCCGGTTCCCTTCGTGCCGTTGCCGACGATCTGCACCGGGCTGGCGTCGGACGTGTCGAGGTAGAGGGTGCCGTTCGTGCTGTCCAGGGCGACGCTGTCCACGCCGTTCACGGTCTTGGTCTTGCCCTTGGAGATCTTCTTGGTGGACGGCTCGAGCATCTGCTTCGCCAGGGCCTCGCGATTGCCGAACTGGGTCAGGCTCACGAACTGGGGGTTGTTCTTGGGGGCGGGGATCCAGCGCCCCTTGATCAGCTGCTGGACGCGGGACGCACCGCTGCCGAGCTCGGCCTTCCAGAAGGCCTGGCTGGGCTTGAAGTAGGTCTTGCCCTTCACGGTCTCGATGTGGATCGGCTTGCCGCTCACGTCGAGCGTTCCGCTGGAGTCCTTCCCCACGTAGTGAAGGTTGATGCCCACCGAGGTCTTCCCCTCGGTCACCTTCCCCTTGATCGTGAGGTAGTGCGAGGTCTTCAGCTGCGTCCTGGCCTTGGCCAGCAGCTGCTTGACGGGGAGGTTCGAGACGTCGCTGCCGCAGCCCGCCACGGTGGCGAGGGCCAGCAGGACCGTGATCATGGCTGCGAGGGCCCGGGTGCGCTTCATGGGAACCACAACTCCAGTGGGGTGGGGGAGGGCGTCCAGCGCATTCTTCCCCATCGCGATGGTCTCGCCCCGCAGGGTGCGGCCGTGTCGGGCCGGCGGAGGGTGGGTAGGTTGGCTGGTCGTGACAACCGATCAGACACGGGTACACGCGTTCGGCGACGACGCCCTCGGGGACCTCGACGCGGTCGGGCTGGCCGGGGAGCTGCGGGCCGGACGGGTGTCACGGGGCGAGGTGGTCGAGGCCGCGATCGCGCGGGCCGACAGGATGCAGCAGCCCCTCAACGGGCTGGCCGTCGACGACTTCGTGCGAGCACGCAAGACCGCCGACCGGACCGACGACCGTCCGCTCTCGGGGGTCCCCACGCTCGTCAAGGACAACTGCGACGTTGCCGGGCTGCCCACCCAGGAGGGCTCCGCGTCGTACGTCGCGCACCCGGCGCGCGCGGACGGAGACTGGGCGCGCGCCTTCCTCGGCACCGGGCTGGTGGGCCTGGGCAAGACCCGGCTCTCGGAGTTCGGCTTCAACGCCAGCGCCGAGTACCCCGGAGCCGACCCGGTTCGCAACCCCTGGCACACCGGTCATACGCCGGGCGCATCCTCGGCCGGGTCATCGGCCTTCGTGGCCGCGGGCGTGGTCCCGGTCGCGCACGCCAACGACGGCGGCGGCTCGATCCGGATCCCGGCGGCCTGCTGTGGCCTGGTCGGGCTGAAGCCGACCCGTGGGCGCACCCCCAGCGACCGCATGATGCGGCGGATGCCGGTCCGGATCGTCGCCGACGGCGTGGTCACCCGGACGGCGCGAGACTCGGCCGCGCTGCTGCGCGAGCTCGAGCGGGTGCAGCGCAACCACCGGCTCCCTCCCGTGGGCGACGTCCGCGGGCCCGGCCGCAAGCGGCTGCGCATCGCCTTCGTGGTCGACTCGATCGGTGGCAACGCCACCGACCCCGAGACCGCGGCGGTGGTACGCCGTACCGCCGAGCTGCTGGAGTCACTGGGCCACCACGTCGAGGCGGTGGACCCACCCGTCCCGGACTTCTTCATCGGCGACTTCCTCACCTACTGGTCCCTCCTCGCCAGCTTCCTCGTGACCACCGGCAAGACCACGCTGGACCGCTCGTTCGACCGCCGGGCCACCGACAACCTCACCCGCGGGCTCGCGCGGCACGCAGTCCGCAACGCCCACCGGATCCCGCTGGCGGTCGCGCGGCTGCGGGCCGCCCGCCACCTGTCCGCACGCTTCTTCCGTCGCTACGACGCCGTGCTCACCCCGACCCTGGGCGGCCCCACGCCGCGGCTGGGCCACCTCAGCCCCGCGCAGGACTACGAGCAGCTGGTCGACCGGCTGCTGGACTGGGTGGCCTTCACGCCGCTGCAGAACGCCACGGGCGACCCGGCGGTCTCGCTGCCGATGGGCACCAGCGCGGCCGGCCTGCCGATCGGCGTCCAGCTCGCATCGGGCTGGGGCCGGGAGGCGCGGCTGCTCGAGCTCGCCTACGAGCTGGAGCAGGCCCAGCCCTTCCCACGGATCCAGGGGTGAGGCGGGTCTTCGTGGTGGGCGGCGGCCTCGGGGCTGCGCGGGATCGTTCACGACCCACGCGGTATTTCCGGGAAGCCGCAATTGTGGGGTTACGACAGGTCAACGGCTCACCGCACGGGAGCGACCAGCAGCGCCTGCGCCGATCGGCCGACGGTGCCGCGCCGGTCGCTGACCCGGGCCGCGGCGAGACCGACCGACCCGGGTCCGAGCTCGGTGCGCGCCTCGAGGCAGACCCACTCGCCCTCCGGCGGCCTGAAGACGTGCACGGTCAGGTCGGTGTTCAGG
>JBOHDO010000046.1:0-9517 GCA_050699415.1 Marmoricola sp.
GGCGGTCGCCGGGTCCTCGACCAGGTGAGCTTCGGGCTCGGCGCCGGCCAGCTCGCCGGGCTGATCGGTGCCAACGGGGCGGGCAAGACCACGCTGCTGCGCATCATCGTCGGTGAGCTGGAGCCGCACGCCGGTGCAGTGACCCGCAGCGGCGGGCTGGGCGTGATGCACCAGATGGTCGGCCGCGGTGCCACCACGGTGGCCGAGCTCATGCTCTCGGTCGCGCCGCCCCGGGTCCGCGCGGCGGCGGCCGAGGTCGACCGGGTCGAACGCCGGCTCATGGATCCAGAAGGCGCAGTGGACGAGTCAGCTCAGATGAGGTACGCCGAGGCGCTGGTCGAGCTCGCCGACGCCGGTGGCTACGACATCGAGGTGGTCTGGGGCTCCTGCTGCACCACCGCCCTGGGCATCGGGTACGACCAGGCGCGGTACCGCTCCCTCGACACCCTCAGCGGGGGCGAGCAGAAGCGGCTGGTGCTGGAGTACCTGCTCGCCGGGCCGGACCAGGTGCTGCTGCTCGACGAGCCGGACAACTTCCTCGACGTCGCCGGCAAGCAGTGGCTGGAGCAGCGGATCCGCGACTCGGACAAGACCATCCTCTTCGTCAGCCACGACCGGGAGCTGCTCGCCAACACCGCCACCCGGATCGTCACCGTCGAGCTAGACGGCTCGGGGGCCGGCAACTCGGCATGGACCCATCCGGGTGGTTTCGCGTCCTACCACCAGGCCCGGCGAGAGCGGTTCGCACGGTTCGAGGAGCTCACCCGGCGCTGGGAGGAGCAGCATGCGAAGCTGCGTGCGCAGATGCTGATGTACAAGCAGAAGGCGGCGTACAACTCCGACATGGCCTCCCGCTACCACGCGGCCCAGACCCGGTTGCGGAGGTTCGAGGAGGAGGGGCCGCCGACGCGGCAGCCCCGCGAGCAGCAGGTGTCCATGCGGCTGCGCGGTGGCCGCACCGGCAAGCGCGCCGTGGTCTGCGAACAGCTCGGGCTCACCGGGCTGATGGAGCCGTTCGACCTCGAGGCCTGGTACGGCGAGCGGGTGGCCGTACTCGGGGCGAACGGATCGGGGAAGTCGCACTTCCTGCGGCTGCTGGCCGCCGGGGGGAGCGACCCCGAGGTGGAGCACCGTCCCGTCGACGACACCATGGTCGAGCCGGTGCGGCACACCGGGCGTGCCCGGCTCGGTGCGCGGGTTCGGCCCGGCTGGTTCGTGCAGACCCACGCCCATCCGGAGCTTGCGGGTCGGACGCTGCTGGACATCCTGCACCGTGGCGATGCCCACCGTGGCGGCATGGGGCGCGAGGAGGCCGGCCGGGTGCTGGACCGCTATGAGCTCGCCCATGCCGCCGAGCAGGCGTTCGACTCCCTCTCGGGCGGGCAGCAGGCCCGGTTCCAGATCCTGTTGCTGGAGCTGTCCGGTGCCACCCTGCTGCTTCTCGACGAGCCCACCGACAACCTCGACGTGGAGTCCGCGGAGGCGCTCGAGGCCGGCCTGGCCGCGTTCCAGGGGACGGTGCTCGCGGTCACCCACGACCGCTGGTTCGCGCGGGAGTTCGACCGGTTCCTGGTGTTCGGGGCGGACGGGTCGGTCCGCGAGTCCGACGTCCCGGTGTGGCACGAAGGGCCCCACGAAGGCCGGGCCGCGCGTGCGGGCTGAGCGGCTGCCGGCGCCGCTGCTGGTGTTCGGCGGGATCGTCTCGGTGCAGTTCGGCAGTGCCCTCGCCGCAACCCTGGTGCCGCGCGTGGGGGCCGGCGGCGCGGTGCTGCTCCGGGTCGGGTTCGCAGCGGTCATCATGCTGGCGCTGCTCCGGCCCCGCCTGCGCGGTCACCGACGCTCGGCCTGGCTGACCGTGGTGGGGTTCGGGCTGGCGCTGGGCCTGATGAACTGGAGCTTCTACGGCGCCCTCGGGCGGCTGCCCGTCGGCGTGGCCGTGACCGTGGAGTTCCTCGGGCCGCTGGTGCTCGCCACGGTGCTGTCGCGGCGCCGGCTCGACTTCGTTGCCGTGGCCGCGGCGGCCGTGGGGGTGGTGCTGATCTCCGAGATCCTCACCGAGCCGCTTGCCCGGCTGTCGTGGCTGGGCCTGCTGCTGGCGCTGGCCGCCGGCACGTGCTGGGCGGCGTACATCCTGCTCAGCGCCCGTACCGGCGCGGTGTGGCCGCGGCTCGACGGGCTGGCGCTGGCACTGGGCGTGGCCACGCTGGTGGTACTCCCCGGCGGGCTGCTGCTGGGTCGTGACGTCTGGACGACTCCCCACGTGGGCAAGGGCCTGGCCCTGGCGGTGCTGTCCTCGCTGCTGCCCTACTCCCTGGAGCTGCTGGCGCTGCGCCGGCTGCGCGCGTCGGTCTTCGGCATCTTGCTCAGCCTGGAGCCGGCCGTGGCGGCGATCGCCGGGTTCGTCGTACTCGGCCAGCACCTGAACGGGCTGCAGGTGCTCGGGTTGGTCCTGGTCGTCCTGGCCAGCGCGATCGTCATGGGCATCGGCAGGCGCCCCGACCCGCCCGGCAACATCGAGGCGGCCTGAGGCGCTCGGATCGGGGGTCGTGCGCGTCCTCACCGTCGGTTAGGAAGGTGAGGTGTCGTCAGACCGCGCCTGCCGGGCGAGCTGCCGGGACCTGCGCAGTGGCTCGGGGGTACGCCGACGGCGCGTGCAGCGCAGCACCACGTCGACCGCGGTGTCGGTGTCGGTACGCCAGCCGGGATGGACCACCAGCGGCCGAGCACCGGCGCGGGTGCGCAGCCAGGCGCCCACGACCTCGTCCCCGATCCGCAGCGGCCCGGCGTCGCCTCGGCCATCGCCGGGCCAGGCGCCCCCGGCAACCAGCGGACGGTGGGTGACCCCGACCGTCGGCAGGCCCACGGCCTCACCGAGGTCGATGGCCAGTCCGGCCCGGCGTGGGTGGTCCCGGCCGGTGGCGTCCAGCAGCAGCACGTCGGGCCGCACCGCCAGGCTCGCCACGGCCTGCTGCAGCAGCCGGCCGATGCGCAGGGCGAGCAGGCCGGCGACGTACGGCGCGTCGGCGACGCCGGTGTGCACGCGGCTGGAGACGACCGAGCCCGATCTCATCACCACGGCAGCGACCCAGGCCGGGTCGCCGACATCGCCGGGCCCGGTCAGCCCGCGGGGGAAGCAGACCCAGCAACCACCCAGCAGCGGGCCCTCCGTGGCCGGTCGCCACGGCTCCGGGTGCCGCCCGGCAAGCATGCGTTGGCGGGCCAGCAGCGCCTCAGCGGGGTCGATGCCCATGCCCCCACCATGCCGCGACCGGCCCGAGCCGGGGCACTGCCGCCGAACGACCACAACCGGCCCACGCGGCCGGCAACGGGCGCCGAAGGGCTGATGCGGTCGTCCGGCTGCGGCCCCCACCACGAAGGAACTCGCCAGGGCCGTGGCGTGAGTGCGTCGGTTGTGCCATCGTCAGGCATGGCTTCGGCAGTGCTGCCCGTTCCCGACTTCCTCGATGACCGGCTGGCCCACTGGGCCCGGGAGAACCCGGACGGCGAGGCGCTGACCTACCTCGACCGCACCTGGACCTGGGCGCAGTGGGACGAGCGAGTACGGCGGCTCGCCGGTGCCCTGCACGACCTCGGCGTGCGCCGAGGCGACGTGGTCGGAAGCCTGGACAAGAACCATCCCGCGACCGTGGACCTGACCTTCGCGGCGGCCAGCCTGGGGGCCGCGACCGCGATCTTCAACTGGCGGCTGGCCGGCGACGAGCTCGACTACGTCGTCAACGACTCCGGCGCCAGGGTGCTGGTGGTCGGCACCGAGCTGATGCCGCTGGTCGACAGGATCCGCGAGCGCCTGACCGCGGTGGAGAAGGTCATCGAGGTCACCCCGGACGGCACGGAGGGCGATGAGTACGAGGCGCTGCTGGCGGCCGCGGAGCCTCGCGGCCGCGACCCGGAGACCACCCCCGGGGACGTGTGCGTGGTGATGTACTCCTCGGGCACCACGGGGCGGCCCAAGGGCGTGATGCTCAGCCACACCAACCTGATCGCGCACACCGTGAACGCACATGAGGGCTGGGGGTTCGACCCGGGCGACAAGAACATGGTCTCGATGCCGCTGTTCCACGTCGGCGGCACGTCCTACATCCAGTTCGGCGTGTACGACGGCATGCCGAGCGTGATGACCCGCGACCCCGACGGGGCATCGCTGGCCGCGGCGATCATGAAGGGCGCCAACCGCACGTTCCTCGTCCCCGCCGTCCTCGCCCAGGTGCTGCAGTCCGGGCCGGAGGCGATCGCCCTGTTCGGCAAGCTGAAGACCTACTGCTACGGCGCGTCGCCGATGCCGCTTCCGCTGCTGCGCAAGGCGATCGAGGCGTGGCCGGACACCGACTTCATCCAGGTGTACGGGATGACCGAGGTGGGCGGGGTGATCACCCACCTGATGCCCGAGGAGCACCGCGATCTCGACCACCCCGAGCGGCTGACCAGTGCCGGCAAGGTGATCCCGGGCGCCGAGGTGCGCGTCGTCGACCCGATCACCGGCGAGGACGTGTCGGTCGGTGGGCACGGCGAGCTGTGGTTCCGGTCGCCGCAGGTGATGAGGGGGTTCCTGAACAGGCCCGAGGAGACCGCCGCCGCGGTCATCAAGGACGGCTGGCTGCGCAGCGGCGACCTGGGCCGGGTGGACCACGATGGCTACGTGTTCGTCGAGGACCGGCTCAAGGACATGGTCATCTCCGGCGGGGAGAACATCTACTCACCCGAGATCGAGCGGGTCCTCAACGAGCACCCGGCGGTCGCCGAGGCGGCGATCATCGGGGTCCCCGACGAGCGGTGGGGCGAGGTGGTCAAGGCAGTGGTCACGCTCAACCCCGGCGCCGAGGCCACCCAGCACGAGCTGATCGACTACTGCGCCGAGCACCTTGCCCGCTACAAGTGCCCGCACACGGTCGAGTTCGTCGCGGAGTTCCCCCGCAACCCCACTGGGAAGATCCTCAAGCGCGAGCTGCGCAAGGACTACTGGGCAGGGCACTCCCGGCAGACGGTGTAGGGCGACAGGTTTCCCAGGTTCACCTGGGAAACCCCCACGTCACCCGAGCGGCATCCCGGGCCGAGTCCGGCGGGTCATGCGGGGGTGCGGGAGCCGTGCAGCCGGGCGGGCAGCACCTCGTACCCGCGCAGGATCCGGGTGCTGCGTCGGTGGGCGCCGGGCTCGAGGGCCAGGTCCGGGTAGCGGTCGAACAGTGCCCGCAGGCCGACGGCTCCCTCCATCCGGGCCAGTGACGCGCCCAGGCAGTGGTGCCGTCCGGCGGAGAAGGCGATGTGGTCGCGGGCGTTCTCCCGGGCCACGTCGAAGCGGGTCGGGTCGGCGAAGACCTGCGGGTCCCGGTTCGCGCCCGCCAGCACCGTCGTCACCAGACCGCCCTCGTGCACGGGTACGCCGGCCACCGTGGTGTCGCGGACGCAGACCCGGCCGGTCAGCAGCACCGGCGGGTCCACCCGCAGCACCTCCTCGACCGCGTTCGGCCACAGCTGCGGCTCGCGCCGCAGCCGCTCCAGCTGGTCGGGGTGCTCGCGCAGCAGCGCGACGCCGTTGCCCAGCAGGTTGACCGTGGTCTCGAAGCCGGCCGCCAGCACCAGGCCGGCGGTCGACTTCAGCTCGGTGTCGGTGAGACCCGTTCCCTCGTCACGGACGGCGACGAGCTGGCTGAGCAGGTTGTCGCCCGGGTTCCGACGCAGCTTGTCGAGGTGACCGTCCAGCCAGGCGTCGAACTGGGACAGCGCGCTGTCCACGCTGCGGAACTGTCGCCACGGCAGCCCCACGTCGAGGCTGGCCGCCGCCGCCGTACCCATCGAGAGCACGCGCTCCCTCTCCTCCGGCGGGACCCCGAGGATCTCGGCGATCACGGTCACCGGCAGCAGGCTGCAGTAGGAGGCGACCAGGTCGACGTCGTCCGCGCCGTCCATCGCGTCCAGCAACTCGGTCGCGATCTGCTCGGTCCGCTCCCGCAGCCGCTCCACCGCCCGAGCCGTGAAGACCCGGGTGACCAGCTTGCGGTAGCGGGTGTGGTCGGGTGGCTCGGTGACCAGCAGGGAGGGGGGCTCCACCGGGCTGACGGCTCCGGAGGTCGACCAGTCGGCCAGCCTGGCCAGCCATCCGTCGGTGCGACCCGGCATCCCTGCGCCGAAGTCTGGGCTGGTCAGCACCTCCTTCACCACCGCGTGGTCAACGGTGACGTGGGCGAGGCGGGACCGGTGCAGCGGGCCGTCCCGGCGGATCTCCTCGATCACCCGCCACAGTGCGGTGTCGTCGGAGGAGCTGCCGGCCTCGACGAGCCGGCCCTGCAGGTCGCCCCGGCGGGCCGAGGTCCGCAGCGCCATCCGGGGCACGCCGTGGGCGGTCCCCCAGTGCACCAGCGTCCTGGTCTCGGTACGGGCGCGGTCCCAGGCCTCTCGTGGTCGCCGGGCGGGCTCCGTCGGCGCGGACAGCTTCAGCAGGGTCATGACAGGACTCCTCACGACGACCCCCAGTGTGGTACGTCTGCGTACCAGATCAGGTTACGCCGCGGTACCCGAGCCCGACAAGGCCGGGGTGACGACGGCCCCGACGGCTAGTGTGGTGGAGGTGACCGAGCTCGACACCCGTAGCCGCGACGCCTCGCCGGAGGTCGGCGCGCACCGGCAGCGGCTGGTCGACGGTATGGCGGCGGCCCTGCGCGAACGGGCCTACCGGGACGTCACGATCGGCGACATCGTGCGCCACGCCCGCACCTCCCGGCGTACCTTCTACGAGCACTTCCCCAGCAAGCAGGACTGCCTGATCGCGCTGCTGCGCGACTCCCATGCCCGGCTGGTCGGTGGGATCGCCGCCGCGGTCGACCCGCAGGCCGCGTGGCCGGTCCAGATCCGGCAGGCGATCCAGGCGTGGATCGCCGGCGTGCAGGCCGACCCGGACGTGACCCTGAGCTGGATCCGCGTGGTCCCGTCGCTCGGCGACGACGCGCGCGACCTCAGCCGCGCGACCATGGACTCCTTCGCCCAGCTCATCGGCTCGCTCAGCGACACCCCGGAGCTGCGCCGCGCCGGGATCACGCCTCCGTCGCGCCAGGAGACCACGATCCTGCTCGGCGGCCTGCGCGAGCTGATCGCCACCACGGTCGAGGACGGCGGTGACGTCGGCGAAATCGTGGACGTGGCCACCGAGGTCACCACCAGGATCCTCGTCCCCCAGCCGCGCTGACCGGTGGGGTCGCTGCCGGGTGGGCGGTCAGGCGATCAGCTGGACGAAGGTGAGCAGCACCGGGGCCAGCACCGCGACGAGCAGCAGCCAGGCCATGATCCGGTGGGAGAGCTTGGCAGGGTCCAGCGACGCGGCCACGGCGATCAGCGCCCCGTTGTCGCCGGAGAACCTGTCGAACCCCAGCCGCTGGGCATCGAGGGGGAAGGGGTTGGCCGGCAGGAAGTCCTCGGGAGCGATCAGCCCGTAGTCGTCGGGCTCGGGCTCCTCGTACCCCTGCACGGGTTGAGCGTATCGCTCCGGGCGGCCGGGTGTGCGTGGTCGCGGGCCCCGGACCAATGCCGCTCCACATCCGGGCCACGTCCGGCCGGCTCAGCGGGTGACCCGGATGACCCCGTGCGCGCCGCGCTCTGCGTCGACCATCAGGTGTGACATGAACGGGTAGTGCCCGGGCTGGCGGAAGCTCATCTCCACGAACCCTCCCTGGCCGGGTCCCAGCGAGAGCACCTGGGAGGCGCCGTGCTGCGGGTTGCCACGGCGCAGCAGGTAGGCGCCCTCGGAGAACACCGTGTCGAACTGGCCGCCGACCACGTGGAAGTCGGTCGGTCGGTTCGGCCCGGCGTCGAGCACCCAGATCCGGATCCGCTGTCCCGTCCTCGCGGTGAGTGGGCGGGCGTCGTACTGGTCGGCGTAGCCGTTGAACACCACTGCATCGGGCCGCTCGCGGCGCACCCTGGCCTCGTCGACGCTGCCGTCCTGGTCGCCCAGGTACAGCTCGGACTGCTCCAGCAGGTAGCTGTGCGCCACCGCCGGCAGGTGAGGCGGGTCGATCACCACCGCTCCGAACATGCCGTTGGCGACGTGCGCCGACATCGGCATGGTTGCGCAGTGGTAGAGCCAGATCCCCGAGTGGTGGGCGGTGAACCGGTAGGTCAGCGACTGCCCGGGCGCCAGGGTGCGCATCGACCGGTCGGGCGACACCTGCCCGGCGTGGAAGTCGATCGAGTGACCCATCTCCGTGTCGTTGACCAGCCGGACCACGAACCGGTCGCCGATCCGGCCGTGCAGGGTGGGCCCCGGCATGGTGTGGTTGTAGGTCCACAGCGTCTGCCGCACGCCGGGGGCCACCTCGGTGTCGAGGTCGCTGACGGTGAAGGTACGACGGATCACGTGCCCCGTCGGCAGTGGCGGGAGGCCCGGGTCGTGGGCGGTGAAGCCCTTGCCGGGCCGGGCCCGGAAGTCCAGGTCCGCTGCCGCGGAGTGGCCGGATGCGCTGTTGCCGGACATGCCCATCCCCGGCATCGAGCCGTGGTCGGTGTCGCCCCCGCTCACCTCGATGTGGAAGACCATCCCCATCTGCCGGTGGCCGGGCATCGAGCACCAGCCCTCGATGTCGCGGCCGACCACGCCGACGTCCAGGCGGGCCGACCCGCCGGGGGACAGGTGCGGGGTGTGCGCGCCCGTGTCCAGCACCAGGTCGTGCACGACCTGGTCGTCGGTGTTGCGCACGTCGAGGACCAGCCGGTCGCCGGCCGGGACGGTGACGGTGCCGGGGGTGAAGCGCATGTTCGCCGCGCGCACGACGACCCGGGTCGTCCGGCCTGTGGGGGCGACGTCCCCAGAACCGGAGTCGTGGCCCGTGCCGGCCAGTGCGCCGGGGTCGAGCGCGACGCCGAGGGCGACGGCCAGCACCACGACCGAGACCCCTGCCGCCAGCAGACCGGTCAACTGGCCACGGGGCCGCTCGCCGGCCACCGGTGCCGGCCCGCGGCGCTGGTCGCGCGGCAAAGAGCGTGGCGAGTCCTGGCGTGCCCGGCGCGCGGCCCGCATCGAGAGGAGCAGCAGCGGGATGAAGCTGGCCAGGGCGACCAACACGGCCGCAGAGACGACCACGCGCACCCAGCTCGGCACCGGCAGCAGCGCCACCGGCAGGCCCGCGTTGACCACCGCGACCCGCAGCGCGCTGCCCCGGTCGAGCACGGTGTTCGCGGCCCGCACGCCGGAGGGGCCACCGCCGATCGAGACCGGGACCAGGTAGGACAGCGCGCCCAGCAGCACCTGGGCGCCGAAGCCCACCGCCAGCCCGGGGGTCAGCCACTCCAGGTGCTCGTGCGCCGCCATCCAGGACGGCGCCGTGGAGACCACCACGGCGAGGGCCACGACCAGCACACCCAGCCAGCACACCGCGGCCAGCACCGACCAGGTGGGGTAGTGCGTCGGGGGCTTGTTCCGCATCGCGAACACGAACGGCCGAGCCAGCATGACGATCCCGGCACCGTAGACCAGCAGGCCGATGCCCACCGCCGGTCGCAGCCCGACCAG
>JBOHDO010000047.1:0-7981 GCA_050699415.1 Marmoricola sp.
CCTCCCTGCAGGCCGGTGTGCTGAAGGGTGAGGTCCAGGACGTCCTGCTGCTCGACGTGACCCCGCTGAGCCTGGGCATCGAGACCAAGGGCGGCGTGATGACGAACCTGATCGAGCGCAACACCACGATCCCGACCAAGCGCAGCGAGATCTTCACCACCGCCGACGACAACCAGCCGTCGGTGGAGATCAAGGTGGCGCAGGGCGAGCGGCAGATGTGGGCGCAGAACCAGCCCCTGGGCAACTTCGAGCTCACCGGCCTGCCCCCGGCGCCCCGTGGTGTGCCGAAGATCGAGGTCACCTTCGACATCGACGCCAACGGCATCGTGCACGTGTCCGCCAAGGACCAGGGCACGGGCAAGGAGCAGTCGATGACCATCTCCGGTGGCAGCGCGCTCGGCAAGGACGAGATCGACCGCATGGTCAAGGACGCCGAGCAGTACGCCGAGGAGGACGCCAAGCGTCGTGAGGCGGTGGAGGTGCGCAACCAGGGCGACTCGCTGGTGTACTCGACCGACAAGTTCCTGTCCGAGAACGACGAGAAGCTGCCCGAGGACGTCAAGACCGAGGTGCGCAGCGACGTCGACGAGCTCAAGAAGCTGCTCGCGGACGAGAACACCGAGACCGACGCGCTCACCGCGGCCATCAGCAAGCTGGGCGAGTCCAGCCAGAAGATGGGCGCGGCCATGTACGAGAGTGCCTCCTCCGCCGAAGGCGGCGACGGTACGGCTGGGCAAGCTGCCCCGGGCGCCGGCGGCGAGGCCGGCGAGTCCGCCGCGGACGAGGACGTCGTGGACGCCGAGATCGTCGACGAGCCGGGTGAGTCCACCGACGATGGGGAGACCAAGTGAGCGAAGCGGCAGACCGGACCGGTCAGGCTGCGAGCGACGTGACCGAGGCGGCGGACCAGGTCCCCGAGGAGCAGCCCGCACCGAGCGAGGCGAACCCGGAGCAGGAGGCCGTGCCGGACGACGTCGCGACCGCCCCGGAGGCGGAGCCCGTTGCTCCTCCTCCGGCGGAGGGCTCCGACGAGCTGTCCCGTGCGCGCCGGGAGCTGGCCGAACGGACCCTGGACGTGCAACGCCTGCAGGCGGAGTTCCGCAACTACAAGCGGCGGGTCGACCGCGACCGCGACCTGGTGCGGCAGAACGCCGTCTTCGTGGTGCTGACCCCGTTCCTCGACGTACTCGACACCATCGACCGTGCCCGCGAGCACGGAGAGCTGGAGGGCGGCTTCAAGGCCGTGGCCGAGCAGCTGGAGCGGGTGGTGACCGGGCTCGGCCTGACCCGGTTCGGGGAGCCCGGCGACCCGTTCGACCCCACGATGCACGAGGCGCTGTCGCACGTCGGCACCGATCCCGACGTCTCCGTGGTGACCTGCAAGCACGTCGCGAAGGCCGGCTACAAGATCGGCGACCGTGTCGTGCGTGCCGCGCAGGTGCTGGTCGTGGATCCTGTCGAGCAGGAGCAGCCGGGGGAGCCGACCGAGCAGGGCGACGCCGCACCGAACGATCAGGAGGAGACGGGGAACCACGACTGACAGCGCGCAGCGACACCACGGAGAGGAGGGGGAACGATGAACTCGAGCCAGGCGGAGTGGGCCAACAAGGACTTCTACAAGGTCCTGGGCGTGGCCAAGGACGCCGACCAGGCCTCGATCAAGAAGGCCTACCGCAGGCTGGCTCGCGAGAACCACCCCGACTCCAGGCCCGGCGACCGTGCGGCCGAGGAACGGTTCAAGGAGGTCGCGGGGGCGTACGACGTCGTCGGTGACCCCGAGAAGCGCAAGCAGTACGACGAGATCCGGTCGATGTTCGCCGGGGGCGGCGGCTTCCCCGGCGGCTTCCCGGGTGGCTTCGGTGGCCCGGGCGGCACCGCCGGCACCGGCGAGACCATGGGCGGGTTCGACATCTCAGACCTGCTCGGTGGGCTGTTCGGGGGTGGCGGTGCCGCTGGCACGCACGGCCGCGCCGCACGACCGAGTCGGGGCGCCGACGTCGAGACCGAGACCTCGCTGGACTTCGCCGACGCCGTCAACGGCACCACGATGGGGTTGCGGCTCTCCTCCGATGCGCCCTGTCCCACCTGCCAGGGCACCGGTGGCAAGCCGGGAACCAGGCCCCACATCTGCCCGGAGTGCGACGGGGCCGGCATGGTGGTGGGCTCGGTCGGCGGTGCCTTCTCGATGAACCAGACCTGCCCGGTCTGCCACGGCCGTCAGCTGGTCTACGACGAGCCCTGCCCGACCTGCCACGGCTCCGGCCGGGGGGTGTCCAGCCGCACCATCCAGGCGCGTATCCCGGCCGGGGTCAGGGACGGCCAGCGGATCCGTCTGAAGGGCAAGGGTGCCTCCGGTGAGCGAGGGGGCCCGGCGGGCGACCTGTTCGTCGTCGTGCACGTGCGGCCGCACCGCCTGTTCGGCCGCAAGGGTGATGCGCTCACCCTGGACATGCCGGTCCGGTTCGACGAGGCCGCGCTCGGGGCCCAGGTCAAGGTGCCCACGCTCAACAGCCAGCCCGTGACGCTGCGGATCCCGGCGGGTACGCCGAACGGACGGGTGCTGCGGGTTCGCGGCCGGGGGGCGCCGCGCAAGGACGGCAGCCGCGGGGACCTGTTGGTGACCGTCGACGTCGAGGTGCCCGGCACGCTGGACGCGACGGCGCGTGAGGCGGTCGAGGCCTATCGCTCGGCGGTCAACGGCACCGACCCGCGTGCGGGCCTGTTCGAAGGGAGCCGATGATGCCTCGCGGTTCATCCCGTCGGTCCGGGCGCGCTCCCGGGCCGACCGCGCAGGTCTACGTGATCAGCGTGGCAGCCGAGCTGACCGGGCTGCACCCGCAGACCCTGCGCCAGTACGACCGACTGGGGCTGGTCTCGCCGGGCCGCACGGGTGGCGGCGGCCGGCGGTACTCCCTGCGCGACATCGAGCTGCTCCGCGAGGTGGCCGAGCTGACCGGCAGCGGCATCGGGCTGGAGGGCGTACGCCGGATCCTGGAGCTGGAGCACCAGGTGGCGGCGCTGGGCGCTCGCAACGCCGAGCTGCGGCGCCGTACCGCGGAGCTGGAGGTGGCGCTGGAGGAGGCCCTGACCGCGCTGCGGGGCCGCCGGCCGAACCTGCCCGCGGTCCGGATGCCGGGCCTGCCGACCAACCCACTGGACCGGGGCTGAGCCGGGGCTGAGCCCCGGGAGGTGGCGCACCTCACCAGTCGGGACGGCTGCCCGTGACACGGTGTTCCGGATAACCTCGGCACTGTCGACGTCCGGCCGGGTCCGGGGCCGGTTGGCGCGGTGAGAGGCGGTCGGTGGCGATGGGCACCTCCCTGCTGGTCGTCGTCCCGCTGCTGCACGTCGACTGGTTCCTGCAGGACGCCGACTGGGTCCACGTCGCCACGATCCCACTGTTCACCGGCGTGGTCGGCTGGCTGATCAACTGGTCGGGCCTGTGGATGCTGTTCTCCCCGGTGCGCTTCCACGGCTTTGCCGTGCCGGGCCTCCGCCCGCTCTCCCGGCTGTTTCCCCGCAAGCTGCAGGAGGTGCCGGGGATCCTGCAGGGGGGCATCGGCTGGCAGGGCATCGTGCCCGCGCGTGCGGCCAAGATGGGCTCGATCGCGGTCGACAAGGCGATCGCGAAGCTCGGCACCCCCAAGGAGTTCTACGCCCGGCTCGAGCCGGACCAGATCGCCGAGCACATCGTCACGGTCTTCGAGCCGGACATGCCGCGGCTGATCGACCAGATCATGCGCCGCGAGCACCCGTCGCTGTGGCGCGACCTGCCGCCGCGCGCACAGGCCGCCGTGGTCGCGCGGGTGCAGGCGCAGCTGCCCTCGGTGGTGCGCAACGTGACCGCCGAGATCGGGGAGCACATCGACCAGCTGCTCGACCCGAAGTCCATGGTGATCGCCCATTTCCGCAAGAACCCCGCTCTGGTGGTTCGGATCTTCCGCGACTTCGGGCAGCGCGAGCTGAACCTGATGGTCGCGTTCGGGTTCGTCTTCGGGTTCCTGCTCGGGATCCCGGTGGCGCTGGTCGACCACTGGTTCGGGATCGGGTGGCTGTTGCCCATCCTGGGCGTGGTCGTGGGGTGGGTGACCAACGCGTTGGGCATGTGGCTGATCTTCGAGCCGCCGGAGCCGCGGCGGATCCTCGGGGTGAAGGTGCACGGTCTCTTCCTGCGCCGCCAGCCGCAGGCCGCAGAGGTCTACGCCCGGATCATCGCCGACGACGTGATCACACTGGAGAACATCGGCGACTTCCTGCTCGACGGTCCCCGTGGCGACCGGACCCGGCAGATGCTGGCCGACGCCCTGCGTCCGGCCATCGACAAGGCGGCCGGCCCGGTGCGGGGCGCCGTCCGCGTCGCGGTGGGCACCGAGCGCTTCGACAGCATCCGCGAGGCGATGGCCCAGGAGGCGGTGGTGCGCACGATCCAGCCCTTCCAGGACCCGGAGTTCAGCCGGCGGCAGTCGGAGAAGATCCGGTCGCTGGTGGCCACCCGCACCAAGGAGCTGCCGCCGAGGGACTTCGTGGAGATGATGCGCTCGGCGATCAGGGAGGATGAGTGGATGCTGTACGCCCACGGCGCGATCATGGGGCTCGCAGGCGGTGTGCTCCACCTGCTGATCTTCGGGGCCGGTGGCCGATGAGCGACCCGAGGGATGCCGACGGCACCCGCCGCAACGTCATCGAGCCCCGTCTCGACCGGGTTCCCGAGCTGTGGGACGAGGCGACCGGGGCGCTGCCCGGCCTCGCCCGGATCGCCGGGCACGCCGGGCTGCGGTCCGCGGCCTGGACGGCCGGCTCGGCGCTGCGTTCGGGCAAGCTGCTGGCACGTGCGATGACCGAGCCCGGGGCCGCCGGCGAGCTGGTCCGGGAGGTCGCCGGGGACGTCGCCGAGGCCAGCCGGACCGTCTCCGACGTGGCCCGGTCGGTGGCCAACGGGGTGCCGTTGCCCAAGGCGCTGTGGCAGGGCGGTGTGCAGCTGGGCACGGTGGTGATGCCCGAGCCGCCGGAACCCCGGGGCCGCGTCGCCGAGCCCACCCTGCGCGAGCGCGGTGAGGAACTGCTGCAGCGCTCCCGGGACGTGTGGAGCGACGATGAGACGCACCCGGCGTACGCCCGCATGCTGGAGGAGCTCGCGCCCGACGAAGCCCGGATCCTGTTGCTGCTGATGCGGGGCGGCCCGCAGCCATCGGTCGACGTGCGCACCGGGGGCCCGGTCGGGATGGTCAGCTCGTCGCTGGTCGCAGCGGGCATGAACATGATCGGCCCGCGGGCCGGCGTGCGCTACCTCGACGAGGTCCCGGCGTACCTGAGCAACCTGTTCCGGCTCGGGCTGATCTGGTTCTCCCGGGAGCAGCTCGACGACCCGCTGGAGTACCAGGTGGTCGAGGCCCAGCCGGACGTGCTTGAGGCGATGCACTCGGTGCGGTTCGCCCGGCCGGTACGTCGCTCGATCCAGCTGACCCCGTTCGGGACCAACTTCTGCCGGGCCTGCCTGGTCGACGAGGAGGAGACCGAGGCGCTGCCGGAGCACCAGAGCCCCGACGAGTAGCAGGCTCAGCGCGGCCAGGGCCGGCCCTCCAGGCCCTCGATGCCCGCGTTCAGCTTCACCAGCAGCCGGTGCAGGTCGGCCCGCTCGGCCCCGGGCCAGGAGCCGATCACGAGGTCGATGCCCTGCTGCATCCGGGCGCGGTCGCTGCGGAGCCGGCGCAGCCCCTCCGTGGTCGGCCGGTAGACGTGCGCGGGCCCGCCCTCAGGATCCGCGATCCGCTCGACCAGCCCCTCGCGTCGCAGCGCCGCGACCTGGCGGTTGATCGTGGACTGGTCCAGCCGGAAGGCCTCCGCGAGGCCGCGCAGGGTCATCGGCTGCTCGAGCTCGAGCCGGCCGAGCAGCAGGTAGCCGGAGCGGTCCAGGGCGAGCTCGGTGCGTGGCGCGGCGTGCACGAAGTGGCGGGAGAGCAGGGTCAGCTCGTGCTCGATCCCGGCGACGTCGCGGTCGGGTCCGGGGGTCATGCGCCGATTATGCATCATGCCTTGGATATGTATTATGCACATGATGCTGGCGCACTGGCGGCTGCAGCTCGGGTCGGTGACCGTGCCCTCCACGGACGGCTTCACCATCGCCCTGTGGATCTCGGTCGCCGCCTGCGTGGTCGGCGTCCTGGTCACCTTCCTGATCCCCCGCGGCCGTCGCGGGGACGGTGAGGACCCGCGCGAGCCCACCCGGCACTCCCCGGTGAGCGCACCCGCCTCCTGAGCCCTGGGCCCCAGTCCGCCCGCGAGCCAGAGTTGATGGGAATGGACTCAACTTTGCCGGTGTTGGAACAGGTGACGGACGCCGACCGACGGTAGGGGCGGCCGTCGTCGTGACGTAACCGACCCGAAGGGGGAAGATCACCGGCATGGACGGATCGAAGTTCACCACCCGCAGCGTGGACGTGGTCAACGCGGCCCGCACCCTGGCGGTCACCGCCGGCAACCCGCAGATCGAGTCCGCCCACCTGGGCGCCGCGCTGCTGCGCCAGGACCAGGGCATCGCGCCCACCCTGCTGGAGAAGGCCGGCGCCGATGCCGCACGGGTGTCCCGGGAGATGGACCGGCTGCTCGCGGGCCTTCCGGCGGCCAGCGGCCAGACCATGCAGAACCCCGGAACCTCGCCGGGCATGACCAAGGTGCTGGCGAAGGCGCTGGAGCTGATCGGCGACATGGGCGACGAGTTCATCGCCACCGAGCACCTGGTGCTCGCGCTGGCGATCGTGGACACCCCGGTCAAGCCGGTGCTGGAGCAGGCGGGGGCCACCGAGGCGACGCTGCGGGAGGCGGTCACGGCCGTGCGCGGCAACCGGCACGTGACCAGCCAGGACGCCGAGGCCACCTACGAGTCGCTGGAGAAGTACGCCGTCGACCTCACCGAGGCCGCCGAGTCCGGCAAGCTCGACCCGGTGATCGGCCGCGACGCCGAGATCCGCCGGGTGGTGCAGGTGCTCTCGCGGCGTACCAAGAACAACCCGGTGCTGATCGGTGACCCGGGCGTCGGCAAGACCGCGGTCGTCGAGGGCCTCGCGCAGCGGATCGTGAACGGCGACGTGCCCGACTCGCTGAAGGGTCGTCGGCTGCTCAGCCTCGACCTGGCCGCGATGGTGGCCGGGGCGAAGTACCGCGGCGAGTTCGAGGAGCGGCTCAAGGCCGTGCTCGAGGAGATCAAGTCCTCCGAGGGCCAGGTGATCACCTTCATCGACGAGCTGCACACCGTCGTGGGTGCAGGCGCGGGTGGAGACTCCTCGATGGACGCCGGCAACATGCTCAAGCCGATGCTGGCCCGTGGCGAGCTGCGCATGGTCGGTGCCACCACCCTCGACGAGTACCGCGAGCACATCGAGAAGGACGCCGCGCTCGAGCGGCGCTTCCAGCCGGTCTTCGTCGGCGAACCGTCCGTCGCGGACACGATCGCCATCCTCCGGGGCCTGAAGGAGCGCTACGAGGCGCACCACGGTGTCGCGATCAGCGACGCGGCGCTCGTCGCCGCGGCCGTGCTCTCCGACCGCTACATCTCCGATCGCCGGCTCCCGGACAAGGCGATCGACCTGATCGACGAGGCCGCTTCGCGGCTGCGGATGGAGATCGACTCGTCGCCGGTCGAGCTGGACGAGGCCGAGCGGCGCGTCCGTCAGCTCGAGATCGAGCTGGCCGCGATGAAGAAGGAAAAGAAAGAGGTGCGCGAGCCGCTCGAGCGCGAGCTGGCCGAGGCGAAGTCACGCCGTGACGAGCTGGCGGCGCGGTGGTCGAAGGAAAAAGAGGCGCTCGAGCGCGTCAGCCAGGTGAAGAAGCGCATCGACGAGCTGAAGGGCGAGGCCGAGCGGGCCGAGCGCCAGGGCGAGCTCCAACGAGTCGCCGAGATCCGCTACGGCGAGCTCCCCGGGCTCTAGCAGGAGTTGACCGAGCGCGAGGCGCCGGAGACTGCGCCGATGGTCAAGGAGGAGGT
>JBOHDO010000048.1:0-4968 GCA_050699415.1 Marmoricola sp.
GACCAGGCCACCAGCGCCCTCGACGGCCTGACGAACGGCGTCGTCATCAACTGGGTCTGGATGCCGCCTTGGGGCCCGGACAAGATCACCGACGACGGCCGCGAGCAGCTGCGCGCGCTGGGGTTCAACGTCTGAGCCGCGACCCGCGCGGAGCGCGGGGTCGCGAGGCGAAGAGGTTGAGCAAGCCCCGCGGGTGAGCTTGCGAACCCGCGACGGGCGCGTCGAAACCTGAGTTGGAGGCCGGATGGGCACCAGCGAGTCCGCCGATGAGACTGTCGACGCGTTCTGGCACGTCGCTCGGCGGCACGCCCGGCTGGACCACATGCCCGGGTACTTCGGGCCGACACCGCTGGCCTCGGTGACGCCTCCGGCGTGGCGGTTCGGCGCCAACCCGGAGCAGGCCGACGAGCTGCTCGCGCTGGTGCTGGACGGCACCAAGACCGCGACCGCGAGCGCGTTGCGGGACTACGAGGCGGAGGGCGAGCCGCTGCCGGAGCCGGGCACGCTGGGGATCGTGCTCGACGGGCGGGACCGGCCACGCGCCCTGGTCACGACCACGACGGTCGAGGTGCGGCCCTTCGACGAGGTCGACGCCGAGCACGCGTGGCTGGAGGGCGAGGGAGACCGGTCCCTGGCCCACTGGCGCGAGGTGCACGAGGAGTTCTTCTCCGGGCACGCCGGCCACGACCGCGGCTTCGCCCCGGACATGCCGGTGGTCCTCGAGCGCTTCGACGTGCTGTACGCCGCGTGAGCCCGGCGTGAGCGCCGAGGTGGTTGTCCCCGCCGAGCGGCTGGAGCGCTGGGTCGGGAACTTCATCGAGCGTCATGGGGACACGCGGCTGGACATCGTCCGCGGCGCGCTCGCCGGCGCAGCCGCCGACGGGTCCACGTTCGCTGCCCGGGCGCCCTTCGACCGGGCGGTCGGACACCCCGCGGTGGCCCGGCTGGCGGCTGCCTGCACACCGCCCACCCATTGGGGCGTGCTGCTGGTCCGCAAGGGCGGGTTCGCGGTCGCCCGGATGGAGGGCGTCCGGATGGTGGAGCACAAGGTCGGCCAGCGGCACGTGCAGGGGCGTACCAAGGCGGGCGGGCAGAGCCAGCAGCGGTTCGCCCGGCGGCGCGACAACCAGGCCAGGGCGGCGTACGCCGCGGCGGCCGGTCACGCGGCCCGGATCCTGCACGGTGTGTCCGCGGTGGTGGTGGGCGGGGATCCGGCTGCGATCGAGGCGGTCCTGGCCGACCCGCGGCTGCGACGGCTGGGCGTCGTCGGTCATCGGCTCGACGTACCGGATCCGCGCCGGGCGGTGCTCGACGGTGCCGTGCGCGAGGCGTGCTCGGCCCGGGTGAGCGTCCGCAACGCCGACGACGGCTGAGCGGCCCGTCGGGTCAGGTCGCGGCGACGTCGCGGCGGCGGAAGGCCAGCAGGCCGAGGGTGCCGAGTCCGGCCGCCACGACGAGGACTCCGACGACGGCGGCCCAGTCCACGGGCGCCGCGGGGACGGGGGCGAGGTGGTGGAACGGGGAGATGCCCTGCAGCCATCCCGGGAACCGCAGCACCGTGCCGAACAGCATCGCCACCACGCAGAATCCCAGGCCCAGCCAGGCGAGGGAAGCCGCGCGGGGGAGGGCGCCGTACAGCAGGGCGGCCAGCCCGGCCAGCAGCAGTACCGCCGGCAGCAGCGACGTGGTCGCCCCGACGAACGAGCCGATCCTCCCGGCGTCGCCGGTCACCAGTGCGTACCCCAGGCCCAGGCCGAGCCCCGAGAGTGCGACCAGAACGACGGTGCCGAGCACGGTCACCAGGAGGTGGCCGAGCAGCCAGCGCTGCCGCGGAAGTGCCGTGGCCAGCACCGGCTCGAGGCGTCGGTCGTTCTCCTCGCCCCGGGGCCGCAGGGCCGAGGAGAGCGCGAACCCGCAGGCGATCAGGGCCAGCATCAGGGCCGCGGTGGCGTAGAACGAGTCCACGGGGTCGGCCCCACCGGAGCCGAAGACCTCACGGGCGAAGTCGGAGTCTCCCATCAGGCTGTTGACGTCGTCGCCGATGGAGCCGTAGCCGAGACCGCCGACGAACAGCCCGAGCGCCCAGCCGAGGAAGCTGTTGCGCTGCAGCCGCCAGGCCAGGCCGAGCCCACTCTGCAGCCCGAAGGGCGCCCGGGCCGGACCGGGACGGTCCGGCCAGATCCCGGCGCCGATGTCGCGGCGGGCGAACACGGCGTACGCCGCCCAGCCCAGTGCCACCGCCAGGCCCAGCAGCAGCAGGACCGGCCACCAGCGCTCCCCGGAGAACGGGTGCATCGACTGGTACCAGCCGATGGGGGACAGCCACGACAACACGCCGTTGCCGACGTCACCGAGCGCCCGCAACACGTAGGCGACCCCGATGGCCGCTCCGGTGATGCCGTACATCGCACGCGTCGACGCGGTCAGCTGCGCGGCGACCAGCGCGACGGCGCCGAACCCGAGGCCGCCCAGCGCGACGCCGATCCCGTTGGCGATCGATCCGGGCGCGGGGAGGCCGTACGCAACCAGGCTGCCGGCGACGCAGGCACCGACGATGCCGCAGGCAGCCGCGACCACCAGCAGCGCAGCGGTCATCGGGGCCTGTCGGCCGACCGCCGCCGAGCGGACCAGCTCGTCCCGCCCGGACTCCTCCTCCGCGCGGGTGTGCCGGCCGACCAGGAACATCGCCATCAGCGCCATCACGACCACGCCGAAGGCGCTGGCCTGCCAAGTCACCTGCCCGCCCACGGTGTTCAGCGCTCTCGGCGGCCCGGCCATCGCGACGAAGGCCGCGTTGTGCGCCATGCTCGCGGCCGCCCTGTCGAGCTCCGCCTGGGTCGAGTAGAGCCCCCGCACGCTCGCAGCCTGGGACCAGTAGAGGAGGGTGATGCCGATCGTGAACCACAGGACCATCCAGCAGTCGCGCCGCAGGAAGGTGCGTGCGAGCACGCGGGTGCCGGTGAGCGCGTCGCTCATGACAACGCCACCTCCGGTTCGCCGGTGGCGTCACCGTCGGTGGGGACGCTGTCGCCGTAGTGCCGCAGGAACAGCTCCTCGAGGGTGGGCGGCTGGCTGGTGAGGCTGCGTACGCCGTACCGGCCCATCGCCGCCAGTGCTCCGTCGAGATGGTCGGTGTCGACCTCGCACCTCACCCGCGTCCCCTCCACCAGGAGGTGGTGGACCCCGGTCAGCGACTCCAGCCCCTCGGGCGGCCGGGCCAGCTCGACCGACACCGACGTCCGGGTCAGGTGACGAAGCTCGGCCAGCGTCCCGGACTCCACCCGGCGCCCCGCGCGGATGATGCTCACCCGGTCGCACAGCCGCTCGACCTCGGCGAGAACATGACTGGACAGCAGCACGGTGCGTCCGTCGGCGCGGAACTCCTCGACGCACTGCTGGAACACCGCCTCCATCAGCGGGTCCAGCCCGGAGGTGGGCTCGTCGAGCAGCAGCAGGTCGACGTCGGAGGCGAGCGCGGCAACCAGTGCGACCTTCTGCCGGTTCCCCTTGGAGTAGGTGCGGCCGCGCTTGGTGGGGTCGAGCTCGAAGCGCTCCAGCAGGTCGTCGCGGCGGTGCGCATCGAGTCCGCCCCGCAGCCGGCCGAGCAGGTCGATCACCTCGCCCCCCGACAGGTTCGGCCACAGGCTGACGTCGCCGGGGACGTAGGCCAGCCGGCGGTGCAGCTCCGCGGCCCGGCGCCAGGGGTCTCCGCCGAGGACGGTGGCCGTGCCCGTGTCGGCCCGCAGCAGTCCGAGCAGCACGCGGATGGTGGTGGACTTGCCCGCTCCGTTGGGACCGAGGAAGCCGTGCACCTCGCCCGGCACGACGCTGAGGTCGAGACCGTCCAGGGCGCGGGTGCGCCCGAAGCTCTTGACCAGCCCCGCGATGTCGATTGCGTTGTCCATGGCGGTTACCTTACTAGATTTCACAAATCACTGAAAACTATTAACTATGTGAATCGTGCGATAGTCTCGAAGGCATGTCCTCCCGGAGCGCCCCGTTATCGGTGCCGCCGTCGGCACCCCAGTTCGTGGAGGACTTCGCCCTGGCCCTGACGCAGTTGGGCTTCAACCGGATGCCCGCCCGCGTCTTCTGCCTGGTCCTGGCCGCCCCGGAGGAGTCACTGACGGCCAGGGAGCTGGCCGAGCGCCTGGGTGTCAGCCCCGCGGCCGTCAGCGGCGCGGTGAGGTATCTAGGCCGGATCAACCTGCTGCGGCGGTTCCGCAGGCCGGGGGAGAGGGTCGACAGGTTCGGTCTCGGGGACGAGGTGTGGGCGCCGGTCTTCGATGCGGAGATCGCGGCGTACGGTCCGCTGTGCGAGCTGTGTGCGCGTGCCCTCGACCGCGGGGAGCTGAGCGGTCTCGGCGCGGAGCGGGTCGCCGAGACCGTGGCATTCCTGGAGTTCATGACCCATGAGATGTCCGGCCTGCTGGAGCGCTGGAGGCAGACCCGCGACGAGCGCCGCGACCGGCTCGCCGGCGGAGACTGAGCGGCACTCGGCCCCTTCAGTCAGCCCCACCAGAACGACGTGGCGATGATGCCGTAGAGCGCGATGAGGGTGGCCCCCTCCAGCCAGGTGGACTCGCCGTCGATGGAGATGAAGGTCGCCAGGATGACGGCGGCGAGCAGGGCGGCGACCAGCAGCGGGCTGAACACCAGCGTGAGCGAGCCCAGCCCGAAGATGACGCTGATCAGCACCAGCACGGGCGCCAGCACCAGCGAGATCTGCAGCGGTGAGTTGAGCACCACCGAGAACGCGTACTCGGAGTTGCCCCGGGCGGCCAGCTGGACGCCGACCACGTTCTCCACCGCGTTCCCCGCGATCGCGACCACCACCAGGCCGGCGAAGGCGTGGGAGATGTTCAGCGAGTCCATCGCGGGGGTCAGCGCCGAGACGAACCAGTCGGAGACGAAGGCGGCCAGGGTGCCGGACACCACCAGCATGCCCACGGCCAGCCAGATCGGCCA
>JBOHDO010000049.1:0-25047 GCA_050699415.1 Marmoricola sp.
CGCGCACACCAGGGCGACAGGGTCGCCGCCCACCATCAGCCTGCCGCTGCTGGATCGCTCACGTCCGAGCCTCGCGCGGGCCGACCGGGTGGGTGCCCTGCTCGCCCCCGTCGGTATCACGACGGTCACCGCTGATGATGACCCAGCTCCCAGCCCGGTTGCGATCGTGTGCGGGAGCCCTGATGCCCCCGCCGGCGAGGTGCGAGCGGCCGTGGACAGGGCCCGCGCGCAAGGGGCGTCCACGGTCGTCGTGGCGGCCGGGGACCCGGCGGCACCCGTGCCTGGCGCCGCAGAAAGGATCACCGACGGGATGGATGTGCTGGCGTTCGGCGACCGGATGCTGACCGCACTGGGAGTGCCGCGATGACAGACAGCTGGGAGCTCCCCGATTTCGCCGAGGTCGGGCTCGCCGAGCCGCCCGAGCCCGGCCCGCACGGCGAGAAGCGGTGGCGTGACGCGCTCGCTGCCGCCGTGAAGCGGGCAGGGGAGGCGGGTGGGGACAGCGGGCAGGCGTGGGTTACTCCCGAGGGCATTGACGTCAAGCCGCTGTACACCGGCGCGGACACCGACGGGCTTGACTTCCTGGCCACCTATCCCGGCCTGCCCCCGTACCTGCGCGGGCCCTACCCGACGATGTACGTGAACCAGCCGTGGACGATCCGCCAGTACGCCGGGTTCTCCACCGCCGAGGAGTCCAACGCGTTCTACCGGCGTAACCTCGCCGCGGGGCAGAAGGGCCTGTCGGTCGCGTTCGACCTGCCGACCCACCGCGGCTACGACAGCGATCACCCGCGGGTGACCGGCGACATCGGGATGGCCGGCGTCGCGATCGACTCGATCTACGACGCGCGCACGCTGTTCGACCGCATCCCGCTGGACAAGATGTCGGTGTCGATGACGATGAACGGCGCGGTGCTGCCGGTGATGGCGCTCTACATCGTGGCGGCCGAGGAGCAGGGGGTGAAGCCGGAGCAGCTCGCGGGGACCATCCAGAACGACATCCTCAAGGAGTTCATGGTCCGCAACACCTACATCTACCCGCCGCAGCCGAGCATGCGGATCATCTCCGACATCTTCGCCTACACCTCGCAGAAGATGCCGCGGTTCAACTCCATCTCGATCTCCGGCTACCACATCCAGGAGGCCGGCGCGACCGCGGACCTCGAGCTGGCCTACACCCTTGCGGACGGGGTGGAGTACATCCGGGCCGGGCTGGACGCCGGGCTGGGCATCGATGCGTTCGCGCCGCGGCTGAGCTTCTTCTGGGCGATCGGGATGAACTTCTTCATGGAGGTCGCCAAGCTGCGCGCCGCCCGCGCGCTGTGGGCGCGGCTGGTGCGCCAGTTCGACCCGCAGGACCCCAAGTCGCTGAGCCTGCGCACCCACAGCCAGACCTCCGGCTGGTCGCTGACCGCGCAGGACGTGTTCAACAACGTGCAGCGCACCTGCATCGAGGCGATGGCCGCCACCCAGGGGCACACCCAGTCGCTGCACACCAACGCGCTGGACGAGGCGATCGCCCTGCCGACCGACTTCTCCGCGCGGATCGCCCGGAACACCCAGCTGCTGCTGCAGCAGGAGAGCGGTACGACGCACTCGATCGACCCGTGGGGCGGGTCCTACTACGTCGAGCGGCTCACCCACGACCTGGCCGCGAAGGCCTGGCAGCACGTCGAGGAGGCCGAGCAGGCGGGCGGCATGGCGAACGCGATCGAGCAGGGCATCCCGAAGATGCGCATCGAGGAGGCCGCCGCGCGAACCCAGGCACGGCTCGACTCCGGGCAGCAGAAGCTAGTCGGCGTCAACACCTACCGGCCCGCCGAGGAGGACCAGCTGGACGTGCTCCGGGTCGACAACGCCTCGGTGCTCAAGCAGCAGCACGCCCTGCTCGAGCGGCTGCGCGAGGAGCGCGACGACGAGGAGGTACGGAGGTCCCTTTCGGCTCTGACCGCATCGGCCGAGGCTGGGGCCGGTGAGCAGGGTTCCCTTTCGGGGAACCTGCTGGCCCTGGCGGTCGACGCCGCCCGGTCCAAGGCCACCGTCGGCGAGATCTCCGAGGCGTTGGAGAAGCCGTGGGGCCGGCACCGCGCGGTGATCCGTACGATCTCGGGTGTGTACAAGCGGGAGTCCGGCTCCAACGAGGGCGTGCAGAAGGTGCTGGCCGCCACCGAGGAGTTCGCCGAGCGTGAGGGCCGGCGGCCGCGGATCCTGGTCGCCAAGATGGGCCAGGACGGCCACGACCGCGGCCAGAAGGTCATCGTGTCCGCCTTCGCCGACCTCGGCTTCGACGTCGACGTCGGACCGCTGTTCTCGACCCCGGAGGAGGTGGCCCAGCAGGCCGTCGACGCCGATGTGCACATCGTCGGGGTGAACTCGCTCGCGGCCGGCCACCTGACCCTGGTGCCCGCGCTGAAGCAGGCGCTGGCCGGCCAGGGCCGGGAAGACATCATGATCGTGGTCGGCGGGGTGATCCCGCCCGACGACGTACCCCGGCTGAAGGAGATGGGGGCGGCCGAGGTGTTCCTGCCCGGCACCGTGGTCGCCGACGCGGCCCTGGACCTGCTCCGGAAGCTCAGCGCCCAGCTGGACCACTGATGGCAGGACGTCGCGTCGATGCCGGGCGGGGTGTGCCGCGGTGACCGACATCGACGCCATGGTCGAGGGCATCCGCGCCCGGAAGCGGTCCGCGGTGAGCCGGGCGATCACGCTGGTGGAGAGCAGCCGACCCGACCATCGCGCCGCCTCCCGCGAGCTGCTCACCCGGCTGGCGACCGAGGCGGAGTCGCATGTGCGCACCCCCACCGTCCGGGTGGGGATCTCCGGTGTCCCGGGCGTGGGCAAGTCCACCTTCATCGAGGCGCTCGGCACCCTGCTCACCGGGAAGGGCCAGACGGTCGGCGTGCTCGCCGTGGACCCGTCGTCGGTGCGGACCGGGGGGTCGGTGCTCGGCGACAAGACCCGGATGGGCGGGTTGGCGACCGACTCCAGCGCCTACATCCGGCCCTCGCCGACCGCCGGCACGCTGGGCGGCGTCGCACGCGCGACCACCCAGGCGATGATGGTGCTCGAGGCGGCCGGGTACGACGTGGTCCTGGTCGAGACCGTCGGGGTGGGCCAGTCCGAGGTCACCGTGGCCGGGATGGTCGACACGTTCTGCTACCTGACCCTGGCCCGCACCGGTGACCAGCTCCAGGGCATCAAGCGGGGGGTCCTCGAGATCGCCGACGTGCTCGCGGTCAACAAGGCAGACGGCGACCGGGAGACCGAGGCGCGCACCGCGGCGCGGGAGCTCTCCGGGGCGCTCCGCCTGGTGCACGGCCGCGGCGAGGGCTGGCGACCCCCGGTCCTGACCTGCTCGGCCCTGACCGGTGCGGGCATCGAGGAGGTCTGGGCGCAGGTGCTCGCCCACCGCGAGTCCCTCGGGGAGGGCGGCCTGGTGGCCAAGCGGGCCGAGCAGCAGCTGGACTTCACCTGGGCGCTGGTCCGCGACGAGCTCGACCAGCGGCTGCAGCGATCCGGGCGTGTGCGTGAGGTACGGCGGGAGATCCGCGACCGGGTGCTCAGCGGCGAGATCCCCGCCCCGGTTGCGGCCGACCGGATCCTGGCGGCATATGACGAGCACAGCGAGGACCACGGCGAGTCACCCCGCCAGAGCCGGGCCGATGGCTGAGCGAGCCTGGCTGAGCTGGAGCAGCGGCAAGGACTCGACGCTGGCGCTGCACGAGGCCCGTCGCGACCCCGGCGTCGAGGTCGTCGGGCTGCTCACCACCGTCGACGAGGGCGAGGACCGCGTCGCGATGCACGACGTACGACGGAGTCTGCTGGAGCAGCAGGCCGAGTCGCTGGGGCTGCCGCTGCACGTCGTACCCATCCCTCGGGTCTGCCGCAACGAGACCTACGAGCAGCGGATGCGCGCGGCGATCGACACCGCGCTCGACGACGGCGTGACCCGGGTGGTGTTCGGTGACCTCTTCCTCGCCGACGTGCGCGACTACCGCGAGCGGATGCTCGCCGGCACCGGCGTCGAGCCGGTGTTCCCGCTGTGGGGCCGCCCCACGTCCGAGCTCGCGGGGCAGATGCTGGCGATCGGCATCCGCGCGACCCTGACCTGCGTTGACCCCCGGGTGCTCGACGCGGCGTTCGCCGGCCGGGAGTACGACGCGCGGCTGCTCGCCGAGCTGCCCGAGGGCGTCGACCCATGTGGGGAGCACGGGGAGTTCCACACGTTCGTCCACGCCGGCCCCGGCTTCGCGCGCCCGCTCGACGTGGTCACCGGCGAGATGGTCGAGCGGGACGGGTTCGTGTTCTGCGATCTGCTCCCGGCAGCCGGAGGGAGGGGGCGGCACCGTTGATGAGCGCCACGCCGGACGACCAGATCACGGCTCGAGCCGGCTTCTCCAGGCGGGGGAGCCGTCCGCTGCGCCCGAACTGATAGTCCGCGGCGGCCCCACTCGGGCGACCACGCGGGCGAGTTCATCGGTCCCGCTCGACCTCCACCGCTGCCGGGTCTTGCACGCCCAGGATGCCGAAGGTCACCGCCGCGAGCTCAGCGGCCCTCGTTGCGTCACCGATCGGCACGTAGATCCGGCAGTAGGGGCCACCCATCGGCTCGTAGTCGGCGTCCCCGGACATCAGCCAGCCCGCCTCGTGCAGTTGCTGCCGCTGCTCGTCGCTGAGCTGAGGCTCGTCGGGCGCCGGGAAGGGGTTGACCGTCTCGCACAGCAGGTGGTCCTCGGTCCGCAAAAGGCGGACCACCGGGGCGGACAGGACCCGCGGCTTGCGCTTGCGACCAAACAGGCCCGGAGGTCGCTCCTCGGTCTCGGTCGGACCGGAGAGGTTGGCGAACTCGTGTTCCTCGAAGGCGCCCAGCTCGTCGGCGATCTGGCGGGTCCAGGCGGTCCAGCGCTGGTCCATCGGGCTCTCCTTCGGCATGGCTGTGGTCTCATGGAACCAGCGTCTCGCCGTTCGCCAGTGCTTCGGGACGGGAGTTTCGCTGATGTTTCAAGCTCGGCACCGAGGGGCATGCTTTCTCCATGAGCGGCGGATTCACGGTCGACCCGGCGCAGGTCCAGCATCTGGCGACTCGGTTGGACAGCGCGGGCAAGGCACTCTACGGCCACCGGGGCGACCTCGATGGTCAGCCAGATGCCGGAAGCTCCAGCCAGGATGTGGCCCACGCGTTGCTGCTGGCCGCGGGTCTCGCCGGTCTCGCACAGCACACCGGGGCGATGTCCGACGCAGCCCACGACACCTCGATGGCCTGCGCCGACTCCGACCAGGACAGCACGGTGAGGTTCCCGTCGCGATGATCGAGCTGACCGTGTACGGCGATCCCGCGGCCTGCTCGTCCGCGTCGTCCCGGGCGAACGACGGGGCTACCGCGCTCGGTGACGCCGAGACCGACCTCGACAACATCCGTGGCTCTGCATCGTTCTGGGACGGCGACGCAGGTGACGCCCTCCGCGACAAGGTCAAGACGACGGCGGGCGAAGCCTCCGAGCTGCAGTCGCGGGTCCGTAAGGCTAGCCGGGCGCTGTCCGACTTCGCCGGCGAGCTGAAGGTGGTCAAGTCCGCGATGGGCCATGCCCGGCGGAGGCGTCCTCTGGGGGTCTGACCATCTCCGGGGACCAGATCCTGCCGCCGGACAAGCCAGCGGAGGCCACCTCGAAGCCGGCTGTGGACGCCTACAACGCCAAGGTGAAGGGGTACAACGAGGCGTTCGACATCGCCGACGGTGCCCGGACCAAGGAGAAGCGAGCGCACCACGAGCTCGCGCAGGCCATGCAGGCCGTTAACGGCGACGGCTGGCTGGAGAACCTGCTGGAGAGGCTGGGGTTCGCGCCATCCGACGGGATGGACGCCGTCACCGGCACCGGCTGGGGCCTGGGACTGGCTGGCGTGGGCTTGGGAATGAGCGCCGGCTGGATGATCCAGGGCAAGTACGGCATCTTCCAGCCGCGGACGGCCGCAGGACGTTGGGGGCGGGTGAACGGCCGTGGCATGGACTTCTGGGATCGAGCCAGGGCCGCGGGCGGGAAGAAGAACTGGCATGCACGCGCCGGCAACGCGGCGGTACGCGGCAAGTGGGCAACGGCCGGCAAGATCGCCTCGCGCGCGGGCTACGCCGTGACCGCGGTCACCTCGGGCTGGCAGCAGTGGCAGGCCGATGCCGATGACCCTTCGCTGGACACCAGCGAGCGGGTGAGCCGCGCGGTCACCAAAAGCGCAGCGACCAGGCAGGCGCCTGGGCGGGTGCTGAAACCGGGGCTTGGGCCGGAGGCGCGATCGGCACGGCGATCTGCCCGGGCGTTGGCACAGTGATCGGGGGTGCTGTGGGCGGGCTCGTCGGCGGGTTCGTCGGATCGTCTGCCGGCAGCTGGGCCGGTGACCATCTTCTCGGCGCTGGTGCGACCGCGGGCGAGGCTGCGAGCAACTTCGTCCACGGGGCTGGAGATGTCGCCTCGGATGTGGGTGACGCATTGACGTTCTGGGATTGATGCTTCGTGTTCGGGATTGTGCTCCTCTTGGTCGGCATTTCCGTGTTCGGCTGGAATCTCTGGCAACGGCGTGGAGCCACGGCGGCGGCGCGGGGCTGGACCGGCGACGATCCGTTGGGGTTCACGGCCCGCAGTGTCCTCGTGGTTCGCCCAGCTGCGGCCGCCGCTGCGATCTTTGCGGGCCTCGCACTGCTTGTCGATGCGCTCTGGCCGATGCGCCAAGGCGTGTTCTCCGCGCTTGCTGCCCTCATGGTGCTGAGCCTTTTCCTCGTACTGGTCTACCTGATCCTTCCCGTCCCGGTACCGAGGTTCCTGATGCCGTCGTGGTCGCGTGAGATCCTGGCGCGGCGCAAAGACGGCGAAAGGAAGGCCCGACAACAGCGACGGCAGCAGCGCAAGCGGCGCAAGGCGCAGAAGTGAGGCACGTGTGAGCAGGCGGATCGACCACTCCAGCGGGCTGGGCTGCGCGGTTCCCGCCGACTGGGAGATCAGGCTCGACCCCGCGGAGGGTACGGCGTACGCCGTGCTCGAAGCGCCACGGGAGATCGACGGCCACCCGGCCTTCCGGGCCAACCTGGTCGCCACCGTGGGGACCACCGGCGGGCTCGGGTTCCGGGACTGGCAGGCCGGCACCGACGAGCTGCTGCCCCGCGTGCTCGCGGACTACCAGCTGATCGACCTGGAGAAGCTCACGATCGACCGGCACCCGGGTGGACGCCGGCTCGCCCACCATGCCAGCGAGGAGGCTGGGCCGCTCACCATGGAGCAGTGGTTCGCGCTGGTCGACGGCACCGGCTACACCCTGACCGCCACGGTGGACACCTGGCGGTACGACGGGTTCGCCGACCTGTTCGCCCAGGTGGCGGCCACGATCGTTCTGCCTCGGTCCAACCCGTCCGGCAACGAGGAGCCCTGAGCATGGCGACCGACGAGGGGCGGGACGTCGTACGCCTGGACGACGCCGGGTTCGACGCGCTGCTGGCCGCAGCCCGTGGCGAGTCCGATCCGTCCCCGCAGTCCACGGCGGTGTTGGCCAGGCCCGAGCTCGCGGGGCCGATCACCGCGGCCCTCGAGCCGGTGGTCGAGCTGAGCCTCGTCATCGCGGACACCGGCCTGCGGCAGGTCCACCGAGGCTGGTTGAACCTGGAGTCCGGCCTGCTGTTGCTGGCGGTGCGCGGCGACGAGCGCCAGGTGCTGAGCTGCCCGCCTGCCTTCCTGGCCTCGATGCTGGCGCGACTGGTCCATCTGGGCCCACGAAAGGTCGGGGCCCGGGGGGCCCAACCGCTGACCGACGAGGCCGTGTCCGACCTGTGCGGCGACAACGACGTCGAGCGGCAGGCCGCGCTCGCCGCGACCGACGCCCGCTACGCCTGGCAGCTGACGGCCAGCTGGGAGGGCGGCGGCCGCGAGCTGATCGCGGTGGACGGTGATGACGGACTGTACGTCGCCACCGACAAGGGCCTGGAGCCGACCACGGCGAGCGTCGTCTACCGGGCGTTGACCGCGCTGCTGCCGGCCTGAGCCCAGGCTGGCTCGGACGACTGGCCTCAGGGGGTCGTGTTCCTCGCTTCGCTCGTCAACGGGCCGTCGGCCACTCGGCCTCGATCAGCAAGCTGCTCGGGCACTCGCTGTTCGGCGCTGCGCGCCTCAACGCTCCTTGCTCGGCGCGAACTCGAGCCAGCTCGGTTCTGCCTCGCTTCGTTCGCGTAACCTCGGCTCGTGGAGCAGATCAGGCGCGCGATCGACCGGCTCGAGCCGGAGCTGCGGGAGCTGCGCCGCGACCTGCATGCCCATCCGGAGCTGTCGTGGCAGGAGGAGCGCACAGTCAGCCGGGTCGCCGACCGGCTCGCCGAGGCCGGCCTGTCGGTCAAGCTGCTCCCCAAGGGCGGCCTGGTCGCCGAGGTCGGCGCCGAGGACGACGGCCCCCTGGTGGCGCTGCGCGCCGACCTCGACGCGCTGCCGGTGCAGGACCTCACCGACGACCCCTGGACCAGCACCGTTCCCGGCGTCGCGCACGCCTGCGGCCACGACGTCCACACCGTCGCGCTGCTGGGCGCCGGCCTGGCGCTGGCCTCGATGGGTGACCGGCTGCCGGGGCGGGTCCGGCTGCTGTTCCAGCCCGCCGAGGAGGTGATGCCGGGCGGCGCGCTGGAAATGCTCTCCGCCGGGCTGCTCGAGGGAGTCGGACAGGTGTTCGCGGTCCACTGCGACCCGTCGTTCGACGTGGGCCAGGTCGGCCTGCGCGAGGGGCCCATCACCGGGGCCGCGGACATGGTCCGGGTGCGGCTGAACGGCCAGGGCGGACACACCTCCCGCCCCCACCTGACCCAGGACCTCACCTACGCGCTCGGTGCCCTGATCACCCAGCTCCCCGGGGCGCTGTCGCGGCGGCTGGACCCCCGCACCGGGGCGAGCGTGGTGTGGGGCGTGGTGCGGGCCGGCTCGGCCAACAACGTGATCCCCGCCAGCGGCGAGCTGGGCGGCACGGTGCGGATGCTCGACGCGGTCGCCTGGGCCGAGGCCGAGGGGGTGGTCCGGGACCTGATCGCCCAGCTCGTGGCGCCGTACGGCGTCACCGCGGACATCAGCTACCTGCGCGGGGTACCCCCGGTGGTGAACCGCCCGGACTCCACCCGCATGCTCGCCCACGCGGTGCAGCAGGCGGTCGGTCCGGAGAACCTGGTGCCCACGCCGCAGAGCCTGGGCGGGGAGGACTTCGGCTGGTACGTCGACGCGGTGCCGGGCGCGATGGGCCGGCTGGGCACCCGCACCCCGGGCGGGGCGACCTACGAGCTGCACCGGGGTGACCTGCGGGTGGACGAGCGTGCCGTCGGCATCGGTGCCCAGGTGCTCGCCGCGGCCGCGCTGAAAGCGCTGGACGACATGGTCACCGGCAGGTAACAAGTCGGACCCGTCTCCACGAAACCTGTCGAAAGGACGGTTCCACCGAATATGGTGACTCCGGTTTTCCCGGTGCGTCGGCATCGGCTCGAACGAGGGAGAGGTCCTTGCGACAGGCAACCAAGATCGCAGCGACGGTGGGCGCGATCGCCCTGTTGGCGGCCGGATGCGGCCGGCCAGCCAACTCCGGCAACGGCGGCGGCAGTGGGGGTGGCAAGACCACCAAGCAGGTCAACGCGTGCATGGTGCTCGACACCGGTGGTGTCGACGACCACAGCTTCAACCAGTCCTCGTGGGCCGGGATGCAGGCTGCCAACAAGGCGAACCAGAACATCAAGGTCTCCTACGTGTCCTCGAACTCGCAGAACGACTACACGCCGAACCTGACCACCGAGACCAACCGCGCCTGCGACAGCGTGATCGCGGTCGGCGGGCTGATGGCCACGGCCGTGAAGAAGATCGCCTCGGCCAACCCCAAGCAGCACTACGCCGAGATCGACGCTCCGTCCTCGGGACCCAACGTCTACGGGCTGCAGTACAACACCGCACAGGGCGCCTTCCTCGGAGGCTACCTGGCCGCCGGCATGAGCAAGACCGGTAAGGTGGCGACCTTCGGGGGCCTGAACATTCCGCCGGTGACGATCTACATGGACGGCTTCTGGGAGGGCGTGCAGTACTACGACAAGGTCAACCACAAGCACGTCAAGGTGCTCGGGTGGAACGAGAAGAACCAGAAGGCGGGCACGTTCGCCAACTCGTTCACCGACCAGAACAAGGGGAAGCAGGTCTCCCAGGCGTTCATCCAGCAGGGCGCCGACATCATCTTCCCGGTCGCCGGCGGCACCGGCCTGGGTGCCGGTGCGGCCGCGGCGGCGAGCAACGGCAAGGTGAACCTGATCTGGGTCGACACCGACGGGTGCCTCAGCGCTCCCCAGTACTGCAAGTACTTCATCACCAGCGTGACGAAGGGGCTGACAACCTCGGTCCAGCAGTACGTCGACAAGGTGGCCGCAGAAAACTTCCCGAGCGGGAACTACATCGGCACCCTGGACAACGGAGGGACCGGACTCGCGCCGTACCACAAGTGGGCGAGCAAGGTTCCCGCCTCGATGAAGAAGCAGCTGCAGCAGATCTCCCAGAAGATCGAGTCCGGGAAGATCAAGGTCACCTCGCCGAGCCAGCCGAAGTGACGCCGCGGGCTTGAGCGCACGGCGTTCGGGGGAGCATCGCGGACCGCGGTGCTCCCCCGAACCGTGCTCCTGCTGACTACAGTGTGGTGGCGGTCGGACGCAGGGCAGGACTGCGACAGGGGGAGAAGGAGGTTCGCGTGAAGCTCGAGCTGCGTGGCATCACCAAGCGGTTCGGATCGCTGACCGCCAACGACTCCATCGACCTGACCGTCGAGTCCGGTGAGATCCACGCCCTTCTGGGGGAGAACGGGGCCGGCAAGAGCACGCTCATGAACGTGCTCTACGGGCTCTACCAGCCCGACGAGGGCGAGATCCGGGTCGACGGGGAGCCGGTCACCATCCGCGGGCCCGGGGATGCCATGGCTGCGGGGATCGGCATGGTCCATCAGCACTTCATGCTGATCCCGGTCTTCACCGTGGCCGAGAACGTCGAGCTGGGCAACGAACGCACCGGGTTCGGTGGCTGGCTGGACCGGCGCCGGGCCCGGCGCCAGGTCGAGGAGGTATCCGAACGCTTCGGGCTGCAGGTTCCGGTCGACGCGCTCGTCCAGGACCTGGCTGTGGGGGTGCAACAGCGCGTCGAGATCATCAAGGCCCTGGTGCGCCAGGCCAAGGTCCTCATCCTCGATGAGCCGACCGCGGTGTTGACCCCGCAGGAGACCGACGAGCTGATGCAGGTGATGCGGACCCTGAAGGAGGCCGGCACGGCGATCGTGTTCATCACCCACAAGCTGCGTGAGGTCAAGGCAGTGGCCGACCGGGTCACCGTGATCCGGCGCGGGAAGGTCGTGGGTGAGGCGAGCCCCGACGACAGTGCCGCCGACCTGGCCTCGATGATGGTCGGGCGGCCGGTGCGCCTCAACATCGACAAGGAGGCGACCACGCCCGGGGACGAGGTGCTCTCCACCGAGAACCTCCGGGTCGTCGACGAGGCCGGGCAGGTGCTGGTCGACGACGTGAGCTTCTCCGTTCGCGCCGGGGAGATCTACGCGATCGCCGGCGTGCAGGGCAACGGCCAGACCGAGCTCACCGAGGCGCTGGTCGGGCTGACCCGGCCCGAGAGCGGCATCGTCCGCATCGCCGGACGCGACGTGACGAGGGCGGCGATCGACGACATCCTGGGTCTCGGCGTCGGGTACGTCCCCGAGGACCGGATGCACGACGGCCTGGTCAGCAGCTTCACGGTGGCCGAGAACCTGGTGCTCGACCTGTACGACAAGCCCCCGTACTCCAGGGGCCTCAGCCTCGACCTCGACCAGATCGACCGCTTCGCCACCGAACGGGTCGCCGAGTACGACGTGCGCACCCCGTCGGTGAACCACCTCGCCTCGACCCTGTCGGGGGGTAACCAGCAGAAGGTGGTGCTGGCCAGGGAGCTGTCCCGCCCGCTCAAGCTCCTGGTCGTCTCCCAGCCCACTCGGGGGCTCGACGTCGGCTCGATGGAGTTCGTCCACAGCCGGATCGTGGAGGCCCGGGCCGAGGGCGCAGCGGTGGTGCTGGTCTCCAGCGAGCTCGACGAGGTCCTCGGCCTCGCCGACCGGATCGGTGTGATGTACGGCGGAAGGATCATCGGGGAGCTCCCGGCGGGTGCCGAGCCGGAGAGCGTGGGCCTGCTCATGGCCGGAAACACCCCGGACAGGGTCGGGGAGGCGTCGTGAGCCTGAAGCCGACCCGCGGGGACGAGTCCCCGGAGGGGCCCGACCCCGCCTCGGGCGCCCCCGATGGTCCGGACCAGACGGCACCCGAGAGCGCCGACCCCGCTCCCACGGCCCAGCCGGCCCGGTCCGCGTTCTGGCACACGATCCTGGTGACGGCGCTGGCCTTCGTTGCCGCGCTTGCGATCGGCGCGGTGCTGATCGCGATCTCGGACGAGGCCACGCGCCAGGCCGCTTCGTACTTCTTCGCCTATCCGTGGGACACCTTCACCAACGCCGGCCACGCGATTGCCAACGCCTACACCGCGCTGTTCGAAGGCGCGGTCTTCAACCCCAACACCGCCGCCAACGGCAACCTCGTGGGCTATCTCGGCCCGCTCTCGGAGACGTTGACCAACGCCACTCCGCTGATCCTCGGGGGGCTGTCGGTCGGTCTGGCATTCCGGGCCGGCCTGTTCAACATCGGGGGGCAGGGCCAGATCATCATCGGTGCGGTGTTCGCCGGCTTCGTCGGATTCCACTGGCACATGCCCGTGGTCATCCACGTGCTGGCCGCGATCGCGGCCGGGATGCTCGGCGGGGCGATCTGGGGCGCCATCTCCGGCTGGTTGAA
The DNA here is from genome assembly GCA_050699415.1 of Marmoricola sp. Taxonomy (GTDB): domain Bacteria; phylum Actinomycetota; class Actinomycetes; order Propionibacteriales; family Nocardioidaceae; genus Marmoricola. Next base: position 12,857 of record JBOHDO010000049.1, read on the forward strand.
GGCACACACCGGGGCACACGAGGTGATCACCACGATCATGCTCAACTACGTGGCCTATGCGCTGCTGGGCTACCTGCTCTCGGTCAAGGGCTTCCAGGCTCCGCCGTACGGCCAGGCCATCTCCAACCCGGTGGACCACAATGCACGGCTGGTCCCGTTGCTCGGGGACACCATGCGGGTGAACGCGGGGCTGATCATCGCGCTGATCGCGGCCGTGGTGGTCTGGTGGATCCTCAAGCACAGTCGCCTCGGCTTCCGGCTGCGGGCCGTGGGAGCCAACCAGTTCGCCGCACGCACCTCGGGCATGAACGTCGAGCGCAGCTACACCACCGTGATGGTCATCGCGGGGGCGTTGTTCGGGTTGGCCGGCGTGAGCCAGATCCTGGGCACCAACACCCAGATCACCGGGGACATCGACGCCGGCATCGGGTTCGACGCGATCACGGTGGCCCTGCTGGGCCGCGCCAACCCGGTCGGGACGGTGGTGGCCGGACTGCTCTTCGGCGCGCTGCACGCGGGGGGCAGCGTGATGCAGACCTACACCCCGATCGACCTGGTGCAGGTGATCCAGTCACTGATCGTGCTGTTCGTCGCCGCGCCCGCGGTGATCCGGGCGATCTTCCGGATCAAGCACGCGGGTGGCGGAATCGGAGCGGAGCTGGCCAAGGGGTGGAACGGATGACCCTGCGCTCTGTCCACATCAACGCGTTCCCGGTCGGGGGCCAGACATGACCGCGGTCACCCCCGACGCCGTGCCCGAGGCGATCGTCACCCACAAGGTGGTCCAGCGGACCTCCCGCAGGCAGCGGCTCGTCAGCGGGATCGTGCTCGTGGTGCTCGGTGTGCTGAGCATCGAGTTCCTCGGGCTGAGCGTGCCCGCCGGCCAACGGGCCGACCTGAAGATGGGACCGGTGGAGGGCTCCATCCAGGTTCCGCACATCCTGGTCTCGGGCCGCTGGGCCGCCGTCGCCCTGGGTGGGGTCATCATCGTCCTGGGCCTGTGGCAGATCGCCCGCGGGTTCCGGCGCAAGGCCATCCCCTGGGTCTACACGGGTGCCTTCGTCGCCTTCATGGTCGCCTTCCTGTGCTGGGTCTCCGCCCACGGGACCACCACCACCCTCGACGTCGTGGGGCTGCTGCAGAACTCGATCGCACTCGCGGTCCCCCTGGTCCTGGGGGCGATGGCCGGGTTGTTGTGCGAGCGCAGTGGCGTGATCAACATCGCGATCGAGGGACAGATGCTGGCCGGAGCCTGGGCGGCCGCCCTGGTGGGCAGTCTGGTCGGCAGCTACGTGGGGTTGCTCGGGGCGATCGTGGCCGGTGCGCTGATGGGGGTCCTGCTCGCCCTCTTCTCGATCAAGTACCTGGTCAACCAGATCGTCGTGGGCGTGGTGCTCAACGTGCTCGCACTCGGGCTCACCGGTTTCTTCTACGACGCCTTCATGCAGCCCAGTGCCCAGCAGCTGAACAGCCCCACGGTGCTCCACGACATCGACATCCCGCTGCTCGGCCAGATCCCGGTCATCGGGCCCCTGCTGTTCCAGGCGAACATCGTGGTCTATCTGGCCTACGTGCTGATCATCGTGATCGACATCGCCCTGTTCCGCACCCGTTGGGGGCTGCGCACCCGAGCCGTGGGTGAGCACCCCAAGGCGGCGGACACCGTGGGGATCAAGGTCCTGGCGATGCGGTACCGGAACGTGATCATGGGCGGTGCGGTGGCCGGCCTGGGTGGCGCCTACTTCACGGTCGGTTCGGTGGGGGCCTTCACGAAGAACATCACCTCCGGCAACGGCTTCATCGCGCTGGCTGCCCTGATCTTCGGACGATGGAGCCCGAGGGGCGCGGTCGGTGCCGCGCTGCTGTTCGGCTTCGCCTCGGCCCTGCAGACCATGTTGTCGATCAACGTGCCGTCGATCCCGTCGAACTTCCTGGCGATGTTGCCCTACCTGGCCACGATCTTCGCCGTGGCCGGGCTGGTCGGCCGGGTGCGTGCGCCGGCCGCCGACGGTGAGCCCTATGTCAAGGAGTGAGCCCGTCGCAGGCCCACCGTGGCAGGAGCTGCGGGAGGCGGCCGCCGAGGCGACGCGGCACGCCTACGCGCCGTACTCGGGGTTCCGGGTGGGTGCCGCTGCCCGGGTCGACGACGGCCGCACGGTGGCCGGCTGCAACGTGGAGAACGCGTCGTACGGCGTGACGCTGTGCGCCGAGTGCGGGCTGGTCTCGCAGCTGCACCTGACCGGCGGGGGACGGCTCACCCACTTCCTGTGTGTCGACGGCGACCAGGAGCTGATCATGCCGTGCGGCCGGTGCCGCCAGCTGCTGTGGGAACAGGGCGGTGCCGAGCTGGCGATGCTGACAGGGTCCGGCGTACGCCGGCTCGCCGAGCTGCTGCCGGACGCCTTCGGCGCCGGCGACCTGGGCGGCCGACCGTGAGGCATCCCGAGCCGTTCGACGCCGTGGACGTGATCGCCGCCAAGCGCGACGGGGGCGAGCTCACCGACGGCCAGGTCGACTGGGTGGTCGACGCCTACACCCGCGGCGTGATCCCGGACGAGCAGATGGCGGCGCTGGCCATGGCGATCCTGCTCAACGGCATGTCCCGTCGCGAGACCCGGCGGTGGACGACGGCGATGGTGGCGAGCGGCGAGCGCATGGACTTCTCCTCGCTCTCGCGCCCCACCGCCGACAAGCACTCCACCGGCGGGGTCGGCGACAAGGTCACGCTGCCGCTGGCGCCCCTCGTGGCCGCGTGCGGTGTCGCGGTGCCGCAGCTGTCCGGACGCGGCCTGGGCCACACCGGCGGCACCCTGGACAAGCTCGAGTCGATTCCGGGCTGGCGGGCCGACCTGACCACGGCGGAGATGCTGGCCCAGCTCGAGGACGTGGGCGCGGTGGTCTGCGCGGCCGGCACGGGCCTCGCGCCGGCCGACAAGAAGCTGTATGCGCTGCGCGACGTGACCGGGACCGTCGAGTCGATCCCGCTGATCGCCTCGTCCATCATGTCGAAGAAGATCGCCGAGGGCACGAACGCGCTGGTGCTCGACGTGAAGGTCGGCGCCGGGGCCTTCATGAAGCGGCTGGACGAGGCGCGCGAGCTGGCTCGCACGATGGTGGAGCTCGGCACCGACGCCGGCGTGCGCACCACGGCGCTGCTGACCGACATGGACACGCCGCTGGGACGCACCGCCGGCAACGCACTGGAGGTGCGTGAGTCGGTGGAGGTGCTGGCCGGTGGCGGGCCGTCGGACGTCGTCGAGCTGACCGTGGCGCTCGCACGGGAGATGCTGGCCGGTGCCGGCCGTGACGACGTCGACCCGGCCGAGGTGCTGGCCACCGGCAAGGCCATGGACCACTGGCGACGGATGGTCGCCGCCCAGGGCGGCGACCCGGACGCCGACCTTCCGGTGGCCCGGGAGCACCATGTCGTCACCGCGCCCGGGACCGGGTTGCTGTCCCGGCTGGACTCGATGGCCGTCGGGGTCGCCGCGTGGCGGCTGGGCGCAGGCCGGGCGCGCGCCGACGACGCGGTCCAGGCCGCCGCCGGCGTGGAGTGGCACGCCGGACGGGGCGACCGGGTCACCGCGGGCGAGCCGCTGCTGACGTTGCACACCGACGAGCCGGAGCGGTTCGACCGGGCGCTGGAAGCGTTGGAGGGCGGCTACGAGATCTCGTCGGCTGCCGAGGGCGTCGACGCCACCCGGTGCTCGCCGCTGGTGATCGAGCGGGTCGGTTGAGCCCTACGCGTAGGTGGTGAGCTCGCCGGCGAGCATCGTCGCTCCACCGGTGGCGAAGTTCGGTACGTCGTTCACGGCGGCCTGGCCGGCGTCGCTGCCCATGCCGGCGTCGAAGGCCGCCTTGTCGGCGAAGCTCAGCTCGGCGACCAGGTGCACCTCCGGGGCCGCGCCGTCCTCGCCGGGCTCCGGGTGGAAGCTGGTGAAGGACTGCACGCCCGGGATCTGCAGGGCCAGCGGGGCGTGGGTCTGCTCGTAGTGGGCGTCGAACGCAGCGATGTCGTCGGGCCGGTTGTAGATGACGGTGAGCTGGTAGGTCATGCGCCCACGATCGACCCCCGGCTTGACCCGGCGCAACCCTCCGATCGGGTGGTTCAGGACAGCAGCAGCACCACGGTCTCGGCAACGCAGGCGGGCTTGTCCTCGCCCTCGATCTCGACGGCGTACCTCATCGTGAGCTGCTTGCCCGCGGGGACCTCGGCGACGGTGCCGACGCTGACACGGGCCCGCACGCGGGAGCCCACACGCACGGGCATGGGGAAGCGGACCTTGTTGACCCCGTAGTTGAGCTTGGCCCCGGGGGTGTTCAGCCCGAACACCTTCGACCCGAGCCAGGGCAGCAGCGAGAGGGTGAGGTATCCATGTGCGATGGTGGCGCCGAACGGGCCGTCCTTCGCGCGCCCGGGGTCTACGTGGATCCACTGATGGTCCCCGGTCGCGTCGGCGAACTGGTCGATCCGCTCCTGGGAGATCTCCTCCCAGTCGCCGACGCCGACCTCCTCGCCGGCGGCGGCCTCGAGCTCGTCGACCGTTGTGAACACGCGCATCTGGACTCCTCGTGGGCTACGGAATGCTTGGATGGTCACTGTGTCTGAAGCATCTGACCCCACCATGGCAGAACCTACCGCCGACGTGATCCGCCGGGCACCCAAGGTGCTCCTGCACGACCACCTGGACGGCGGGGTGCGCCCGGCGACCGTCCTGGAGCTGGCCGGCGAGGTCGGCCACACGCTGCCGGCAACAGATGTGGAGGGGCTCGCCCGCTGGTTCACCGAGTCCGCGGACTCCGGCTCGCTTGAGCGCTACCTGGAGACCTTCGAGCACACCGTTGCGGTGATGCAGACCCGGGACGCCCTCGCCCGGGTTGCGAGGGAGGCGGTGGAGGACCTCGGCGGCGACGGCGTGGTGTACGCCGAGATCCGCTACGCGCCCGAGCAGCACCTCGGCGGCGGCCTGAGCCTCGACGAGGTGGTGCGCGCCGTGCAGTCCGGTCTGGACGAGGCCCAGTCCGACTCCGGCCACCGGATCGTGGTGCGCCAGCTGTTGACCGCGATGCGGCACCAGGCCCGTTCCCGGGAGATCGCCGAGCTGGCGGTGAAGTACCGCGACGACGGCGTCGTCGGGTTCGACATCGCCGGCGCGGAGGCCGGCTACCCGCCGACCCGGCACCTCGATGCGTTCGAGTACCTCCAGCGGCGCAACGCGCACTTCACCATCCATGCGGGCGAGGGCTTCGGACTGCCGTCGATCTGGGAGGCGATCCAGTGGTGCGGGGCCGACCGGCTCGGCCACGGCGTGCGGATCGTGGACGACATCACCCGGCACGACGACGGCGTCGTGGAGCTCGGCCGGCTCGCGGCGTACGTGCGTGACCGGCGGATCCCGCTGGAGCTGTGCCCGCACTCCAACGTGCAGACCGGGGCCGCCCCGTCGATCGCCGGGCACCCGATCGGGCTGCTGACCGACCTGCGCTTCCGGGTCACGGTGAACACCGACAACCGGTTGATGAGCAACACCTCGATGACCCGCGAGATGACCGCGCTGGTGGACGCGTTCGGCTACGACCTCGCCGACCTGCGCTGGTTCACGATCAACGCGATGAAGTCGGCGTTCCTGCACTTCGCCGAGCGGCTGGCGATCATCGACGAGGTGATCAAACCGGGGTACGCCGAGCTGGGGGCCTGACGACGGGGAGCACCAGCGTCACCGTCGAGCCATGGATGGTCGCCGTACCACCGTGGGTGTCGACGATCGCCTTCACCAGGGCCAGCCCGAGGCCGGTCCCCCGGGTCGACCTGCTCTCCTCGGCACGGGAGAAGCGGTCGAAGGCGCGCTCGACGAAGCCGGGTGGGAACCCCGATCCTTCGTCGGAGACCGCGACCTCGGCGTGGTCGGGCCGTTCGGCGACCGTCACGGTGACCTCACCCGTCCCGTGGCGCAACGCGTTGGTGACCAGGTTGCCCAGCGCCAGCTCGAGCCAGTGGGAGCGGCCCTCGACCAGCACCGGGTCCGGGGCCTCGACCCGCAGCTCCCTGCCGCGGGCCTCGGCGGTGGCACGCGCGCGGTCCACGGTGCCCCGGGCCAGGGTCGCCAGGTCCACCTCCTCGTTGAGCGGCTCGTCGGGTGCCCGCAGCTCCTCCAGCTCGAGCAGCGTGTTGCACAGCGTGATCAGCCTGAGCACCTGGCCCTGCAGAGACTCCAGCGACTCCCGGTTGTCGGCGTCCTCGTGCGCCCGCATCAGGGCCCACTCCAGCTCGGTGCGCATCACGGTGAGCGGGGAGCGCAGCTCGTGGGAGGCGTCGGCGAGGAAACGTCGCTCGCGCGCGTTGCTCCGGGCGAGCCTGGTGAGCAGGTCGTTGAAGGTGTGCCCGAGCCGGGTGAGCTCGTCGTCGCCGCGGGGGACCGGCAGCACGACGCCCTCCTCGGTGGCCGCGCTCGCGGCGGCCACCCGGTACCTCTCCACCGGGCGCAGCGCAGCCCGGGCGGTCCCGTAGCCCACCGCGGACGAAGCGGCCAGGGTGAGCAGCCCGGCGATGGCCAACAGGGCCAGCAGCTCGCCGAGTGCCTCGTCACGTTCGTTACCACTGATCGCGTAGGCGACCACGACCGGCCCGCCCGGCGTCCTGGTCCGGGCGGTGACCACCCGGTAGGGGCCCGGGCCGAGGGCGATGCCCTTCTTGAACGAGATCAGCCTGCCCACGTTGTCGACCTGCAGCCGGCCCCGGGCGGCCCGGGCGATGCCCTCCCGGTCGGCCAGGCGTGGGTGGGTGGCGCCGCCGATGATGCGGCCGTCCAGGTCGTACTCCTGGTAGAGCTCGCCGGGAGTGTCCTCCACGGGTCGGGTGCCGTTCTGCAGCGCCCGCTGGACCAGGTCGCGGTAGCCGTGCAGGTCACGCGCCATCTGGGAGTTCAGCGCGAGCGTCACCCGCCAGTAGACGAAGCCGGAGGTCAGCGCCAGCACCACCAACATGGTCACCGAGACGGCCATCACCAGGCGGGTGACGATCGAACGTCGGCTGCCCGAGCCGGTTGGCGCCCATCTCACCGCGCAGCCCGGTCCAGCCGGTAGCCGACGCCCCGCACCGTGGTGATCTCCACGTCCCGGGAGCCTGCGATTGCCTTGCGCACCCGGGACATGTGCACGTCGAGGGCGTTGCTGTTGATGTCGGCACCCTCCGGCCAGACGTCCTCGAAGAGCAGCTGGCGGGTCACCAGCCGGCCGAAGCGCTCGACCAGGGAGTCGAACAGCGCGAACTCCCTGCGGGAGAGCCTCACCGGTTCCCCGGCGACCCAGAGCCGGTGCTCGGAGGGGTCGAAGACCACGTCCCCACACGTCCACCGGTCCTCGTCCGCAGGCGGTCGCCGGCGTTCCAGCGCGCGCAGCCGTGCGTGCAGCTCCTCCAGCGCGAACGGCTTGACCAGGTAGTCGTCGGCCCCGGCCTCGAACCCCTCGACGCGCTCGGTGACCGCGCCGCGGGCGGTGAGCATCAGCACCGGTACGTCGTTGCCCTCCTCGCGCAGGGCACGGCACACCTCGACCCCGCTCGGGCCCGGGAGCATCCGGTCCAGTACGACGACGTCGGCATGGCCGGAGCGGGCGGCCGCCAGGCCGGCATCGCCGTCGTGGCACCCGGTCGTGGTCATCCCCAGCTCGTCGAGGTAGCTGCACACGAGCGTGACCAGTCGCTCCTCGTCGTCGACGACCACCACGTGCACAGGTGGAGCCTAACGAGCGTCCGACGAGCTTGCTCGTCGTGACCGAGTGGGCGAGAACCTGTCGACGAGCGTAGCGAGGAGCACGGGCTCAGCCTACTGTCGCGGCCGTGGGAGGTCCGACCCCGCAAGGGTTCCGGCTGGGTGGCGAGCGGTGACACCCCACCGCGACGCAGGGCGGTCGGTGAGCCCGGGGGATGGCCCGGACCGCCCCAACGGGGTGATGCCACCGCTCGACCTCGTCCAGTCTGGGAAGCCGACGTGAAGGGAGCGTGAAACACCCGCCCGGGTGAACGGACGGTGAACAACGCGAGAAGCCCCCGTGAACCTTCGGCCAGGACCCCCGTTCTCGCGCGCGCCGTGGGTTCGCGGCTGCCTAGCATCGCCGTGTCCCTGTCGCCCTCGACCCAGGAGTGCCCGTGGCGATTCACCTGCGCCCGCAAGCGACCGGCTTCTACGACCTCTTCACCCGACAGGCGCGGCACCTCGTGCACGGCGCCGAGCTGCTCGGCGAGATGCTCGCCCGGCCGGACGACCGCGCCGAGGTGGCCGCGCAGATGCGCGACGCCGAGCACGCCGCCGACGAGGCCACCCACGAGATCATCCGTGGGGTCAACAGCACGTTCGTGACGCCGTTCGACCGCGAGGACATCTATGCCCTGGCGTCCCGTCTGGACGACGTCATGGACTTCATGGAGGAGGCGGTGGACCTGGTCCTGCTCTACGAGGTGCACACGCTTCCTGCCGGGGTGGAGGACCAGGTGGAGGTGATCCGTCGCTGCGCGGAGCTCACGGCCGGGGCGATGCCGCGGCTGGCGAGCATGAAGGACCTGGGGGAGTACTGCATCGAGGTCAACCGGCTGGAGAACCTCGGTGACAAGAGCTTCCGGCGCATCCTGGCCACGCTCTTCGCCGGGCAGTACGACGCCCTCGACGTGCTCAAGCTCAAGGACGTCGTCACCTCCCTGGAGAACGCGATCGACGGATTCGAGTCGGTGGCCAACGTCATCGAGCAGATCGCCGTGAAGGAGTCGTGAGCGTGGAGCTCGCGCTCATCATCGCCCTGGTCGTCATCGCCCTTGGGTTCGACTTCACCAATGGCTTCCACGACGCTGCGAACGCCATCGCCACCTCGGTCTCCACCCGAGCTCTCACCCCGCGGGTGGCGCTGCTGCTGTCGGCGACGATGAACTTCGTGGGCGCCTTCCTCGGCCAGGAGGTCGCCCACACGGTCAGCGACGTGGTCCAGCCGGGCGGTACGCCGGCGCACGGGCTCGTGGTCGTGGTGGCCGCGCTGCTCGGCGCGATCGTGTGGAACCTCGTCACCTGGTACTACGGGCTGCCGTCGTCCTCCTCGCATGCCCTGATCGGTGGCCTGGTGGGCGCCGCCCTCGTCTCCGGCAGCCTGGTGCACTGGTCGGTGATCGTCGACAAGGTCGTGGTCCCGATGGTGCTCTCGCCCGTGGTGGGCTTCGTGCTGGCGTTCGCGGCGATGCTCACGATCATGTGGGTCTGGCGGCGTCGCAACCCGCACCGGACGAACCGGGGCTTCCGGCTGGCGCAGACCGTCTCGGCCGCGGCCATGGCGCTCGGCCACGGGCTGCAGGACGCCCAGAAGACCATGGGCGTGATCTTCCTGGCGCTGTTCACCGGGGGCTTCGTCGCCGCCTCGGACCCGCTGCCCGTCTGGGTCATCGTGCTCGCTGCCTCCGCGATCTCGCTGGGGACCTACTCGGGGGGCTGGCGGATCATGCGGACGCTGGGACGAAGGATCATCGCGCTCGACCCCGCGCGTGGCTTCGCCGCCGAGTCGGTGGCCTCGACCGTTCTCTACGTCACCGCGTTCGCCTACCAGGCCCCGATCTCGACCACCCACGTGATCACCAGCTCGGTGATGGGTGTCGGTGCGACGAAGCGGGTCTCCGCGGTGCGCTGGGGGATCGCGCGGTCCATCGTGCTGGCCTGGGTGGTCACGCTTCCCGCCGCCGCGGCGGCCGCCGCCGTCTGCTACCTGCTGCTCCGCTACGTCCTGCAGCTGCCCTGACCGACGGCCGGGGCCCGGAGCTCCTTCTCGAACCATGCCTCGGCGTAGGGGTTGTCGTTGTAGCGCGGGACCGACCGGTAGCCCGCACGCTCGTACATCGCGATCGCCTCGGTCAGCGTGGCGTTGGTGTCCAGGCGTACGAGACCGCAGCCGAGCCGTCGGGCCTCGTCCTCCAGGGCGCGCAGCAGGCGTGCCCCGAGGCCGGCGCCGCGCCAGGCGCCGTCCACCCACATGCGCTTGACCTCGGCGAGACCGTCGGCGATGGTCCGGAGGCCGCCGCAGGCAACCGGCCGGCCGTCGCTGAGCGCCAGCAGGAAGACGCCGCCGGGCGGCCGCATCGCGGCCTCGTCGGCGGTCGGGTCATCGGGCTCGAAGCCGCCGGGGAAACGATCGGCCAGCTCGCCGACGTACGCCGCGACCGCCGTACGGGCCGCGGGCAAGGCCGGGTTGACCACGTCGAGCGAGACCGTGGCCGACCGGACGAGCAGGTCGGCGGTCGCCAGGGCCTGGGCCAGTCGCGTCCGCTGCCGCTCGGTCAGCGGCGCGACCAGCTGTTGGGCCAGGTCCTCGGAGCGGCGATCCAGGCGACGCCACGCGGCACGTCCCTGCCGGGTGACCCGGACGGTGCGACGACGCCGGTCGGCGGGGTCCGGGACGACCTCGACCAGGCCCCGGTCCTCCAGCCGGCGCAGCAGCCGGCTGAGGTAGCCGGAGTCGAGGCCCAGCCGCCCGCGCAGCTCGCGCGTGGTGGTCGGCCCGTGCCCGATCTCGAACAACAGCCGTGCCGCGCCGAGCGGGAGGCCCATCCCCAGGAACGACTCGTCCAGCGCGCCGATGCGCTGCGTGTAGCTCCGGTTGAAACGCCGCAGGACCGCGGTGTCGGTTTCGGCCATTCTCTGACTCTAGTCAGGGAACAGCCGAGATGCGAGCCCCGTCAGGTGCCGATCGGGTGCCAGACCGTCTTGGTCTCCAGGAAGCGGGTCATCCGGTCCAGGGCCGGAGCTTCCAGGAGGTCCTCGACGCCGGGACGGCGCACCCGCTTGAGGTTGTCGGCAGCCGCTGCCTCGAGGTCCCGCGCCAGCTCCGGGTCACCGACCCCGGTGAGGTCGAGCCCGTTGACGTCGAGGTGGGAGGCCAGCCACGGGGCGACCTCGGCCGCCGACCCGGTCAGCAGGTTGACCACGCCACCGGGGACGTCCGCGGTCGCCATCACCTCGCCGAGCGTGATCGCGGTGAGCGGACGGGGCTCGCTGGCCACCACCACGCAGGTGTTGCCGGTGGTGATGACCGGGCCGAGCACGCTGACCAGGCCGAGGAGCGGGTCGTCGGGGGCGACGACCGCGACCACGCCGGTGGGCTCGGGGGCGGAGTGGTTGAAGTAGGGCCCGGCGACCGGGTTCGCGCCGCCGGTGACCTGGGCGATCTTGTCCGCCCAGCCGGCGTACCAGACCAGACGGTCGACGGCGGCGTCCACCTGACCGCGCGCGCGGGCCGCGGTCAGGCCGGTAGCGCGGCGCAGCTCGGCCTCGAACTGGTCGCGTCGGCCCTCGAGCACCTCGGCGATCCGGTAGACGACCTGGCCGCGGTTGTAGGCGGTCCGGCGCGACCAGCCCGGGAACGCCGCCCGGGCGGCCTTCACCGCGTCGCGTGCGTCCTTGCGGGAGGCCCGCGACGCGTTCGCCCAGAACCGCCCCTTCGCGTCGTCGACGACGTAGGAGCGGCCCGACTCCGAGCGCGGGAACGCGCCGCCGATGTAGAGCTTGTAGGTCTTGCGGACGTCGAGTCGAGCCGCTGGGGGAGGTGTCATCTCAGGTAGGCCTCCAGTCCGTGGCGACCGCCCTCGCGGCCGTAGCCCGACTCCTTGTAGCCGCCGAACGGGCTTGCCGGGTCGAACTTGTTGAACGTGTTCGACCAGACCACGCCGGCCCGCAGCCGGTCGGCCATCCACAGGATCCGCGAACCCTTGTCGGTCCACACCCCCGCGGACAGGCCGTACGGCGAGTTGTTGGCCTTCTCCACCGCCTCCTGCGGGGTGCGGAACGTCAGCACCGACAGCACCGGCCCGAAGATCTCCTCACGGGCGATCCGGTGGGCCTTGGAGACGCCGGTGAACACCGTGGGCGGGAACCAGTAGCCACGCTCGGGCAGCTCGCAGGCCGGCGACCAGCGCCCGGCCCCCTCGGACTCGCCGATCTCGGACAGCTCACGGATCTTCGCGAGCTGCTCGGCGGAGTTGATCGCGCCGACGTCGGTGTTCTTGTCCAGCGGGTCGCCGACCCGCAGCGTGGCCATCCGCCGCTTCAGCCGGTGCAGCACCTCGTCGGCCACCGACTCCTGCACCAGCAGCCGGCTGCCGGCGCAGCACACGTGGCCCTGGTTGAAGAAGATCCCGTTGACGATCCCCTCCACGGCCTGGTCGA
>JBOHDO010000050.1:0-29306 GCA_050699415.1 Marmoricola sp.
CGGCTACCTGGAGTTCGAGAAGGCGGTCTACGACGGGGCGAAGGGGTAGCACCGGCTGGTCGGGATCCGGCCGATGAACCTGGGCCAGGTCGCGGCGTAGCCCCTATGCCGATCCCGTGCACGCTCCCGCACTGACAGGCCTTGCCGCGAATGATCGCTCGGTCCGGTGCTCGCCTCGGCCTTCCTGTCCCTCGGCCCGGCAGGGGCTACCGCTGGTGGCGGTCCTGCTCGGCGTCGGCGTGGCCGGCCTGGCCGCGGCAACCTCGGGGTGTCGGCCGGGTCCGCGTTGGCGGGCGTTCTCATCCACGGGCTCGGGCCGCGATCGCCGTTCTTTGCCGGCGCCGTCGTCCTCGTGGTCGCCGGGATCGGCGTGCTGGCCGGTCAGCTGGCGCGCCCGAGGTCGACCGGCAGGTGCTCGTAGCCGCGCAGCACCCGGGTGCCGCGGCGTGCCGGGGTACCCGAGACGGCGAGGTCGGGGAAGCGCTCGTAGAGCGTCTGCAGCCCCACCCGGGCCTCGAGCCGCGCCAGGCTCGCGCCCAGGCAGTAGTGCACGCCTGCGGAGAACGACAGGTGCCGGTCGGCGTCATCGCGGGTGACGTCGAAGCGCTGCGGGTGGGAGAAGACTGACGGGTCCCGGTTCGCCCCGCCGAGGAAGGTCAGCACCGCCTCTCCGGCCCGGAAGCCCACCCCGTCCAGCTCGGTGTCGGCGTACGGCGTGCGCGCCGTCAGCTGCACCGGTGAGTCGTAGCGCAGCACCTCCTCCACGGCGTTCGCCCAGCGGTCCGGCTCCTCGACCATCAGCCTCCGCTGGTCCGGGTGGGCCGAGAGCTGCGCCACCGCGTTGCCGAGCAGGTTGACCGTGGTCTCGAAACCGGCGCCGATCAGCAACAGCCCGGTGGCGCGCAGCTCGAGGCCGGTGAGCCGGTCGTCCCCGTCCATCACGGCCAGCCGGCTGAGCAGGTCCTCGCCCGGGTCGCGCCGCAGCGACGCGATGTGCTCGTCGGACCAGTGGTGCAGCTCCCGGACGGCAGCCTCGGCGTCGCGGTACTGCCGCCACGACAGACCCGGGTCCAGCGTGATTGCGGCCCGGTTGCCCAGCCGCAGCATCCGGGGACGCTGGTCGGCGGGCAGGCCGAGCAGCTCGGTGATCACCGCCACCGGGAGCAGGGCAGCGAAGTCGTCGACGATGTCGGTCTGCCGCGGCCCCCGGGCCAGGTCATCGACCAGCTCGTCGGCGATCCGGCGGACGTCGGCCTCCATGCCGGTGACCGCCCGCGCGGTGAACGCCTTCGACACCAGCCTCCGGTAGCGGGTGTGCTGCGGCGGGTCGACCGCGAGCATCGAAGGTGGGTCGACCGGGGTGGCGGCGTACGGGTCGGCGACGGCCGCGAGGACGCGCCGCAGCAGCGGTGGCAGCTCGCCGTGCCCGTCGGCGACGCTGAAGTCCTCGCTGCGCAGGATCCGGTCGCCCAGGGCGTGGTCCACCGTGGCCGAGATCAGCCGGCCGCGGACCAGCCTGTCCCGGCCGCGCAGCGTCTCGTAGGCGCCGAACGGGTCCTCGCGCAGGCCGGGGTCGACGGTGAGCCGGGCAATCAGGTCGCCGCGGCGGGCCGCCGCACGCAGCAGGCCCCGGGAGACCCCGTGCGCCAGCGACCAGGTCACCGCCGTGCGCCAGCCGGCGCCGGTGTGCCGCTCAAGCGCTGACAAGGCGTTCCTCCTCGCCCCCATGGTCGGTGGCGGCGGAGTACCTGGCAAGGATGCGGCGGACGCCGGCGTTCTCTGCGACCAGGCGGCGCCGGGTCTCGTCCAGCTGGTCCTCGGGCAGGTGGTCGTCCAGCTGCGCCGTGGCGTTGAGCTCCCAGCGGTAGCGCAGCGCGGCCACCAGCTGGTCGGGGTCGCCGAAGATCTCGGCGTACTCCTGGTTCCAGGGCAGCTCACCGTCCTGGCGGAACTCGGCGATCGCGGCGATCTCGCGCAGGGCGGTCCAGCGACGGTGGGTCTCCTCCCAGCTCATCTCGGCCTCCTTGCCGTCGGGGTTGATGGCGTCGACGCTACGGAGACCAAGCGTGCGGGACATCGGGCCCGGGCAGGCAATTCGCCTGCTACCGGAGTAGGAGACGCACGCCTGCCCCGGTCGGATGTGCACGGGCCGGCTGCTGCCTAGGCTGTGGCCATGTTCCCGCTGGTGCGCGGTGTGGTGGCCCGACTCCGGCCACTGCTGGAGACGAAGCTGGAGAGCCGTGGCCTGGCCTACCCGTGGTGGGTGCCGGCTGTCTCGTACGCCGGTCTGGTCGTGGTGGTGGTCGCCTCGCTGATACAACGGCACGCGTTCACGCCGCCCCGGCCGGTCGCGCTCATCCTCGTGCTCGTCCTGGTGGCCCCCGTGGCGCTGTTCGTCAAGCCGAAGTGGACGGGCTGGTGGTGGGCGGACGGCCCCCTCGTCCTGGGGGCCGCCACGTGGCTGCTGATCGGTGACCCGCTCGACGTTGCCGGACCTGCTGACGTCGCCCCCGGGCTGCTGATGGTGCTGGTGGCCGTGGTGCTTGCCCGGGACGGCGTCGCCCCCGGGCTCGGTATGGGGGTGGCCTCGATCCTGCTGCTGGTGGCGGCCGCGGTCGTGGTCGACCTGCCAAGCCCCGGCATGTACAGCCTGGAGGTGGTGCTCGGCCTGGTCGTCGGGTTCCTGCTGCGCTGGCAGATGCGTGCCCTGACCGCGGAACGCCAGGCCCGGGCCGGTGACCGTGCCCGCGCGACCGCCGCCGAGCGGGAGCGGATCGCCCGCGAGATCCACGACCTGGTGGCGCACTCGCTCAGCGTCACGCTGCTGCACCTGACCGGGGCACGGCAGGCCCTGCGTGACGGCGAGACCGCCGAGGCGGCCGAGGCGCTCGACGACGCGGAGCGGATCGGGCGCCAGGCGATGGCCGACATCCGGCAGACGGTCAGCGGACTGACCACCGGCCCGGCCTCGGTGCGACCGCTGCCCGTTGCCGGCGACATCGGCGTGCTCGTGGAGCAGTTCCGTGCCGCCGGCCTGCAGGTCGACGACTCCCTCCCGGCCGACCTCGACCGGCTCCCGCCCGGCCACGGTCTCGGCCTGTACCGGGTCGCGCAGGAGGCACTGGCCAACGTCGCCAAGCACGCGCCCGGTTCGCGGGTCTCGGTCACCCTGGAGCTGACGCCGGCCGAGGTCCGGCTCGTGGTCTGCAGCGGCCTGCCGGGCGGCCGGACGTCCCCGCACGACGGCGGCTCGGGAGTGCCCGGCATGACCGCGCGGGCGACCGGCCTCGGCGGCACCATCCGCGTCGGCCCCCAGGAGGGGGCCTGGGTGGTCGACGTACGCCTCCCGCTCGAGGGCGACTCCGCCTGCCTGCTGGGGCGTCGTCGAAACCTGCCCGAGCCGGCCCCGGGGACCGCGTCGTGAGCGTTGCGGAGACGGTCCGGGTGGTGCTGGTCGACGACCAGGAGCTGGTGCGCTCGGGGCTGCGCCGGATCCTGCGTCGCCGGGACGGGTTCGACATCGTCGCCGAGTGCGCCGACGGCGCCGAGCTCCCCGCCGCCCTGGCCGAGCATCCGGCGGACGTCGTCCTGATGGACCTGCGGATGCGCACCGTCGACGGCATCGAGGCCACCCGCCGGCTGCAGCAGCAGCCGGACCCGCCACCAGTGCTGGTGCTGACCACCTTCGACGACGACGAGCTGCTCTCGGGCGCGCTGCGGGCCGGCGCGGCGGGGTTCCTGCTCAAGGACTCCTCCGCGGAGGACCTGGGCCGTGCGGTGCGCAGCGTGGCGGGCGGGGAGTCGTGGCTGGATCCCTCGGTGACCGCGCGCGTGCTGGTCCGCTACCGCGAGGCGCCCGGGCCCGGGCCGGCCGGGGACGGGGTCGAGGTGCTGACCGACCGGGAGCACGAGGTGCTGCGGGCGATCGGCTCCGGCTGGTCGAACACCGAGATCGCCGAGCGGCTGCACATCTCCGAGCTGACCGTGAAGAGCCACATCGGCCGGATCTTCGCCAAGCTCGGGCTGCGGGACCGGGCGGCCGCGATCGTGTACGCCTTCGACCACCAGATCGTGCACCCGGGCGGGTGAGCCGCGGCATCGGTCGCCGGGGCCTCTGAGACGATGGCCGCATGGAGCGACCGCTGGTCGTGGCACACCGAGGGTCGAGCGAGCACAACGCCGAGCACACCCTCCGCGCCTACATCGCCGCGCTCGACGAGGGCGCCGACGGGTTGGAGTGCGACGTTCGACTGACCGCGGACGGCCACCTCGTGTGCGTGCACGACCGGGACCTGCGACGTACGGCGGCCACCGACTCGCTGGTGTCGAACATGGCGCTCGCCGACCTCGAGGATCTCGACTTCGCGGGCTGGAAGCACCCCTGGGCCGACCTCGACGACGAGGCGGACCCCGGCGACCCCGAGCACGACGGCGTGCTCACCATGCGCAGGCTGCTGACCATCGTGGCCGAGCAGCCCCGGCGGGTCGAGCTGTCGGTGGAGACCAAGCACCCCACCCGCTACGCGGGGCTGGTGGAGCGGCGGCTGGTCGAGCTGCTCGACGAGTTCGGCTGGGCGGGCGCCGACTCGCCCGCACGGGTGATGAGCTTCTCCTCGGTGGCGCTGCGCCGGATCCGGCGGCTCGCGCCCCGGCTCGAGCTGGTCTACCTGATGGACGGCGCCACCGACTGGCTGCGGGTGCGGCCGATGGCCGACCCGGACTGGATCGCCGGACCCGGCATCGACCTGCTGCGGCGCTACCCCGAGGCGATCCACAAGATCACCGACGCCGGCTCCCGGTTGCACGTGTGGACCGTGAACGAGCCGGCCGACATCGAGCGGTGCCTCGCCCAGCGGGCCGAGGCGATCATCACTGACCGCCCCTCCGCAACCCGTCGGTACCTCGACGAGGTGCACTGGTGACCTGGGCCGAAGGGCTGGCGCAGGCCTCTCGGATGCGGGACCATGGCCGGGGGTGGTTCCGATCCCCGCGCGCGGGACAACGTCCCGCGGACGTGGGCAGTCCGGAGGCTGGAGATGTCAGGTGAGCGGGGGCGCTCGTCGTCCGATCCCTGGGTGCTGCGGCTGCCGTTCGCCGCGGAGAGCGCGGGTGCGGCCCGGAGGGCACTGGACCATTGGCTGATCGACCTGGGCCCGCAGGTCGAGGTCGTCGCCGACTGCCGGCTGGTGGTCTCGGAGCTGGTGGGCAACGCGGTCCGGCACGCCCAGCCGCTGTCCGGAGGCGAGGTCGAGGTGAGCTGTCACCGCGACGAGGCCGGCATCGACATCGCCGTGGCAGACGGTGGCGCCGGCACGCGACCGCGTCGGGTCCATGCCGGGTTGTCGGACCTGTCCGGGCGGGGGCTCGTGGTCGTGGAGGCGCTGGCCTCGCGGTGGTGGGTCGAGACGGCGGAGTCCCGCACGGTGGTGCATGCACGGGTGGGCCCGGCGTGAGCCATACCCCACCTGCGGGATCTGCAGAGAAATGCAGCCGCCCTCGGTTGTGTTTCGTTGAACGGTGGATTAGATTCGGATGTGCCCGATCGACGTTGTATCCCCCGTCAACATCGATCGGGCATTCAACTGTCCGAGGCCCGTCCCCCGTGGCCCGGACGACCGGGGCCGGCCCTCAGGGCCGGCCCCGGGTGCATGTCCGGGCCGGGGTCGCAGTGGCCGCCGCCCCAGGTCGAGGCTCGTTGCCCGGAGGCCCTCACTCGCCGATCTCGTCGCGGGTGACCGGGCAGGACATGCACCTCGGCCCGCCGCGCCCGGAACCGAGCTCGGACCCGGGGATCGCCACCACTTCGATGCCGGCTGCCTCGAGCCGTGCGTTGGTCTCCACGTTGCGCTCGTAGGCCACCGCGACCCGGGGCGCCACGGCCAGGGTGTTGTTGCCGTCGTCCCACTGCTCACGCTCGGCGGTGACCGGGTCCAGCCCGGTGTCGATCTGGTGCAGCGTGTCGATCTCCATCGCCTTGGCAGCCGCGACCAGGAACGGCTCCGGCGGGGTGATGCGCAGCTCGTCGCCGGCGGCGGTCACGGTCAGTGCCTGCAGGTGGTCGGCCACGTTCGGGTACATCACGATCTTGTCGACGTCGACCATGGTGCACACGGTGTCGAGGTGCATCGTGGCCCGCTCCTGCGTGATGGGCACGGCGAGCACGGTGTGGGCCAGCTCGGCGGCGAAGACCTGCCGGGCCAGCCGCTCGACCCCGGCGGGCGTCGTACGCTCGCCGACGCCGACCGCCAGGACGCCGGGGGCCAGCAGCAGTACGTCGCCGCCCTCGACGTGCTCGTGCTGCCAGCCGTGGATGGTCTGCGTGCCGGCGAACCGCGGGTGGCGCGCATAGACGAGCTCGGTGAGCTGGGTCTCGCGCGCCCGGGCCGGCATCGCCAGCGACGTGATCGCCACCCGGTCGCGGATCCACACGCTGGAGTCGCGGGTGAACAGCAGGTTGGGCAGCGGGTCGATGAGGAAGTCGTCGTGCGACAGCAGGCTGGTGACCAGCCCGAACCCGCCGCGCACCTCGTCGTTGCGCAGTCCCGCGGTGAGGACGTCGGTCAACCCGGACGGGGGCAGCTCGGCCAGCGCCCTGCGCAGGTAGTCCCGCAGTGTGTCCCCGAGGTGGAGCGAGCTCAGCGCGGCGTCGACCACGCGGGCGCGAGCGGACTCGTCGGCCAGCGTCTCGGTGAGCATCTCGGTCAGGTACAGCACCTCCACGCCGCGGTCACGCAGCGCCTCGGCGAACGCGTCGTGCTCCTCCTGGGCCCGGCTCACCCAGGGGATCCCGTCGAACAGCAGGGTGTCGTTGTTGCGCGGGGTGAGCCGCTTCAGCTCCGGGCCCGGACGGTGCAGCACGACCGTCCGCAGCTTCCCGACCTCGCTACTGGCGCCAGCACTCACGCAGACACTCTCTCAGACCGTCCGGAAGAAGTCGCGCCGCTCGAGAGCGCCTCGTCGAAGCCTGCTCACCGCAGCAGCTCCACCACGGTCAGCACGCACAGGGCCAGGCACACCGCAGCGCCGACGTAGTGGATCCACGAGAGCTTGACGTGGCGCAGCAGCAGTCGACCGGCCACGACCGCCAGTCCCGAGACCAGCAGCAGGGCGGTCCAGGCGCCGGCGAAGACCGACACCGGCTCGTGGTACCTGCCCACCAGGCTGATCGTGAGCAGCTGGGACAGGTCGCCCCACTCGGCGGCGAACAGCACCAGGAAGGACGCGCCCATGGCCTTCCAGGGGTTCAGTCCCTCCTTCGCCTTGCCGGCGTACTCCTGCTCCGTCTCCGCCTCGCCGGCGTCGGCCTTCGGCGCCTCCCGGAACAGCAGCACCGCGCCGGCGAGGAAGATCGCGGCCGCCACGCCCTTGACCACTTCGTCGGGCAGGTAGGTGACGGCCTGTCCGATGGTGGTGGCGATCAGGGTCTGGATCAGGAAGGCGGTGCCGACCCCGATCCAGACGGCCCAGGGCCGGTAGCGGGTGGAGAGCACCAGCGTGGCGATGAAGGTCTTGTCGGGAAGCTCGACCAGGAAGATCGCGCCGAAGGTGACGGCGATGACGGCGAGATCCACGACCCCAACCTAGAGGGCGCCGCCCGGGCCGCCGCATCCCGGGCGACCGACCGAACATCCGGTCGGGTTTTCTGCTTCTGGGCCTTGACCAATCACACGGATGGGAGTTGTGTGACGACGGTCACTCTTTGTTTCCTCCCGAGGAGGTTGTCCATGCACGTACGCGTCCCGGGCGGGCGCGTGGCCGCTGCGGTCACCGCAGTGGCCACCGCTCTGGCCCTGTCCGCCACGTTGGGGTCACCGGCATCCGCGGCTCCCCATCGCCACAAGCTGCCCGACAGCAAGCCGCACTGGCTCGGCCGGGCCAAGCACACCGGTAGCGTGCCCAACGGCCACCGGGTCGACTTCGGCGTGCTGCTGAAGATGAGTGACCAGCAGGGCGCGGACGCGCTGGTGCAGCGGCTCTCGGACCCGGCCAGCCCCGACTACGGCAACTGGCTGAACAGCAAGCAGTTCCGGCAGCGGTTCGCCCCCACCCACGCGGACGTGCACGCGGTGCAGTCGTGGCTGCGCTCCCGGGGCCTGCACGTGGACAAGACGCTCCCCTCCGGGATGTACGTCGAGGCGCACGGAAGTGCCTCGCGCGTCGAGAGCACCTTCGGCACCTCGATGCAGCAGTACCGCTTCCGGGGGAAGTCCGTGCACGCCAACGACTCGCAGCTGTCCCTGCCGTCCGGGACACCGTCCTCGGTGGTGGGCACGGTTCACGGCGTGATCGGGCTCGACCAGGGCAGCACCCTGAAGAAGCCCGCCGACACCCTCCCGGGCCCGCCCCCGGGCGCGCGGTACGGCGTCCCGCCCTGCTCGAAGTACTTTGGCCAGAAGACCGCGACCGCACAGCCGCCCGCCGACGGCACGCACCCGCCGTACGCCGTGTGCGGCTACACCCCCCAGCAGCTGCAGGGCGCGTACGGCGTCCGTCCGATGCTGAAGAAGGGGATCACCGGCAAGCACATCACCGTGGCGATCACCGACGCGTACTCGTCGCCGACCATCGAGCAGGACGCTGCGAAGTACAACCGGGTGCACCACCAGCCGCAGTTCAAGCGGCACCAGTTCACCAAGATCACGCCGGCACCGGACGGCTACGGCCTGGTCGACGAGTGTGGCGGCAACGGCTGGTACGGCGAGGAGACCCTCGACGTGGAGGCGGTGCACGCGATGGCTCCGGGCGCCAAGGTGGTCTACGTCGGCGGCGCCGACTGCTCCACGGGGCTGGACGACGCCTGGGCGTCGACGATCGACAACCACGTCGCCGACGTGATCACGAACTCCTGGACAGACTTCTACGACGACCCGGTGGACATCCCGCAGGCCTACCAGGACTTCTACCAGCAGTTCTCCACCGAGGCCGCGCTGACCGGGATCTCGGTCAACTTCTCCTCCGGTGACGCCGGGGACCACACCGCCGGAGGGACCGACCCCTCGGCGAAGACCGCGGAGTTCCCCGCAGACCTCCCGTACGTCACCGGTGTCGGCGGGACCAGCCTCGAGATCGGCAAGCACGGGAAGTGGCAGGGTGAGTACGGCTGGCAGTCCGCGTACCACCAGCTCGTCGACGGATCGTGGGGGCCGGCCGCCTACAGCTCGGGTGGGGGCGGCGGCATCAGCCAGCTGTTCGCCCAGCCGTTCTACCAGCGCGGGGTGGTGCCGGACTCGATCTCGGCCGGGCCCAACGGGCCGATGCGGGTGGTGCCGGACATCTCGATGACCGCCGACCCCAACACCGGCATGGTCGTCGGCGAGACCCAGCAGTTCCCGGACGGCACCTACTGGGACCAGTACCGCATCGGCGGCACCAGCCTGTCCTCGCCCCTGCTTGCCGGCGTGCTGGCCGTGGCGGGACAGAAGGCCGGTCAGCCGGTCGGCTTCGCGAACCCGCTGTACTACAAGATGACGACCGGCGGCATCCACGACATCGTGGCGCCGGCCACACCGGTGCACCAGGTGCGCACCGACTACGTGAACCTCCTCGACAACAGCCAGGGGAAGAAGTTCCAGCTGCAGGACATCGACGTCCAGTCCTCGACGTTGCACGACACGCCGGGGTACGACGACGAGACCGGTGTCGGCAGCCCGGACGGGCCGACGTTCTTCTCCGCGATCGCGCGGCAGCTGGGCAGCGGCCACGGTCACGGCCACGGTCACGGCCACGGTCACGGTCACGGCCACGGTCACGGCCACGGCCACGGCCACGGCCACGGCCACTGAGGCTGGATCCAGGCTGAGTGAGTGACGACGTCCCATCGCCCGTCTTCGGGTGGTGGGACGCCGTACTCCTGCCCGGGCTGCCGGTGGCCCGTCAGCCCGGCTCGTGGAGCCGGAACTCGTCGGCGGGGTAGACGCCGAGGACCTTCACGTCGGTGGTGAAGAACTCCAGCTCCTCCAGCGCACGCCTGACCGGGAGGTCGTCGGGATGGCCGTCGACCTCGGCGAGGAACTGGGTGGCGAAGAAGCGGCCCCCGACCATGTAGCTCTCCAGCTTGGTCATGTTCACCCCGTTGGTCGCGAACCCGCCGAGCGCCTTGTACAGCGCGGCCGGGAGGTTCCGCACGTTGAACACGAAGCTGGTCACCACCGGGCCGTCCCCGCACGGGGCACGGACGGGCTCGGGTGAGAGCACCACGAACCGGGTGGTGTTGTGCTCCTCGTCCTCGACGTCCTCGGCGAGGATCTGCAGCCCGTAGGTCTGCGCCGCGAGCGGCGGCGCGATCGCGGCCTGGGTGGGGTCGGCGGCCTCGGCGATCTCGCGGGCGGCGCCGGCGGTGTCACCCGAGATCAGCGGCGTCAGCCCGTGCTCGCGGATGATGCGGCGGCACTGGCCCAGCGCGTGCACGTGGCTGTGCACGGTGCGGATCGTGGACAGCGAGGCCCCGGGCGCCGCCATCAGCGCGAACTGGATGCGCAGGAAGTGCTCCCCGATGATGTGCAGGCCCGACGTCGGCAGGAAGTGGTGGATGTCGGAGACCCGACCGGCGATGGAGTTGTCGATGGGCAGCATCGCGAGCTCGGCCTCGCCGGACGTGACGGTCGCGAAGACGTGCTCGAACGACGGCCGCGGCACGGCCTCCCAGTCCGGGTAGTGCTGTCTACACACCAGGTCGGAGTTGGAGCCCGGCTCGCCCTGGTAGGCGATGCGGCGGGCGGCCCGGTCGGTCGGCTCGGTCACGTCCGTCATGTTCCCACGGGTGACCGGGCGCGCCTCGGCCGTGCTCGTTCCGTGAGTGCCTAGCCTTGGGTGCCGTGATCCTCGCCTCGCCCGTCAACGCGACTTCGCCCACTCGGTCACGAGCAGCGAGCTGCTCGGACACTCGCTAGGCTCGCCGCGTGACCGTGGTGGCCGTGATCGCGCTGGTGATCGCCGTGGTGGCCGTGGTGATCGCTGCGGCGGCGTTGCGACGCCCGGCGCCGCCGCCGGCCCAGCCCGAGGCCGACACCGACCTGCCCTCCGACGTACTCGGGCTGCGGCAGGAGGTCGCCGCGCTCAAGCTGGAGTCCCGGGACACGCTGCGGCACGTCGCTGTGGTCCGCTACGACGCCTTCGGGGACCTGGGCGGCCGGATGTCCTGGTCGCTCGCGCTGCTCGACGACCATGCCAGCGGCGTGGTGCTCACCGCGATCCACGGCCGCAACGACGCCCGCACCTATGCCAAGGCGGTCAGTGAGGGCCGCTGCGAGCAGCCGCTGTCCCCGGAGGAGGAGGACGCGTTGGCGCACGCGCGTCCCGGGCCCGACCCGCGCTGATCCAGGCGAAGCCCGGGTCCCGGCCCGGCCGGGCAGGCGGAGCGCCCAGGGTGCACCTCACCGCGACCGCACTCAGCCCCGACCCTCAGCGAGGAGCGGTCTGGAACATCGGCGAGTCGGAGCTCGGTGTGCCGGACTATCCGGCCAGGGCCACGGGTGACCGGTGGACCGCCACCGACCGGCCCGGGCCATCGGCTTCACCGTGACCGGCAACCCCCAGCAGGTCGACCTCTCCGGACGCCTGGTGCTGAAGCACTGACAGGGCGTTTCCCCGTGGGTGGCAGCTTGCCGGGCGGCTGATTTCCTGATCCGCTCGACACGGGAACGCCGGCGGCGCATGCTGTGGGCAGGCCCCAACGTTCGAGAGCACCAGCGTTCGAGAGCACCAGCGTTCGAGAGCACCAGCGTCCGAAGGTCCACGCCCATGTCCGCGCCCACCGTCCAGCCGACCGTGGAGCCCTACACCGCGGTCGCGCTCGCTCCGGAGGAGATCGAGAGCCGCCGCCGCACGGTGCGCGAGGACATGCGCGCCCGTGGCCTGGACCTCCTCGTGGTCGTGGGCCCGGAGAACATCTACTACCTCACCGGCCTGAACTATCAGGGCTACTTCAGCCTGACCATGCTGGTGCTGCCACGGGATGGCACGCCGCGGCTGATCGCCCGGGCGATGGAGCACGCCACGATCACCACGCAGGTCACCGCCTGCGAGCACGTGCCGTACGACGACGGGTCCGACCCGGCTGACGTCCTGGTCCGCACCGTCGCGGAGGGCACCGCCGCCGGCGCCACCTGTGGCGTCGAGCTCGACGCGATGTTCTTCCCGCCGGGGGTGTGGGACCGCACCCGCGCGGCCCTGCCCGATCGCGCCTGGATCGACACCTCCGGACTGGTGGTGGCGATCCGCGCGGTCAAGTCCGAGACCGAGCTGGGCTTCATCCGGCGCGCGGCCCGGATCTCCGACCGGGCCGTGCTGGCCGGTGTGGCCGCCGCGTCCTCGAACGCGACCGAGCGGGAGGTGGCCGCCGCGGTCTACGCCCAGCTGGTCCGCGCCGGCAGCGAGCACCCCGGGTTCGCGCCGCTGATCCGGGGGACCGACATCCTCACCCACGAGCACGTCACCTGGCGCGACCGGCCGCTGCGGTCCGACGCCGCGCTGCTCATGGAGCTGTCCGCCTCGGTCTACCGCTACCACGCGCCGCTGACCCGGATGGTCTCCATCGACACGGTCGACCCGGGCACCCGCGACGCCGCGGACATCGCGATCGCCGCACTTGAGGCGGCCCGCGTCGAGCTGCGGCCCGGCGTACCCACCGGGCAGGTCTACCGTGCCTGGCAGCAGGTCGTCGACGAGGGCCTGGGCCACCACGACTACCGCCGGCACCACTGCGGCTACATGGTCGGCATCGGCTTCCCGCCGAGCTGGGTCGGGGGCGGTGCCGTGCAGGGGATCGTCCGGGATGGCGAGCTGGTCCTCGCCGAGGGCATGGTCTTCCACCTGCTGTCGTGGCTGCTCGGCCAGGAGCCCGGCGACTACTGCGTCTCCGACACCGTGGTGGTCACCCGGGACGGAGGGGAGTTCCTCACCCGCGCCCCGCGGGAGCCGTCTGCCGGCTGACCCACCCACCTGCTGGAGGAGCCCCATGCGCATCACCGAGGTCATCGCCACCCCGGTCGCCGTACCCTACGTCCGCCCCGAGCGGTGGGCGTACGGCGTCCGCAGGGGACTGGTCAGCGTGCTGCTCGAGGTGCGCACCGACGAGGGCCTCACCGGGATCGGGGAGGCGCCGGCGTACCCGTCCGCGGAGATCGTCACCTCCGTGGTCCACAGTCTGCTGCCGCTGGTCCACGGCGAGGACCCGATGGCGGTCGAGCGGCTCATGGCCCGGATCGACATCGTCGGCACCTGGCACCACGTGCAGGCCACCAGTCCCGCGATCGCCGGTGTGGAGATGGCCTGCTGGGACATCGTCGGGAAGGTGTGCGGCCAGCCTGTCTCCGCGCTGCTGGGCGGCCTGGTGCGCGAGCGGGCGGAGACCATCTGCTATCTCGGCATGGACACCCCGGAGACGATGCGTGGCCTTGCGGCTGAGGCGGCCGCCGGTGGCTTCGCGACGATGTACTTCAAGGTGGGCGCCGACGAGCCCGGGCTCGACGTCGAGCGGGTGGCCGCCGTCCGCGACGGCGCGGGTCCGCAGGCCCGGCTGCGGGTGGACGCCAACGAGTCGTGGTCGGCCGCCCACACGATCGCGATGGACCGTCGGCTGGCGCCGTACCGGCTCGAGTTCCTCGAGCAGCCCGTCTCCGGTCGCAACCTGGCCGAGATGGCCTACGTGCGCAGCCGCACCACCGCGCCGATCCTGGCCAACGAGGCCTCGTGGACCCGGCAGGACCAGCTGGCGGTGGTCACGGCGGGTGCGGCCGATGCGGTCTCGGTGGACAACCAGATGGACGGCGGGTTGCTCAACCTCAAGCGGGGTGCGGGAGTCTGCGACGCGGCGGGCATCCCGGTGGTCAAGCACAGCCTGGGCGAGCTCGGGGTCGCCACCGCCGCTGCCCTGCACGTGATCTGCTCGACGCCGAACTTCCTCTACGCCAACCAGGCCTACACCTCGCTGCTCGCCGACGACGTCCTCGCGGGCGACCCGCTCGACCCACGGGACGGCACTCTCGCGGTGCCGACCGGGCCGGGCCTCGGCGTCGAGCTGGACCCCGACAAGGTCGCGCGGTACGCCGAGCTCCACCGCCGCGAGGGTGAGTCGTTCTCGTTCGGCGACGCCGGTGGCCCGACCCCGCTGCTGCCGAAGCGGTGATCCCCGGAGGTCAGCTGCGAGCGGAGCGAGCCTCGAAACCCCGTGCCCTCCGGTGCGTGCTGGCAGACTCGAAGCATGAGCGAGCCAGTCCGTGTCCTCCGGTCCGCCGACCTGGCCGTGGCCGATCCCACGCCGGGGATGTCCCGCCACCGCGCGTTCGAGGTGCCGGTGCTGTGGTCGGGTCAGGTCGAGACCGCTCCGGGGGCCGTGTCCGGATGGCACCATCACGAGCGCAACGAGACCAGCCTCTACGTGGTCCGGGGCTTGCTACGCCTCGAGTTCGAGGGGTACGACGGCCACGTCGACGCGGGGCCGGGTGACTTCGTGCACGTGCCGGCGTACACCGTGCACCGGGAGAGCAACCCCGGCGACGAGCCCTCGCTGGCGGTGATCGCCCGCGCCGGGGGCGGCGTCCCCACCGTCAACGTGGCCGCTCCGCCGGGGCACCCCGGCTGACCGCAGGCTCCCCGCCCCTATCTGGTCGCTCACGTGCATGGAAAACTCGACTCGTGGTCGCCTACGACTGGGGTTGGGAAGACAGCGAAACCTGGTTGGACACCTCCGCGCCCTTCCGTGCTGACGTGGTCGACTCCGACGATCCAAGGATGATCCCGCAGGTCCACGGTGCCCTTGCCCAGGGCTACGAACTGGCTCCGGACAATCCGCTGTGGTGCTTTCTCCCGGCGATCTGGCCGGCCCGGGCGCGAGCCTGGGTCCGCGACGCCCGGGCACGACACATGATGCGCTCCTGCGAGGGTAGGCAGCCGCATCAACGCTTGCCGTGGCCTGCCGCGACCTACTTCGAGATCGAGGCGGACACAAACGCCTTGCTCACGGAGTACGGGCTCGGCCCACGTCCACCGGGCCGCGTATGGCTTCTCAGACTCCCGCCCGGCTCGGGCCCGCTGGACCAGGTGCTGAATGCCATCGTGGGATCCGCCTATACGCCAGGGCTCGACACCCTGTCTCCGGACTTCGTCGAGCACACCCGCCGCGAGTTGCAGCGCGTCTTCGGCACCAGTTGTTGAGAGCTTCGGCGAGCCGCTCTGGATAGGTTCGCGGACACATGCACCTGCTCAGGGAGCAAGGGATGACCGGCGTGGCCCGTTGAGAGCCGTTTCGAGAGCGAGCCCGCCACTACCTTCGCGTGCCGGTGGCCCCGAGGGTCGCTCGGGGTCGGCCGTGTGGGTCTGGGTGGTTCGTCAGGTGACTCGGGTGGTGCCCGTGGACGGGTCCACCCGGAAGCCGACTCCGCCGGGGCCTGTCCACTCGTAGGTGCCGTCACGCCCTCGTCGGTAGCGCCAGCGGGTGAAGGTCTTGCAGCGATGATGTCGCCGGCACAGTGGCGCCAGATTGTTCGGACGTGTCTGGCCCGGTGGACCACCGCGGTCCGTGGGGACGTACGGGTCGATGTGGTCCAGATCGCAGGAGCGAGCGTGCCGGCCGCACCAGGGAAATACGCAGTGGCCGTCGCGCAGCATGACCAGCTCCCGCATCCACTCTGGCGGGTCGTGCTGGTCCACCTCGTCGGTCCGGGCCAGGTCCAGCACCGGGCGGATCCTCAGGTCGACGCGGCCCAGCCAGTCGGCCAGCAGCTCCACGGTTGCCGGGCCCAGCCGCTCCACGGTGCCGAGCCGGGTCGCGCCGGTCGGGTGCGGTGCCAGGTCCTCGATGCGCACGTGGACGAACAGCATGACCGGTAGGCAGGGGCGCCCGGGTACCGGACCGGGGGACCCCGGTTTCGAGGTGGTTCCTGAGGAGGTCGTGCAGCGACCGTCTCGAAGGGCTCGCTTCGCTCGCACCTCAACGTGCGATGCGGTGTCGGAGAGGTCGAGGGTGCCGGTGACCAGCTGGTCGGCGATCAGGCCCACGGCCTTGGCGCGACGGATGGGCAGCGGGTCGGAGTCACCGGCGCGGGCCAGTTCGGTGGCCTTCTCGGCGACCAGGGCCTCGAACTTGATCGCGTCGACGGTGTCGAGCACGCCGCGGATCCCGGTGGTGGCGATGCCCGCGGTCAGGTCTGCCTCCGCGGCTCGGGCAAGGGTAGGGAAGTCCAGGTCCACGTGGCGCCGGTCCTTCGCGGTGTGCTCGGCCTCCGCCAGCCGGGCCGGGTCCCACTTTGCGGTTGCATAGGCGACCTTGGCCTCCACCACCCGCCACGGCACGCGGCCCGCGGCCTCGCCGGTCCGGGCATCCACCCAGGCGGCCGCCTCGGCCGGCAGGGCCCGGCAGGCATCGGCGACCTTGCGGGCGATCCGGGCCGGGCAGTCATCGGACAGCACCCGGTGCCACAGCACCGGGTGGCGGTGGGCAAGGTCCAGGGCGCTGGCCACCAGGTGCATCGCCGACCCGGTGGAGACACCCAGCCGGGTGGCGAGCTGCTCGACCGCGAACTGCGCCACCGGCGGCGTCCCCTCACCGCCCAGCCGGTCCAGCCCGTCCCCACCCTCGTCGAGGTCGACCAGGTGCGGGTCGGCCCACGAGGCACACTCGAACGCTTCCCCAGGGTAGGAATGCGCCCAGTCGGCGACCAGCCGGAGCTCCTCGGCCTCGGCCCACTCCCTGGTGCGTGCCGCCGACACCAGCTCGTCCAGCACCGCCGACTGGGCGTCGGTCGGCAGCCGGCGAGCTGAATCGGTCGCGGTGGCCATGGCAAACATCCAACCATCCGTCACCGACAATCTCGACGGTGTGTTCGTAAGCTGTGGACGACTTCGCCGGGCCTAGCGAGGCACGCGGACCAGCAGCCGACCCTGGAGGCACTCGGCGCGCAGCTCCTTGCCGGGGGCCAGCAGGTCTCCGTCGAGCTGGCGGGGCGCGTCGGCGTTGCAGCGTACGGCGACCCGGCGGCCGGTCATCCGGGTGATGGTCTCGTCGGTACGCCGGTTGCGGGTGAGCACCCGGGCAGCCAGCGGCAGCCACGACCAGAAGCTGCGCGGGTACAGCAGCACCACGTCGAGCAGGCCGTCGTCGATCGCGGCGTCCGGGAGCAGCGGCATCCCGGCCTGCAGGTGACCGACGTTGCCGATCACGACCGTGCGCGCGCGATGCCGGGTGAACGGGGCGCCGTCCACCGACACCTCGACGCGGATCGCCGGGAACATCAGCGCCTTCAGGGCCGACCAGACGTAGGCGAGCCAGCCCACCCTGGCCTTCACGTCCTCGTCGACGCCCTCCATGATCGCGGCGTCGAAGCCCATCCCGGCCATGACCAGGAAGGTGGCGTCGTCCATCCGGTCGCCCTCGACACGCGCCATGTCGACCGCCTGGTCCTGGCCGTTCATCGCCACGTCGACCGCCGCACGCAGGTAGAGCGGGATCGAGAGGTTGCGGGCCAGCAGGTTGCCGGTCCCGGCCGGGACGATGCCGACCGGGATGCCGGTGCCGGCGAGCTCCTCGCACACCGCCCGGACGGTGCCGTCGCCGCCGACGGCGACCACCACGCTGGCTCCGCTGACCGCGGCCTGGTGGGCCATGGCGTAGCCGGTGTCCTCGACCGTGGTCTGCCACCACAGCACCCGGGACCAGCCCGACTCGGCGGCCATCCGTTCCACCATGTCGCGGAACTGCCCGGGGTCCTCCAGCTTCGCCGGGTTCAGCACCGCCGCGAGGGTGCCCTCGGCACCGGGCCGGATCTCGGGCATCGGGCCCTTCTGCGCAACGATCGACCGAGGGGCGGGGTCGAACGCCGCCAGCCAGACCAGGACCACGGCGGCGCCCAGGGCCCATCCGGCCAGCACGTCCGAGGGGTCGTGCACCCCGAGCAGCACCCGGTCGAGGCCGACGAGCAGCGCGACCACGGCGGCCACCGCGACGACGAGGCGGCGCACGGCGCGACGGCGTACCAGCATCAGCGTGAGCACGATCGCCACCCCGGCCCCCGCGGCGATCCCCGAGGAGTGCCCGGAGGGGAAGGAGTACGTCGTCAGCGTCTCGACCGGGTGCGGCCACACCGGCCGGGGCCGGGCCACCAGCAGCTTGAGGATGTCGTTGGCCACGCCGACGGTGACCATGACCCCGACCGTCCACAGCGCGGCGCGACGGTGACGCCGCAGCCACAGCAGGCCGGCGACGACCACGGTGGCCACCGCCATCCCGATCGTTCCCGCGATCCTGCCCACCCACAGGGCCGGGTCGCCCACCACCACGTCGTGCCGGAAGGTGAACCTCTCCCACGGAGCGCCGAACCCGGTGTCCAGGTGCTGCACGGTCGACCGGTCCAGCACCACGAGCAGGGCGAGCGCCAGCAGCACCGCCAGGCACAGCGCGGCCCAGGCCAGCAGCCGGACGGCTGCCGAGTTCTTGTCGGTCACGGGGGCCCCAGGGATCGGTGACGGTTCCAGACGGCTGCCGCAGAGTATGCCGGGGACATGTCGAGCGCCGTGCCCGGCCCGACGCTCGAGGTGCGAGCCTCGACCCGACCCCCGGCCGCGAGCGCCGTCGGCCTCGCGGGCCAACTGCGCCGCCGGCTCAACCTCGGGTGGGACAGCCTGGCTGCCGTCCATGCCCCGTCGGAACAGGCCGAGGTTGCGGTGGGGTTCACCGGCTACCGCGGCCGCTACCTGGTGCACTGCCACAACCTGGAGCACGAGGACATCGCGATGATGGCGGCGTTCGCGACGGTCTGAGCGCGGGCCCGGCCGCCGGCGGCGGCTACCTCGACCTCCGGGGCTCCGGGGCTCCGGGGCGTCCTCCGGTGGCCCGTAGGGTTGAGCGGTGACAGATGTCGAGCGTGGCCGCCGTACCAGGCGACCCGCCCTCGGCTCCCCGACCGTCACCATCGCGGCGCTGCTGATCGCCGACATGGTCTACGGCTTCCAGCAGATCTCGATCATCCCCGCGCTCCCCACCGTGCAGCAGGACCTGGGTGCGTCCCGGGAGTGGACGGTCTGGCTGTTCTCCGGCTACCTGGTCGTGGCGTCGGTGGCGCCGGTGTTCCTCGGCAAGCTCGGGGACCGGATCGGCCGACGCCGGGTCTACCTGGGCGCGCTGGTCGTCTTCATGCTCGGCAGCGTCGCCACCGCACTGGCGCCGAACATCCAGCTGGTCGTGATCTTCCGGATGATCCAGGGAGTCGGCGGAGTGGTGTTCCCGCTGAGCTTCGCGATCGCCACCGAGGTGCTCCCCCGGGAGCGGGTGCACACCGCGATCGGAGTGCTGGCCGGCGGCTTCGGCATGGGGTCGGTGCTCGGGCTGCCGGTCGGCGGGGCGATTGCGCAGTACTGGTCGTGGCGGTGGATCTTCGGCGTCGGGGCGATCGCGCTGGCGGTCGGTGCGTTGCTGGTACGTCGTACCGTGCCGGACACCGGGCCCCGGGAGCACCGGGGGCTTGACACCCCGGGGGCGTTGCTGTTCGGCGCCGCGATGGCGCTGCTGGTGCTCGGCATCACCGAGGGACCGCAGCGGGGCTGGACGGCGCCGCTGCCGCTGGCGGCCTTCGGCTGCGCGGTGCTCGCCGCCGTCGGGTGGTACCTGCGCGAGGTGCACACCGAGGACCCGCTGATGGACCTGCGGGTGCTGCGCTCCCGTGGGGTGCTGCTGACCAACCTCACCACCGTGCTCGGCGGCTACAGCGTCTTCGGGGTCAACCTGCTGCTGCCGTTCCTGCTGGAGAACCGTGGGCAGGACGACCCGCTGACCGCCTCGGTCGCCACCGTGGGCCCCTTCCTGGTGGGGCTTGTCCTGCTGCCACGCGGACTGGGCCAGACCATCAGCTCGACGTTGACCGGGCCGGTCGCCAAGCGCCTGGGCGAGGGCCGCGTGTTCGCCGGCGGGATGGTGCTCCTGGTCCTGGCCACGGTCGCCCTGGCGCTCTACCGCACGCAGCTGTGGGCGGTGCTGCTGGAGCTGGGTGTGCTCGGGATCGGGTTCGGTGTGGTGGTCAGCCTCAGCGGCAGCATCGTGGCGCTGGCCGCGCCGCCCGGTGAGGTGGGGGTGGCGTCGTCGATCACCTCGGTGCTGCGCCGGGCCGGCGGGGCGATCGGCGCCCAGGTGTCGGTCGGGCTGCTGGCCGGGTTCACCTTGGCCGACGGCCGCCCGGCGCCGGAGGGCTTCACGGTGGCGTTCCTCGTGGCTGCCGCGGCCGGGCTTGGCGGGGTCGTCTGTGCGTCGCTGGTGCACCCGCGTCGGGGACCTCATCGCCAACCCGGCCCCTGACCCGGCTCTCGGTACCAGGTCATACCCGTACGGCGGGCCGATACCGGGAACCCGTCCCGGCGGCTCGGTAGGCTGCCACCGTGATCGACCCACGCCTGCTCCGCGACGACCCCGACCGGCTGCGCACCGCCCAGGAGAAGCGGGGACTGTCCGGCAAGGCCATCGACCGGGCGCTCGAGGCGGACGCCGCACGCCGCGCCGCGATCACCGACTTCGAGCAGCTGCGCGCCGAGCAGAAGGCGCTGAGCAAGCAGATCCCGCGCGCCCAGGGCGACGAGAAGGCCGAGCTGCTCGCCCGCACCAAGACCCTTGCCGCCGACGTGAAGGAGGCCGAGGCGACGCAGGGCCAGGCCGAGCAGGACTGGCGCGAGGCGGTGCTGGCGATCCCGAACCCTGCCGCCGACGAGGCGCCGGCCGGGGGTGAGGACGACTTCGTGGTGCTGGAGGAGACGGGCGAGCCACGCCGCTTCGACTTCGAGCCCCGTGACCACGTCGAGCTGGGCAGGATGCTGGGGGCGATCGACCTCGAGCGCGGCGCCAAGGTGTCGGGCTCGCGGTTCTACTTCCTCACCGGTGTCGGCGCGCAGCTCGAGCTGGCCCTGGTGAACCTGGCCATGGACCAGGCCCGGGAGGCCGGCTTCACCCAGGTGATCGCCCCGTCGATGGTCAAGCCCCGTGCGATGGAGGGCACCGGCTTCCTGGGTCAGGCCGCCGACGACGTCTACCGGATCGAGGGCGAGGACATGTACCTCGTCGGCACCTCCGAGGTCGCCATGGCGGCGTACCACTCCGACGAGATCCTCGACGTCGGCACTCTGCCGCTGCGGTACGCCGCCTTCAGCCCCTGCTTCCGCAAGGAGGCCGGGTCCCACGGCAAGGACACTCGCGGCATCATCCGGGTGCACTGGTTCGACAAGGTGGAGATGTTCGTCTACACCACCGTCGAGGAGTCCTTCGAGGAGCACCGGCGGCTGCTGGCCTGGGAACGGGAGTTCCTCGACAAGCTCGAGCTCGCCTACCGGGTGATCGACACCGCGGCGGGCGATCTCGGACTGTCCGCGCAACGCAAGTTCGACTGCGAGGCGTGGATCCCCACGCAGGGGCGCTACCGCGAGCTGACCTCGACGTCGAACTGCACCGACTTCCAGGCCCGGCGGCTCGACGTCCGTGGCCGCTTCCCGGACGGCACCCGGCCGGTCGCCACGCTCAACGGCACCCTGTGTGCGAGCACGCGCACGATCGTGGCGGTGCTGGAGACGCACCAGCAGGCCGACGGCTCGGTGTGCGTGCCGGCGGCGCTGCGCCCCTACCTGCAGGGGCGTGAGGTGCTGGAGCCCGTGCATGCCTGATCCGGCGTCGGGCACGGCATCGCCCGGCACGGGACGGCTGGGCACGCCAGGACAATCGCATCCCGGCAGGGAACGGCCGGGTACGACACATGTGGAACCACCGTCCTGGAGACCAGCGCTCGTTGCCTTGGACATCGACGGCACGCTGCTGGCCTGGGTGGACGGGCGGGGGGCGACGTACGAGACGATCACGCCCGCCGTTCTCGATTCCGTGCACGCCGCACGGGCCGCCGGTGCCCGGATCGTGCTCTGCAGCGGTCGCTCGCCGCACGGGATGAGCCGGATCGTCGACCTGCTGGGACTGCACGAGGACGGGGCCGAACCGCTGTGGGTGGTGGCGTCCAACGGCGCGGTGGTGTTCCGGTACCCGCCCCTGGAGGTCGTCCACGAGGAGACCTTCGACGCTCGGGAGGCCGTGGACGCGGTGCTGGCCAGCCACCCGACCGCGCTGGTGGCCGTGGAGGAGCGCGGTGTCGGCTACCGGGTGAGCGGGCACTTCCCGGCCGGCGAGCTGTCCGGGGACATGATCCTCACCGACCTCGACGAGCTGGTCTCCGAACCGGTCAGCCGGGTCATCATCCGCGACCCCGAGGCCACCGCGGAGGACTTCGTCACGCTCGCGGCCGGCCTCGGCCTGCACGGCACCGACTACGTGGTGGGCTGGACCGCCTGGCTGGACCTGTCCCCGGTCGGGGTGAACAAGGCCAGCGGCCTGGCCGTGGTCTGCCAGGAGCTGGAGCTGGACCCCGCCGACGTGCTGGCGGTCGGCGACGGTCGCAACGACCTGGACATGCTGCGCTGGGCCGGCCGTGGCGTCGCGATGGGGCAGGCGGTCCCCGAGGTGCGCGAGGCCGCCGATGCGGTGACCGCGAGCGTGTACGACGACGGCGTCGCGGTCGAGCTGCGGCTCTGGTTCCGATGATGTGCGCCGACGTGCTGCGCACCGACCGGCTGCGGCTGGAGCCGATGACGGCAGCGGAGGCCGCCGACACGGTCGCGGGTCGCCGCCACCCCGAGTGGCACCCCGACTACCCTCGGGTCGACGACGTGGACGCGGCGCGGTCGATCCGTCCCGACGGTGGCTCGACGAGGTGGGGCTCGCGCCGCATCATGCGTGCCTCCGACGGTCTCGTGGTCGGCACGATCGGCTACTTCGGTCCGCCCGCTCCGGCCGGCGACGGCGTCGCCGAGACCGAGGTCGGCTACGGCCTGGTCGCGGCCGCCCGGGGAGCGGGGCTGGCCACCGAGGCGCTGCGGGCCCTCGCGGGCGAGGCCGACCGGGCCGGCGTACGCCTGCGCGCGAGCGTGGGCCCCGACAACGCGGCCAGTCTGCGCGTGCTGGCCAAGTGCGGCTTCACCGAGGTGCGGGGTGCCGCCGAAGGCGGCGAGATGGTGCTGGCACGTCCGGTCCGGGCATGACCGTGCGGCTGGTCGCCACCGACCTCGACGGCACTCTGGTGCATTCCGACGGCACCATCTCACCGCGCACCCGTACGGCGCTGGCGCTCGCCGAAGGCTCCGGTGCAGTCGTCGTGTTCGTGACCGGACGGCCGCTGCGCTGGGCTCGCGACGTCTTCGACCACGTCGGCAGCCACGGCCTGGCGATCGTGTCCAACGGGGCGCTGGTGTGGGACGTCGCCGGTGACCGGGCCGTGCTCGAGCGCGGCATCGACCCGGCCGTGGGGCTGGAGGTCTGCGACCGGATCCGGGAAGCCGTCCCCGGGACGAGCTTCGCGGTCGAGGACCTCCGGGGGATCCGGCTGGAGCCGGAGTTCCTCGAGCGGCACCCGGTGCCCGGAGAGTCGCGGCGGGGCGCGATCGCCGCGATCTTCGACGCACCCGCGCTGAAGCTGTTGGCCCGCCACGAGGAGCTCGACCCCCAGGACTTCTGGGACCGGGCCGCGGCCGCGGTGGGCGACCGGGTCGAGATCACCTGGTCGTCGGGGTCGTCGCTGCTGGAGATCAGCGCGGCCGGGGTGACCAAGGCGACCACACTGGCCCTGGTCGCCGCCCGGCGCGGCATCGGCCCGGCGGAGGCGGTCGCCCTGGGCGACATGCCCAACGACATCCCGTTGCTGCAGTGGGCCGGTACGGCGTACGCGATGGCGAACGCGCACCCCACCGTGCGGCAGGTCGCCGACCACCTGGCGCCCGCCAACGACGACGACGGGGTCGCCCGGGTGCTGGAGCAGCTGTTCGGGCCGGTTGGCTGAGAGCCGGTCAGGCCGTCAGAGGTACATCCCCTGCGGGCCGGACTCCCGGCCCTCGCCCTGCTCCTCCTGCTCGTGCCCGTGCTGCATCCCTGGAGGCATCGCGCCCGGGGGCAGTGCCTTGCGCATCTGCTCCAGCTGTGCCCGGGCCGCCATCTGCTGGGCGTAGATCGCGGTCTGGATCCCGTGGAAGAGGCCCTCGAGCCAGCCGACCAGCTGGGCCTGGGCGATCCGGAGCTCGGACTCGGTCGGGGTGGACTGGTCGAACGGCTCCACCAGCCGGTCGAGCTCCTCGTCCAGCTCCGGGGCGAGCCCGTCCTTGAGCTCGGTCAGCGAGGTGTGCAGGATCTTCGCCAGCCGCTGCCGTCCCGGCTCGTCGAGCGGGGCCGCCTTCACCTCGTCGAGCAGCTGCCGGATCATGCTGCCGATCCGCATCACCTTGGCCGGCTCCTCGACCAGGTTGGTCAGGTCGCGGCTGTCCTCCTCGCCCTCGGCGGACGCGGTGGCGGCACCGTCGGGCCCGATCACCATGATCCGCGGGTCGTCGTGGTCGTTGCCGGGTTCGGTCATGCCACCAGCCTAACGGCCGTGTGTGGCACCCACGCCTCGATCGGTCAGCTGCCCATGGTGAGCAGGATCTTGCCGGTGTGGGTGCCGGCGTCCATCATCCGGTGGGCCTCGGCGACCTGGTCGAGGACGAAGCTCTGCTCGACCACCGGCCGGATCCTGCCGTCGGCGACCAGGGGCCAGGCCTGGTCGGCGACCGCGGCACAGATCGCGGCCTTGTCCTCGGCGGGACGACCCCGCAGCGAGGTCGCGACCACCGCGGCCCGCTTGAGGAGCAGCGCACCGAGGTCCAGCTCGCCCTTGGCGCCTCCCTGCAGGCCGATCACCACCAGCCGGCCCTCGGTGGCCAGCGCCGCCACGTTCCGGGGCAGGTACGCCGCCCCCATCAGGTCGAGGATGACGTCGGCGCCGCCGGCCTCGAGGA
Organism: Marmoricola sp.; assembly: GCA_050699415.1. Lineage (GTDB taxonomy): Bacteria > Actinomycetota > Actinomycetes > Propionibacteriales > Nocardioidaceae > Marmoricola. The sequence goes on from JBOHDO010000050.1 coordinate 24,832, forward strand.
GCACCTCGACGAAGTCCTCCTCGCGGTAGTCGACCGCCCGCTCGGCCCCCAGGGACTCGCACAGCCGCCGCTTGTCCTCGGACCCGGCCGTGGCGAACACCCGGGCGCCCAGCGCCACGGCCGCCTGGATCGCGAAGGTGCCGATGCCGCCGGCACCGCCGTGGACCAGCAGGGTCTCGCCCCGTTGCAGGGCCGCCACCATGAACAGGTTCGACCAGACCGTGCAGGCAACCTCGGGCAGGCCGGCCGCGACCGACAGGTCCACGCCCGCCGGGACCGGCAGCAGCTGCCCAGCGGGCACCACGACCTTCTCGGCGTACCCGCCGCCGGCGAGCAGGGCGCACACCTCGTCGCCCACCTGCCAGTCGTCCACGCCCTCACCGACCGCGCTCACCCGGCCCGAGCACTCCAGGCCGAGCACGTCCGAGGCGCCGGGGGGCGGTGGGTAGTTGCCCTGCCGCTGCATGACGTCAGCGCGGTTGATGCCCGCGGCGACGACGTCGAGGAGCACCTCGCCCGGTGCGGGCTGCGGGTCGGGCAGGTCGGCGATGACGAGGGCCTCGGGGCCTCCGGGCTCGGGAGCGATGACGGCACGCATGCGGCAACCCTACGACCGCAGGACACGGCCGGTCGGCGCGCTCAGCCGTCGGCCTCGGCGAGCTCCTCGTCGACCTCGGGGTCGTCGTCCTCGTGTGCGATCTCCTCGGGGGACTTGTCCCAACGCTGCGCCAGGTCCATCGTCGTCGCCGCGAGCCGGTCCACCTCGTCGGGATCGCCGGCCGCACTGGCGACGGCGTAGCCGAGCAGGAACGTGCTGACCGGTGCCGCAGGCCGGTCGACGCCGTGCGCGGCCTCCCGGGCCACATCGAGGACCAGCGACTCGTCGACGTCCACCTCGATGTCCAGGGCGTCGCACAGCTCGTCGATCCAGTCGTGCAGGTTCACGCTCCCCAGTCTTGGACGTGTTGCGGAGGCTCGCAAGTGTTTCGGGAAGTTCACGAGGGCTCCTCGCGGAGACGGCGTACGTCGGCCCAGCTGTCCACGTCCCTGGCCTCGTCACCGGCGGCCGGGACCTCGGCCAGGTCGAGGCCGCCGACCAGACGCTGCATCGGGATCCCGTGCGCCTCCCCGGCGGCCGCCAGGGACCGGGCGGCGTACACCGCGCACAGTGGCTGGCGGCGCCCCTCGGCGTCGACCAGCACGGATCCCTCGGGTCCGCGGCCGGTCAGCAGCCGCCCCACCGTCGTCCGCGTCACCCGGGGCATGTCCACGGCCAGCACCACCACCCAGTCCCACGGACGCGCGAAGCCGGCGAGTCCGGCCAGGACCCCCGCCGCCGGGCCGCCGTGCGCCGGCTCCTCGCGCCGGAAGGTCACCGGCCGTGAGGTCGGCACCTCCTCACCGACCACGACCACCTCCCCGGCGTCGCCGAGGGCGGCGAGGGCGATCTCGAGCAGGGTGCGCCCGCCGACCTCGATGCCGGCCTTGTCGGCGCCGTCGAGCCGGACCGCGGTGCCCCCGGTCAGCAGCACCGCACCGAAGCCCGGGGTACCCGGCTGGGCGTGACTGGCGGCCATGGCTGTGCAGTCTGGCACTGTGGTGTGCATGGCAACCCTGCGCGTGACCCTGGTGCAGCGAGCCGCATCGCTCGACGCAGCCGAGAACCGTGCCGCGCTCGACGTGGTCCCGCCGCTGGCCGAGGACTCGGACCTGGTCGTGCTGCCGGAGGCAAGCGCCCGGGACTTCGGTGAGCCCGGTGGAGACCTCGCGCCGTACGCCGAGCCGGTCGACGGGCCCTACGCCACCCGGCTGGCCGTGGTCGCCGGCCATGCCACCGTGGTGGCCGGCATGTTCGAGACCGGCCCGGACCGGGCCCGCCCGTACAACACCCTGGTCGCGGCCGGCCCGGGCGGACAGCGGGTCTACCGCAAGATCCACCTGTACGACTCCTTCGGCCTCCGCGAGTCCGACCAGCTCTCCGCCGGACCCATCACCCCGGTCGTCATCGACGTGGTCGGCTGGCGGGTGGGCCTGCAGACCTGTTACGACCTGCGCTTCCCCGAGCTGTCACGGGCGCTGGTGGACCAGGGTGCCGAGGTGCTGGTGGTGCCGGCCGCCTGGGTCGCCGGGGCCGGGAAGGTGGAGCACTGGCGCACACTGCTGCGGGCGCGGGCGATCGAGAACACGGCCTACGTCGTCGCGGCCGCCCAGCCCGGCCCCCGCTACTGCGGACATTCCATGGTGGTCGCACCCGACGGGGACGTGCTGGTCGAGACCGGCCAGGCCGGCTCGGTGCTCACCGGCGAGCTGCACCGCGACCGGCTCGCCGAGTGCCGGCGTACCAACCCCTCGCTGGCCAACCGCCGGATGTGACCGGCCGCGCCCCCGCTGCGGGGCGTCGCTCCGCTCCGCTCCCCAGAGAGGGCGCAGAGGGGGCGGGATTCGAACCCGCGGCTGACATCACTGCCAGCGACCGCTTTCAAGGCGGTTCCGATAGGCCACTCCGGCACCCCTCCTCCGCCGCCGCACCCGAAGGCACCGGGCGACAGGCTCGGAAGTGTAGTGCCAGCCGGGTGCCGCTCAGCGCTCGAGCACGATGAGCGCGTCACCCTCCTGGATCACGTCACCGGGGACCACCTTGACCTCGGAGACGGTGCCACGGCGCTCGGCGAGGACCGGGATCTCCATCTTCATCGACTCCAGCAGGCAGACCGTGTCGCCGACCTCGACCGGGTCACCCGGTGCCACGGGCACCTCGAGCACGCTCGCCACCATCTCCGCGGCGATCGTGGACGTGGTGGGCCCGGGCAGCGGCATGGTCGCGACGCTACCGGTCGCGGCCGGTTACTCGCGCGTTCGGGCCGGGCTCGCGGTGCCTGGGGCTACTCCGAGCCGCCGAGCTCGAGCCCGACCGCGTCGAAGGTGAGGTCGTGCAGGCGCTGCCGGTAGTGCTCGAGGTCGGTCAGCAGCCGGCGTACCTCGGCGGTGGGCGGGCTGACCTCGGTGCGTTCGTGCAGCCGGGCGCCGAGGGCGCCGAGCCGCGCGACGAGCCGGCGCCGGTCGCGGTCCGTACGCCGCGCCCGGGCGTCGAGCCAGCCGTCCCGAGCGTGCACGGGCTCGGCCAGCAGCACGTCGCGGATCGCGCCCAGCCGGTCCGCCAGCGACGTCGAGGAGCGCGCGGTTGCCGGCCCCTGCTCCCTCAGCGCGGCAGTGAGGTCGTGGATCGTCTGGTCGAGCAGCATCGCGACCACCTCCCGCTGTGAGCCGCCGGTGGGACTTACGAGTGTGACCCACATCACCCGCCCGGACAACCCCGGGCTGCGGCCGGGCCCGGTTTGGCCGGCATCGGGGTTGCCGGGGAGAATCCGGGGGTGCCCACCCACCCCGCCACCGGCCCGGTCACCGACCCGGCCACCCAGTTCTTCGGCCTGGCGCCCGCGCTGCGTGCCCGCATGATGGGGTTCTCCCTCGCCGGGATCGGCGTCTTCCTGGCGGTGGCGACGCTGGCGGTGCTGGTGCTGCGACTGCCCACCGCGGTGATGACCGGAGTCGTGGTGGTGGTGCTGGTGGCGGTGTTCTCGCTGGGGTTCCTGCTGGTGCGGCGCTGGTACGTCGTACGGCTCGACCCGGTCGGCTACCGGGTCCGGTTCGTCCGGGGTGCCGGCGTGACGGCCGGTCGCTGGCTGGACGTCGAGGACATGACCACGGCCGAGGTGGCCGGCGCCCGTTGCGTCGTGCTCCGGCTCCGGGACGGCCGCACCACCACGGTGCCGGTCGACCTCATCGAGGGCGACCCTGAGGAGTTCGTCCGGGTGCTGGGACGGCGGCTCGACGAGGCCGGCCCGGGCCGGCGCCGGTCCGCCTGACCGGTCAGGACCGCGCGCGGCCGCGTCGTGCGGTCCCACAGCCCGACCGGGCCAGACCCAGCCGTGTGTGGCACGAGCCCGATTTCCGCCCGTGGTACGCACATGGGTAGCCTGTGCCGGGTTCGGGAGGTGTCGCCTAGTCCGGTCTATGGCGCCCGCCTGCTAAGCGGGTTGAGGGTAACCCCCTCTCGCGGGTTCAAATCCCGCCACCTCCGCGCGGTGTCCCGGACCGGCCCTCGGGTCGGGTCCGGGACCATCGACCCGCTGCGGCATGCCAAATCCACAAACTTGCAGGATCGTGCAGTGCACTTATCTGAGGCAGGACAAGGGTGTTAGTCGCCGGGCACAGCGGTGAAACTTGAAGGGCCCAGCCCGGATGTTCTCGGGCCATCCGGGAATACAAGGAAAAGGTGCCAAGATGAAGTACACGACGTCCACAGCCGAAACGCTGGTCCGCGACACCGGATGGGACCTCGACACCGGCTGGGACTGAGCCCGACACAAAGACTCGAGACGCGGACGCACGTCACCCCCCGGCAGTTCGTCCCAAGCCCTTCACCCAGGCCGTCTCGACTGACGAGGGTTGTGGGCCCGTCTGGGCCCACAACT
>JBOHDO010000051.1:0-41972 GCA_050699415.1 Marmoricola sp.
CTCTGGACCGGCTCTGGAGAACGAATGACGGTGGCCGGCGGGATCGCCGGCCACCGTCGTGGCTGAAGAGGAGCCGAGGAGTATCAGCGCCCGGAGTGGGTCAGCGCTCGACCTCACCCCGGATGAAGGCCTCGACCGAGGCGCGGCCCTGGTCGTCGGGCCGCTGCACCGGCGGGGACTTCATCAGGTACGACGACGCGGAGAGGACCGGGCCGCCGATGCCGCGGTCCTTGGCGATCTTGGCAGCCCGGATCGCGTCGATGATGATGCCCGCGGAGTTGGGGGAGTCCCACACCTCGAGCTTGTACTCCATGTTCAGCGGGACGTCGCCGAAGGCACGACCCTCGAGCCGGACGTAGGCCCACTTCCGGTCGTCGAGCCACTGCACGTAGTCCGACGGCCCGATGTGGACGTTGCGTGCGCCCAGGTCGTGGTCGAGGTTGGAGGTCACCGACTGGGTCTTGGAGATCTTCTTGGACTCCAGCCGCTCCCGCTCGAGCATGTTCTTGAAGTCCATGTTCCCGCCGACGTTGAGCTGGTAGGTGCGGTCGAGCACCACGCCCCGCTCCTCGAACAGCCGCGCCAGCACCCGGTGCGTGATGGTCGCGCCGACCTGGCTCTTGATGTCGTCGCCGACGATCGGCAGCCCGGCGTCCTCGAACTTCTTCGCCCACGCGGGGTCGGAGGCGATGAAGACCGGAAGCGCGTTGACGAACGCGACGCCGGCGTCGATCGCGCACTGTGCGTAGAACTTGTCGGCCTGCTCGGACCCCACGGGCAGGTAGGAGACCAGCACGTCGGCGTTGGCGTCCTTGAGCGTCTGGACGACGTCGACCGGCTCGCCCTCGGCCTCCTCGATCGTCTCCCGGTAGTACTTGCCCAGCCCGTCGAGGGTGTGGCCGCGCTGCACGGTCACCCCGGTCGGGGGCACGTCGCAGATGCGGATGGTGTTGTTCTCGGAGTTGTTGATCGCGTCCGACAGGTCGAAGCCGACCTTCTTCGCGTCCACGTCGAACGCCGTCACGACCTCGACGTCGGCGACGTGGTACTCGCCGAACGTCACGTGCATGAGACCGGGAACGGCCCCGTGCGGGTCGGCGTCCTGGTAGTACTCGACGCCCTGGACGAGGGAACTGGCACAGTTGCCCACTCCCACGATCGCTACTCGAACCGAACCCATCGGGTCTCTCTCCTCACTCGGTGTGCTGCGTGTTTCTCTTCAGCTGATCTCTAGGTGATCTCGGTGCCTGCGCCGGCGGAGCGGGACGCGCGCTTCGTGCGCGGACTCGTGCGCGACCGCGGCGGGCGGCGCTCGGCATCGATCAGCTCACCGAGCCAGCGGACCTCACGCTCCATCGACTCGATGGAGTGCCGCTGCAGCTCGGTGACGTAGTGGTCGGGACGCGAGCTCGCCCCCCTGCGCGCACTGCGCGCGCGTTCGAGGCGCTCCTGCAGCCGCGACCGCCGGCCCTCCAGGATCCGCATGCGTACGTCGAAGTCGGTGCGCGAGAACAGCGCGAACCGCATCTGGAAGTTCTCGTCCTCCCACGCCGCTGGCCCGGAGTCGCTGACCGCCGTGGCGAAGTGCTCGGCCCCGGCCGGAGTGATCTGGTAGACGATCCGCTGACGCCGGGAGACCGCGGCGCTGCCGGAGGCCATCTCGGTGATCCAGCCGGCGCGCAGCATCCGCTTCAGCGCGGGGTACAGGGAGCCGTAGGACAGCACCCGGCTCCACCCCATCAGCAGGTTCAGCCGCTTGCGCAGCTCGTAGCCGTGCAGGGGCGACTCGTGCAACAGCCCGAGCACCGCGAGCTCGAGCGTCGCCGCCTTGCTGGCCACCGTGTGTCACCGTTCCGTCGTCGTGGGGTGCGACCCGTCGCCGGGTTCGTATCGGGAGAACCTATCAAATCGATATATCACGACGCCAAACCGCGGACCGGTGTGTCGGTGATCTCGCCGCCGGGGCGCCGGGCGGAGTCGGGTCCTGCCGCACCGGGCGGACAGGGGGTGGTGTCGGTCACCCGGGCGAGTCACGAGCGGGTCGCGGAAATTGAGTTCACCGGCGCTGGCCGTAGGCTTTGCCTCGGCACCATGGCCAGCAGGGGGCCACCAGGCTCACTCCTGGGCACCGCGACGACGGGGCGCCCAGCCACGGGAACCAGCCCCGAGACCCTGCCAGGACCGTCCCGCACACCACTGGAGCGAGCCCGTGAGTGACACCAGCAAGGAGCCCGGAAAGGGCGGCCGACGCAGGGCGGGCAAGCCGGGGGAGGGCAGGAACGAGCCCGAGAAGGGCTGGCGCCGGGTGCTCCGGCGGGTGCTGGTGGTGTGCATCGTCGGGGTGCTGGTGCTCGGTGCGATCTTCTTCTTCGCCTACGAGCGCACCACGATCCCGAGCCCCAACGCGGCGTACCAGTCCGAGACGTCCTACGTCTACTACACCGGCGGCAAGCACAAGATCGGCACGTTCGCGACGCAGAACCGCATCAGCGTGCCGCTGGCCGACGTCAGCGACCCGATGAAGAACGCGATGATCGCGGCCGAGGACCGCACCTTCTGGACCAACCACGGCATCGACCCGAAGGGGATCATCCGGGCGGCGTTCTCCGACGCCACCGGTGGGCAGCTGCAGGGCGCCTCCACGATCACCCAGCAGTACGTCAAGCTGCTCTACCTGACCCAGCAGCGCACGCTGAGCCGCAAGGTCAAGGAGGCTTTCCTGTCGCTGAAGATCCAGCAGCAGCAGTCCAAGCGGGAGATCCTCGCCGGGTACCTGAACACGGTGTACTTCGGCCACGGCACCTACGGCGTGCAGGCGGCCGCGAAGCACTACTTCCACGAGAGCGCCAGGAAGCTCCGGCCGGGCCAGGCCGCGATGCTCTCCTCGATCGTCAACTCGCCGAACTACTACGACCCGTACGGCGCCAAGGCGCAGCGGCAGGCGCTCAAGCAGCGCTACCGGTACGTCCTGTCAGGCATGGTCACGATGGGCAACCTGTCCGCCGCGAAGGAACGCCGGCTCGAGCGGCACCTGCCGCACGTGAAGAAGCAGAAGGCCGCCTCCAACCAGTACGCCGGACAGCACGGCTTCATGCTGAGCATGGTCAAGCAGCGGCTGCTGAGCCTGGGCTTCTCCGAGCAGCAGGTCGACTCCGGCGGCCTGCGGGTCACCACGACGCTGTCCCGCAAGGCGATGCGCGCCGAGAAGCACGCCGTGCTCCAGGTCCGGCCGCAGGGCCTGAAGAAGCTGCACGTGGGGACCGCCTCGGTGGACACCCACACCGGTGCGCTGCTCGGCTTCTACGGCGGCCAGAACTTCATGCAGAGCCAGCTGAACTGGGCAACCGCGACCGACTCGCCCGGCTCCGCGTTCAAGCCGTTCGCGCTGGCGATGGCGCTGCGCAACGGCTGGAGCCTGAAGGACACCTTCGACGGTGACTCGCCGTACACGTTCCCCGACGGCACCATGGTCCACAACGAGGGCGAGAACGAGGGGGTGCCCAACGGCACCTCCTACGGCAGCGCGGTGAGCCTGCTCACCGGGCTGGAGGAGTCGATCAACACCGTCTACGTCGACCTGACCGCCTCCACACCCAACGGTCCGGAGAAGATCAAGCGCACCGCGATCGAGATGGGCATCCCGCCCCGGAAGGGCTGGCAGCCGAACTCACGGATCGCGCTGGGCATCGAACCGGTCAGCCCGGTCGACCTGGCCAACGCCTACTCCACCATCGCCAACCGGGGCCGGGAGCACGACTGGTTCCTGATCAAGAAGGTCACCGACGCCGGCGGCCAGGTGCTCTACAGGCACAAGACCAAGACCCACCGGGCGATCAGCCGCGCCGTCGCCGCCGACGTCAGCTACGCGATGCAGAACGTCGCATCCGCCGGCACCGGCTCCGCGAACGCGAGCCCCGCCGACCTCGGCCGGCCCGACGCCGGCAAGACCGGCACCGCCACCGACGACAACGGCGACGTGATCACGGCCTGGTACGGCGGCTTCACCCCCCAGGTGTCGACCGCGGTGATGTACGTGCGCGGCAACGGCCGCAAGTCGCTCGACGGCTACCTGCCCAGCTACTACGGGGCGGACTACCCGGCCGAGACCTGGACCGCGGCCATGCAGGGCGTCATGGCCGGCTACCCGGTCAAGGACTTCCCGCCGCCGGCGTACGTCGACGGGGTCGCGCCGCAGAGCGGCCACGCGCCGTACGTCCCGCCGCCCCCGCCGCCGACCACGCAGGCGCCGCAGCCGACGCAGCCGCCGCCGACCCACCAGCCGAAGCCGACCCACAAGCCCAAGCCCAAGCCGACGCCGCCACCGAGCCCGACGCAGCCGACGGAGCCGAGCCCGACCAGCCCGTCATCGTGCGGGCTGCTGCCATGCGGCAACAGCCACAGTCCCAGTCCCAAGCCGCGCAACGGCGGCTAGGACGTGGCCGAGCCGTCCCGCACGCCGCCTTCGCTCGCACCCACCCGGGAGGACGCGGTCGCGGCGGCCCTGTCCGAGCGGTTCGGCGGCCCGGCCGGGCGGCACGGTAGCCGGCACCCGTGGTGGACCCCGGTGCGGGTGCTGCTCGCGGTGTGCACCGTGGTGTTCGGGCTGAGCCTGCTGCAGCACACCCCGTGCGTGCACTCGGACTGGACCGGCAACAACGCCCGCTACCGGGCGATGTGCTACTCCGACATCCCCTACCTCTACACCGGCCGCGGCCTCGCCGAGCGGCAGTGGCCCTACGCGGCCTCGAACCGCTACCGCGCGATGGAGTACCCGGTCGGGATCGCCTACCTCGCGTGGCTGGTCGCCGAGGCGACCTCGCTGGCCCCGCAGGGGCCGCCGGAGCAGGTGCGCGCGGCCACGCCGGTCGACGAGATGTTCTCGCTGCCCGGGATGAGCCGGGAGGCCAGCGAGTACTTCTTCCTGACCGCGCTGGTGCTGTTCGGCTGTGGCCTGGCCGCGACCGCGCTGCTGACCGGCGTACGCCGACGACGGCCGTGGGACGCCGCCGGTTTCGTGCTCTCGCCCGCGCTGCTGATGGCCGGGCTGATCAACTGGGACCTGCTCGCCGTGGTCTGCGTGGCCGGGGCGCTGTTCGCCTGGTCCCGGGGCCGGCCCGGCTGGGCGGGGGTGGCGGTCGGCATCGGCACCGCCACCAAGCTCTACCCGCTGTTCCTGCTCGGCGCCTTCCTGGTCCCCGCGCTGCGCCGGGACGCCTCGCGCGCGTCCCGGGTCGGGTTCGGCTGGGCGTCCGCGACCGCGGCCGCGGCGTGGCTGCTGGCCCAGCTGCCGGCGTGGCTCAGCGGCGGGTTCGACCGCTGGTCGGTGTTCTGGACGTTCAACGCCGACCGCGGGCCGGACCTGGGCTCGTGGTGGCTGCTGCTGTCCCACCTCGGCGCCGCGGCGAGCCCGGGCACGGTCAACCTGGTCTCCTGGCTGTTCTTCGGGGCTGCCTGCGTGGCCATCTGCGTGCTCGGGCTGCGTGCCCCGGAGCCGCCGCGGATCGCCCAGGTCGGCCTGCTGGTGGTGCTGGCGTTCCTGCTGGTCAACAAGGTCTACTCACCGCAGTACGTGCTGTGGCTGCTCCCGCTGGCCGCGATGGCCCGGCCGCGCTGGCGCGACCTGCTGGTGTGGCAGGCGGCCGAGCTGGTCTACTTCGCTGCGGTGTGGCTGTGGATCGGGGGCTGGCTGGACTCGCCCGGCGGCGGGGCGCCGGTGTACGACGCCGCGATCGTGGTGCGCATCGCAGGGGAGCTGTTCCTGGCCGCGCTCGTGGTCCGCGACGTGCTGCGTCCCGAGCACGACCCGGTCCGGTGGGAGCTCGCCGGCCCGGGTCAGGCGGGGCCGGAGACCACCACCCGGTCGAACCTGGTGGTGGTGTAGCGCACCCGGACCGGGATCTCCTCGCCGACCGGGGGCGGGTCCACCCTCGCCGGCAGGAACAGCATCGAGGCCTGCATGTGGGGCGGCTCGGCGAACAGCCGGTGCTTGCCGTCCACCACGTACGGCGAGCGCACCCAGCCGGCCGCGTCCAGCCCGCCCTTGGCCAGGCTGACCGCCTTCGCCCGCATCCCGGGGTCGCCGGTCGGTGCCTCCAGCGCGATGCCGTGCGCCGTCCCGCCGGAGACCACCAGCAGCGTGCCGTCGCGCGGGGCGGTGCGGCCGCGGTAGCCGTAGGCGTCGCCCCTGTTCACCGGATGGGAGTCCAGCACCGTGGCACGCGAGTGCAGCGCCCGCAGGTCGCCCAGCCACAGCGCGGTCCCCACCCGCTGCCGGAAGCGCAGGTCGGGCCAGGAGCCGGCGAGGGCGTCGAGCTCCTCGGCGCCGAGGTGGGAGACCCACGCCGTGCCCGTCCGCGGCCCGAGCCCGGTGTCGGCAACCTCGGCCAGTAGCCGGTGCACCTCGGTCAGGTGGCTGGTGCCGGGCAGCGGCAGGTGGAGCGCCACCCCTTCCAGCCGGAGGCCGCCGCGGCCGGAGACCCGGGCCGCCTCCCGCAACTCGTCGCCGTCGAAGCCGTGCCGCTGCATCGAGGTGGCGCGCTCGAGCACCACCCGTGGCCGCCCCGGCCCGTCGGCGAGGTCGGCCAGGTCCTCGAGCCGGCCGACGGTGTGCAGCACCCGCGGGTCCTCGCGGTGCTGCTGGGCGCCGGGGTGGAACGGCCGCCACGGGCTCAGCACCAGCAGGTCGCCGTCGAAGCGGCCGGCCACGTCGTCGATCTCGTCGTAGGTGCCCACGGCGAGCGTGTCCACGCCCAGCCAGCCGGCGCGACGGGCCAGCCGGCCGTTGCCGAAGCCGTAGCCGTTGCCCTTGGCCACCGGCACCAGGCCGGGCTGGCCGGCCAGGACCCGGCGCAGGTGGGCCCGCCAGCGGTCCCCGTCGACGTACAGGGACAGGGTCACCGGCCGGCCCGCCGCTTCATGTAGAGGTCGAACGCCTTGTACAGCGGCCGGCTCAGCGGAAGGTCCCACTCGCCGGCGTACTCGACGGCCTCCCCGCCGGTGCCGACCTTGAACTGGACCAGCCCGAGGTGCGGGTCGTCGGCGTCGAGGGTGTCGGTGATGCCGCGCAGGTCGTAGACGTCCGCGCCCTCGGCGATCGCGTCACGGATCATCCGCCACTGCACGGCGTTGGAGCCGCGAACCTCGCGCTTGTCGGTGGAGCTGGCGCCGTAGGAGTACCAGACGTGTCCGCCGACCCGGATCCCGATGGTGGCCGCCACCAGGTCGCCCTCGTGCCGGGCGAGGTAGAGCCGGATGTCGATGGCACCGGCCGGGTCCTCCGCGCCGAGCGCGGTGAGCATGGTCCGGAAGTACGACAGCGGCCGGGGGGTGAAGCCGTCGCGCACGGCGGTGTGCGCGTACAGCTCGTGGAACGCGTCGAGGTCGGCCTCGGTGCCGCGCTCCACCTCCACCCCGGCCTTGTCCGCCTTCCGGATGTTGCGCCGCCACTGCTGGTTCATGCCGCGCAGCACGTCGTCCTCGGAGCGTCCCTTCAGCGGGAGCAGGAAGTTGAACGCCGGCTGTCCCGCGGCGAAGCCCTCCGCACCCGCGACCCGCCGCCAGCCGAGCTCGCGCAGCCGCGCGACCACCCCGGCGCCGGTGGCGCTGCTCTCGGACGGCGTCAGCTCGGTGAGCCGCCGACAGCCGTCGTCGGCGATGCCCTGCTTGACGGCCGCCGCCGTCCAGCGGTTGACCACCACCGGCGGACCGATCCGGACCCCGAACGCGCCCCGCGCCTTCAGGTGCGCCACCAGCGGGTCCAGCCAGGTGAGCAGGTCACCGGCCGCGGCCTCGGCCCAGTCGATCACCGGGCCCTCGGGGAGGTAGGCCAGGCTCCTGCGCAGCCGCGGGACCCGGCGGTGCAGCGCCAGCCCGACGCCGACCAGCCGGTCGCCGTCGTACCAGCCGAGCGTCTCGGACTCCCACTCGGACTTGACCCGGCCCCAGGCCGGGGTCTGCAGGAAGCTGGCCGACCCCTGTCGGTCGAGGAAGGCCAGGTGCTCGGCGGCACCGATCGGCCGGACGGTCAGCGAGGAGGCGGTCACCCGGCACACCATAACGAGAACCGGGGACCGGGGTGCCCGGCGGAGTTGTCCCGGGCCGGGGGGTTCGGGTGCCGCCCGTCAGACCCGCTCGCGCAGCCAGGCGAAGTCCGCGCGGTGCTCCTCCGGACCCCCCGGGGTCTCGCACACCACCGGTGCGCCGGCGGCGCGCACGACGCCGGCGAGCAGGTCGGGGTCGATCTGCCCGGCGCCGAAGCTGGTGTGCCGGTCGGCGCCCGACCCGGCGGCGTCGCGGGAGTCGTTGGCGTGCACCAGGTCGATCCGGCCGGTGATCGCGGTGATCTCGTCCACGGCCGTGGCGAGGTCGATGCCGCCGGCCCACGCGTGGCAGGTGTCCAGGCAGAACCCGACGTGCTCGTGGCCCCCGGCCTCGGCGATCGCCGCCCAGACGCCCGCGATGCGCTCGAGCTGCCGGGTCATCGCGTGGTCGCCGCCGGCGGTGTTCTCGATCAGCAGCGGCACCTTGATGTCGGTGGCCGCCACGGCCTTGCGCCAGTTGTCAAAGCCGACCTCTATCAGCGCCGCGTCGTCGCCCGCTCTGCCTACGTGGCCGCCGTGCACGATCAGCCCGCGGGCGCCGATCTCCGCGGCAGCATCGACGTGCTGCTGCAACAGCTTGCGGCTGGGGATGCGGATCCGGTTGTTGGTGGTGGCCACGTTGACGATGTACGGCGCGTGCACGTAGAGGTCGACCCCGGCCGCCTCGGCGTCCCGTCGCAGCCCGTCGGCGCCGCCGGCGTACCGGACCTCCGGGCCCTTGTACCCCTGCGGGTCGCCGAGGAAGAACTGCACCACCCCGGTGTCGCGGGCCCGGGCCTCCGCGAGCGGGTCGGTCTGGTCCACGTGCGCGCCGATCCGGATGTCGCTGGCCATGGGGGCAACCCTACGAGCCCCCGGGGACGACCGGGACGCCGTACCGTGGGCGGCATGGGGGCCGATGCCCGAGCGGAGACGATCCGGTACCACGAGGCGCTCTACCGCCACGACGACGGTGGGTCGGACTGGCTGCGCCACCCGTCCCAGTTCGTGCTGGACGCAGCCGGGCGACTGCCCGACCGGCCGGTCACCGTGTGGGACCTCGGCTGCGGCATCGGACGCCACGCCGTACCGGTGGCGGCGTTGCTGCGCGCGGGCTCCCGGGTCATCGGGGTCGACCTGCTGCCGGTTGCGGTCGAGGGGCTTCGCGAGGCCGCCCGGGCCGCCGGGGTGGCCGACCGGGTGGAGACGCGGACCACCGACCTGGGCGAGCTCGAGCTCGACGTACCCGCAGACCTGATGATCGGGGTCTCGGCGCTGGAGCACGTGGGCGGGGAGGGCCGGCTCGAGGCCCTGCTACGGCGTTGCCGGGCGGCGACGAAGCCCGGCGGGCTGCACTGCTGGATCTTCTTCACCGACCGCAGCGAGGTGTGCCGTGACGGGCACCGGCGGCCGGCCCGGCTGGAGCGGTCGCTGACCCGGGCCGGGACCGACCGGCTGCTGGCCGAGGGGTACGCCGGCTGGGAGGTGCTGCAGCACGACACCGAGCCCTACGGCGTCGAGGAGACCCGCGGGCACGAGAGCTATCGCCTGGTCGGGACCGCGGACCGGTTCCTGGCCCGGCGCCCGGGGTGAGTCGCCAGTCAGGATTTCCGCACCGGCACCGATCCTTGCTAGTCTTGCCCGTCGCGCTCCGGTCCGGAGCACGACGTGAGAACCACCCTCCTGCCGCGGGGACGCCGCGGCCGCCGAGTCCGAAGGAGGTAGGCCCCTTTGCGTGCCTACGAACTGATGCTGATCCTCGACCCGAACCTCGAGGAGCGCACCGTGGCCCCGTCCCTCGACACCTACCTGAACGTGGTCCGCGAGGACGGCGGGTCGGTCGACAACGTGGACGTGTGGGGCCGTCGCCGCCTCGCCTACGAGATCGACAAGCATGCCGAGGGCATCTACGCCGTGGTCACGCTCAACGCCGAGGTGGGGACCGTCAAGGAGCTCGACCGTCAGCTCGGGCTCAACGAGTCGGTGCTGCGCACTAAGGTCGTTCGTCCCGAGGTCCACTGACAACCCGACGATTCCGGACGACCCAAGGAGACAGCCATGGCAGGCGAGACCGTCATCACGATCGTGGGCAACCTTGTCGACGACCCCGAGCTGCGCTTCACCCCCTCCGGTGCTGCGGTGGCCAACTTCCGCGTCGCCTCCACCCCGCGCACCTTCGACCGGCAGTCGGGGGAGTGGAAGGACGGCGAGGCGCTGTTCCTGTCCTGCTCGGTCTGGCGACAGGCGGCCGAGAACGTCGCCGAGTCACTCCAGAAGGGCATGCGCGTCGTGGTGCAGGGCCGGCTGAAGGCGCGCTCCTACGAGACCCGCGAGGGCGAGCGGCGCACGGTCTTCGAGATCGATGTCGACGAGGTCGGCCCGAGCCTGCGCTACGCCACCGCCAAGGTCACCAAGACCCCGCGTGGCGGGGGCTACTCCGGCGGCTCCGGTGGCTCCGGCGGTTCCGGCGGCAACGACCCGTGGGCGAGCAGCCCGGACCAGTCCGGCGGCGGCCAGGGCTGGGGCGGCCAGCAGGGCCAGTCCGCACCGGCCCAGCAGGGTCAGTCCGCACCGGCCCAGCAGGGGCAGGACCCGTGGAACGCGCCCGGCTCCGACGAGCCGCCGTTCTGACCGCCCCGCCGCCGAGCTCGCGAGTCAGCGGGGGAGGCGGTCCGATCGAGGAGCGCCGCGGCCCCGTGGCCGTGCCGCGCCGATCGGGATCCCGACCGACACAGGACCAACGAACTCACAACATCCCGGCGTGAGCCGGGCCCAGACAAGGAGCACCACCATGGCCAAGGCGGTCATCCGCAAGCCGAAGAAGAAGGTCTGTCAGTTCTGCAAGGACAAGGCGACCGGCGTCGACTACAAGGACACCGCGCTGCTGCGCAAGTTCGTCTCCGACCGCGGCAAGATCCGCGCGCGGCGGGTGACCGGGAACTGCGTGCAGCACCAGCGCGACGTGGCCATCGCGGTGAAGAACGCGCGTGAGATGGCGCTGCTGCCCTACACCTCGACGGCCCGCTGAGGAGGCCCGCGATGAAGCTCATCCTCACCCAGGAAGTGACCGGGCTCGGTTCGGCCGGCGACGTGGTCGAGGTTCGCGACGGATACGGCCGCAACTACCTGATCCCGCAGGGCTCGGCCGTGGCCTGGACCAAGGGCGGCCAGAGCACCGTGGACTCGATCAAGAAGGCGCGGGCCGCCCGTGCGGTGCGTGACGCCGACCACGCCGGCGAGGTCAAGCAGCAGCTCGAGGCCGCGACGTACAACGTCAGCGTCCGCGCCGGCCAGGGCGGGCGGCTGTTCGGCCGGGTCACCCCGGCCGACATCGCCGACGCGATCAACGGCACCACCGGCGGCCTGGTCGACCGGCGCACCATCATGGTCGCCAGCCCGATCAAGTCGCTGGGCGCCCACACCGTCACGGTGAAGGTGCACGATGACGTCGAGGCCACCGTCAGCCTCAACGTCGTCCCCGCCTGAACCGTCCGGTTTCGTACGGTCGCCGGAACCACCGCGGCGCTACGGCGGCTCGGTCCGCCCGCCGGACTGCCCGGACCGGGTACGGCGGGGCCGGCCCGCGGTCCAGTCCCGGGGACCCGGGCCGCCGAGCAGGGTCCGCCGGTGGCTGGCGAACAGGTAGAAGATGAACACCACGTTGACCAGCCCGATCAGGATCAGGCTGGGCCCCTGCAGCTGCTCGATGGCGCCGCCGTAGGCGACGGCGGGCAGCACGATGGTGGCGGCGAAGCCCCAGGTGAGCACGCCGAACCTCCCGGCCAGGTAGCGGTCACGCGGCTCGGCGGTCTGGCCGGCCTTGCCGATCCGCTGGGCCAGCACCAGCCCGAACGCCGCCTGCGGCAGCCCGAGGAACCACTGGAACGACACCGAGATCCCGGGGTTGTACTTCGGCACCAGCTGGTGGTTCAGCTGCGGGAACCACATCGGCACGCTGACCAGCAGCGCGACCACGGCGAGCCACTTGACCACGGTCAGGCCGAGGTCGCCGGTCCGGCCGAGCGCCCAGACGCCGGCGACGACCAGCGCCCACCCGATCGGGTCGGGCAGCGCGTCGTACACCGCCCACGGCGGGTGCGCGTGCGCCGGGAAGTACGCCGGCAGCAGCACGATCACCAGTCCCATGCCGATCTTCTGCAGCGGCGTCACCGGAGTCAGGGTAGCCCGCGGGCGGCACCCGGGCCCCGGGCCTGCTCAGCCTGCTGGCTCAACGGCCGGCGGAGGTCCGGCGTCGCGGTCCGTCGAGGATGCGCTCCAGGAGGCGGGGATCCTCGGGCCAGGCGGCCAGCAGCACCGGGCGCGGGATCGCGCGGGCGGCGTACCGCAGCAGGAGCACGACCGCGACCACGTCGTCCAGCGGTCCGATCACCGGCAGGAACTCGGGGATCAGGTCGATCGGGGACAGCACCCACACCACCGCGATCCACAGCGCGACCCTGGCGCGCCGGGGCACCCGCGGATCCTTGCGCAGCCGGCGCGCCGCGGTGACGCAGGCGGGCAGGAACGCCGCGATGTCGCGCAACAGGCCGGGCGGCAGCCGACGCGCCAGCAGCACCATGACCAGCCAGCTGAGGACCAGCAGGCCCAGGCCGATGCCCAGCGCCACGCCCCACGACCCCCAGGATCCGATCACACGCGAAGGCTACGTCGGCCCTGCCCGACAGGGGCTGGACGCGGGGCTGGACGCCGGGCTGGACCGGGGATCGGACGGGTGCGCTCAGACGGTACGCAGCCACGCCTCGCCGCGTGCCCGGACCGACAGCACGACGGCACGTCCGCCCATGAAGGCGACCGCGAACGCCGCCCACAGCCAGGTCAGCCCGTGGCCGCCGAGGCTGTGCTCACCGAGAATGGCCCAGAGCGCGGCCGGGGTGAACACCGCGAGCACCACCACCTGGGCCCAGGCCAGGTAGGCGTAGTCGGCCGCGCCGATGAGGACGCCGTCGAGCACGAACACCAGCCCGGCGACCGGCTGCGCGGCCGCGGCGACGAGGAGGGCGGGGGCGAGCAGGCCGAGCACCCGGGGGTCCTCGGTGAACACCCGGCCGAGCACCGTCGCGCACGCGAGCAGGACCAGCCCGGTGACCACGCCCAGCACCAGCCCCCACTGCACCAGCCGGGTGGTCAGACCGCGGATCCGGCACCGGTCGCCGGCGCCGACCTCGGTGCCGATCATGGTCTGCGCGGAGATCCCGATCGCGTCGAGCACGAAGGCCAGGAAGTTCCAGATCGCCAGGGCCAGCTGCATCGCGGCGAGGTCGTCCCGGCCGAAGCGGGTGGCGCCCCAGGTCATCATCAGCAGCGAGGCCCGCAGCGCGAGCGTGCGCACGATCAGGGGGGCGCCGGCGGTGCCGGCGCGTCGGATCCCGGGCAGGTCGGGCCGGACCGCGACCCTCGTGCGGCGCACGCCGCGCAGCAGCACCACCAGCAACGCCACCGCGGCACCGGTCTGGGCCACCAGCGAGCCCAGCGCACTGCCCGCGATGCCCAGGCCCGGCCACGGTGGCACGCCGAAGACCAGCACGATGTTGAGCACGATGTTGGCGAGGTTGCCGGCCACGGCGACCAGCAGCGGGGTGCGCAGGTCCTTCAGGCCGCGCAGCACCCCGACCGTGGCCAGCATGAGCAGCATCGCGACCACGCCGGCCAGGGCGATGTGCAGATAGGTCACGGCGTACGCCGCCACGGCCGGTGTGGGGCCGAACAGCCCCACGATCCACGGGGTCAGCGGCTCGGTGACCGCGGTGACCAGCAGGCCGATGCCGACCGCCAGCCACACCCCGTCGACCCCCTGGGCCAGCGCCCGCTGCGGGTGGCCGGCACCGGTCTCGCGGGCCACCGCGGCGGTGGTGCCGTAGGCGAGGAAGATGCACAGGCTCTGGATCACCCCGATGACCGCGGTGGCGATGCCCAGGCCGGCCAGCTGGCCGGTGCCGAGGTGGCCCACGATGGCGGCGTCGGCGAGCAGGAACAGCGGCTCGGTGACCAGGGCGAAGAAGGCCGCGGCACCCAGGTGCCAGATCTCCCGGTCCCAGCGGGAGTCCAGCAGCGGCATGGCCGGAAGGCTACTGGAGGCTGCCTGTGCAAAACCCGGCCCCAAGTGGGGGTGCTCGCTCCGCCGGCGGGGTTTGTCGACAAACGGATTCGCCGTCCACCGGCATCGAACAGACGCCCGATTCGGCTCGAAAGTTTCTTGCCTCCACACCCGGTGGAACGATAAAACCGCAGGTCAGCGGCTTGCCCGGGCGGTGGCCAGATCCTTCGTCCACAGCCACGCCCACAGCCTGTGCACACGCTCGGCGGCGTGTTCCACACGGCCTCCAGAGTTATCCACAGGGGGCTGTGGACGGCGGGCTTTGCGCTGGTCCAGCCGGGGCTTAGCCTCGCACGGGCGAAACGGTGCACGACCGGCTCGGGACGGTCCGGGAGCGAGTCTTCCGGAGCGCTTCGAGCTGCGCTCCGACGCGGATTTTTCGTGGGTGCGGCCACCTAGCGTGGTCCGCGCCGGGTCCCGGCAGGTGAGGCAACCCAACCGAGAGGGGGCAGGTCGCGGCGATGAGCATGACCGAGTCCGGCTACGGTCCGGTGTCCGAGGCGGCGTACGAGTCCGGGATGCCCGAGTCGGGGACCCAGGAGACCTGGTCCGGCCGGGTGCCGCCGCAGGATCCCGACGCGGAGCAGTCCGTGCTGGGCTCGATGCTGATCTCCAAGGACGCGATCGCCGACGTCAACGAGGCGCTCCGCGGTGCCGACTTCTACCGGCCCGCCCACGAGACCATCTACGACGCCGTGACCGACCTCTACGCAAGGGGGGAGCCGGCCGACCCGATCACGGTGGCCGCGGAGCTGCAGCGCCGTGGCGAGCTGCAGCGGGTGGGCGGGGCGCCGTACCTCCACACGCTGTCGGCCGGCGTACCGATCGCAGCCAACGCCGGCTACTACGCCTCGATCGTGCGCGAGAAGGCGATCCTGCGGCGGCTGGTGGAGGCCGGCACCAAGGTCGCGCAGATGGGGTACGCCGGCGAGGGCGACGTCGACGACACCGTCGACCGGGCCCAGGCCGAGATCTACTCGGTCACCGAGACCCGCAAGAGCGAGGACTACGCCCCGCTCAGCGACATCATGGAGGGCACCCTCGACGAGATCGAGGCGATCTCCAACCACGACGGCGGCATGGTCGGCGTCCCGACCGGGTTCACCGACCTCGACGAGCTCACCAACGGCCTGCAAGCGGGCCAGATGGTGATCGTCGCGGCCAGGCCCGCGATGGGCAAGTCGACCCTGGGTCTGGACTTCTGCCGGGCGGCGTCGATCCACAACAACATGACCTCGGTGATCTTCAGCCTGGAGATGACGCGCTCGGAGATCACCATGCGGCTGCTGTCGGCGGAGGCGAAGATCCCGCTCAACCACATCCGCAACGGACCGATGTCCGACGACGACTGGCAGAAGCTGGCCCGGAAGATGGGCGAGGTCTCGTCCGCGCCGATGTTCATCGACGACAGCCCGAACATGACCATGATGGAGATCCGGGCGAAGGCCCGCCGGCTCAAGCAGCGTCACGACCTGCGGCTGATCGTGGTCGACTACCTCCAGCTGATGACCTCGGGCAAGAAGGTCGAGTCGCGGCAGCTGGAGGTCTCGGAGTTCTCCCGGCAGATGAAGCTGCTCGCCAAGGAGCTGGAGGTGCCGGTGGTCGCACTGAGCCAGCTCAACCGTGGGCCGGAGCAGCGATCCGACCGCCGCCCGATGATGAGCGACCTGCGCGAGTCGGGCTCGCTGGAGCAGGACGCGGACCTCGTCGTGCTGCTCCACCGCGACGACGCCTACGAGAAGGAGTCGACCCGCCCCGGTGAGGCCGACATCATCCTCGCCAAGCACCGCAACGGGCCCACCCGCGACGTCACCGTGCTGTTCCAGGGCCACTACTCCCGGTTCGTGGACATGGCGCACTGATCGCCTGTTGTCGAGCGTGCCAGGGGGGTGGTCCGGGCTGCCGAGTTCCGAGCCGGGCAATGGCGCGTGACGGCCACCCCTACAGCCGGCTGCGAGGCGACACGTCACCAGATCCCACCTGAATCGGGGTGCCGATCGGCTCGCCGACTCGTGCGCTGGTCGAGGTGTCCTGCGGTGCGGGCGGACATGACGCAGGGTCGTACGGTCTCAGGCCGGTCGCTGTTCGAGCACCGAGTTGGGGCGGAACGTCGGCCGCCGGTCGGTCTTCTCCCGCCCGGCCCGGACGAACTCGACGCCTGCCGTGGTCACCAGCATCCAGGACACGACCGGGTGGTCCTGCCCGAACAGGGGGTGGGGTACCCGTTGATGTGCTGCGTCGTAGGCGGCCAGCAGCGCCTGCACGCAGGACAGGTGGCCGGGCGGGAAGTGGAAGTCCGCGCGGTCTGCCTCCTCAGGGCTGCCGAACAGGGTGATCGGCCGGCTCAACGAGGCGCCGCACACTCCGCACACCCTGCTCAGCGCACACTGTACGACGCGGCGCTGGTCCAGCGACGTCGCCGAGGGTGCCCGGCCCCCATCGCCGGTGCCGCACGCGAACGGCACCGGCAGGTCGTGCTCCGGGTCGCGGGGCAGATCCTCGAACCGCCGGGGGGCGGGATCCATCAACGCCGGCTCTCGTGGCTTCCGTCGCGGGACCAGCCGCCGAGCTCGGCACGCTGCGGTGGCCGCTCCGCATCGGTCTTGCGGTGGTGGGGGCTCGCCGCATCCGCGACCGTGCCGGGAGTCTCGGGCCGGTTGCTCCGGCTCATCCGGTTCGGCAGGGACAGCTTCAGGATCGTGCGCAGCGTCTGCCCGTACTGGCGATGCAGCGGGCCGGTGTCGTAGGGGAGGTCGTACTTCTCGCAGAGCGCCTGCACCCGCCCGGAGATCTCGGCGTAGCGGTTGCTGGGCAGGTCGGGGAACAGGTGGTGCTCGATCTGGTAGCCCAGGTTCCCCGACATGATGTGCAGCAGCGGACCACCGGTGAAGTTCGCGGTTCCGAGGATCTGGCGCAGGTACCACTCCGGGCGGGTCTCGTTCTCGAGCTCGGCCTCGGTGAAGTGCAGCGCCCCGTCGGGGAAGTGGCCGCAGAAGATGATCGCGTACGACCACAGGTTGCGCATCAGGTTCGCGGTGGCGTTCGCCGAGACCGTGGACCTCCAGCTCGGCCCGCTCAGCAGCGGGTAGACCAGGTAGTCCTTGGCGAACTGACGGCGTACCTTCACTCCGATCTGGCGCAGCTGGCGCTTCATCTCCTGCGGATCCTTCTCGCGCTTGCGGATCCGCTCGATGTCGAGATCGTGCAGCGCGACGCCCCACTGGAACAGCGTGGCCAGCAGCGCGTTGTAGACCGGCTGGCCCAGGTTCGCCGGGCTCCACTGCTGCTCCCGGGCCATGCGCAAGATGCCGTAGCCGATGTCGTTGTCGTAGCCGATCACGTTGGTGAACTGGTGGTGGATGTAGTTGTGGGAGTGCTTCCACTGCTCGGCCGGCTGGGCGGTGTCCCACTCCCAGTTGCTGGAGTGGATCTCCGGGTCGTTCATCCAGTCCCACTGCCCGTGCATCACGTTGTGGCCGATCTCCATGTTCTCCAGAATCTTGGCCACGCCCAGCAGCGCCGTACCGGCGAGCCAGGCCGGCTTCCACCCGCTCGCGACCAGCGTCGCCCTCCCAGCTGCGGCCAGGCCGCGCTGCACCCGGATGACCTTGTTGATGTACGCCGCGTCGGCGGCGCCGCGGGAGTCCTCGATCTCGGCGCGGATGGCATCCAGCTCCCGAGCGATCTGCTCCACCTCGTCCTCGGTGAGGTGGGTGTACTCCTTGACGTCCGAGATGGCCATGTCTCTCCTTGTCTGTGCCGTACGGCTGGGGTCGGTCAGATGTCGAGCGTGCAGTCCCCGAGCGCGGCAGTCACGCAGGTCTGCACCCGTTCGTTGGCTTGGTCGAACTCGTCGCCGTTGCGCAGGTCCTTGATCCCTCCCGAGACCAGCGTGAGCGTGCACATGTGGCAGATCCCCATCCGGCAGCCGAACGGCATGCCGACGCCCGCCTCCTCGCCGGCTTCGAGAACCGTCGTGGCGCCGTCCGCATCGATCGACTTCCCCGAGTTGCGGAAGGTGATCGTGCCGCCCTCACCGCGTTCGTCGCCGAGCCGCAACGTGAACCGCTCCAGGTGCAGCCGCTCGCGCCGCCCGGCGGCCTCCCAGCGCTGCTCGGCCGCGTCGAGCATCGGACCCGGACCACAGGCCCAGGTCTCCCGCACACCCCAGTCGGGGCACAACGCATCCAGATCGGCCAGGTCGAAGATCCCCTCGCTGTCGGTGTGTCGCGGGTGCAGGACCAGCCCGTCGTTCCTTGCGGCCAGGGCACGCAGCTCCTCACCGAAGATCATCCGCTCCCGGGTGGGCGAGGAGTAGTGCATGACGACGTCGGGCATCGTGCCTCGCCGGTCGAGCGTACGAAGCATCGCCATCACCGGTGTCACGCCGCTCCCCCCGACCAGGAACAGCATCCGTTGCGGTGGCGGGTCCGGCAGCACGAAGTCGCCGTCGGGCAGCGCCAGGCGGACGATCGTCCCCGGCTCGAGTCCGCTCACCAGGTGGCTGGAGAGCAGCCCTTCCGGCATGGCCCGTACGGTGATCGCGATGGTCCGCCCGTCCCGCTTCGGGGGCGAGCTGATCGAGTACGACCGCCACTGGAACCTGCCGTCGACCTGGACGCCGATGCCGACGTACTGGCCGGGACGGTGGTTGTAGTGCCAGCCCCAGCCCGGCCGGATCACCAGCGTGGCGGCATCATCGGTCTCGGGGACGACCTTCTCCACCCGCCCCCGCAGCTCGCGCGAGCTCCACAACGGGTTGAGCAGGGAGAGGTAGTCGTCGGGTTGCAGCGGGGTGGTGAGCCGGGAGCCGGCTGCACGCACGTTGCCCCACCTGATCAGACCGCTCATCCCTTGGTTGGCCTCCGGACTCCGTACGCTGGACGTCCTCCCCACCGGCAACCTACCGCGGCCCCCGACGCCTGTGCACCCCTGCGTCACGCTCACGCCCGGGCTCGACCCGGGTCAGGTCATTAGTGCGAACCGGCGAGCAACAAGACGAGCAGCGCGACGCCGAACAACGCGACGAGCGAGGCGAACGCCGGCGCCATGAACGGTCCGTGATGGTGGGGAAGCGTGTGGGCGCGGCGGTAGGTCGCGACGTAGAGCCGGAAGCGGGCCGCGGGGAGCACCGCGACCAGCACGCCGAGCGCAACCAGAGCGACCCCGATCCACGTCGAAGCCGTGTCCGACGTCCTGCCCGGCCCGGGTTGCTGGAGCATGAACAGCCCGAACCGGTCGCTGGCGATGCCGACGACCATCACCGCCAGCGCCGTACGAACCCACACCGACAGGGTCCGTTCTGCGTTCATGAAGGACCGCTGGGCCGACATCTCGTTGCGCTGGGCGGCCAGCCTGGTCCGCTCGCCCGACATCTCGACCATGCGTCGCATCAGCGCGATCTGCTGCGGTTCGCCCTGTCCGGGGTCAGCCTCATCCGCCACGCCTGCACGCTACCGTCCGCCGATGCGTGCGACCGGCTCCCGATCGCGGTTCGTCGCGCGAGTCAGCGCCCCTGCATCTGCGGGCCCACCGTCTCGGACGCGGCCACTCGCCTCGCGGCAACCGTTGTTGGAGGATGGCGCCATGTCCGACACGGACCCGGGTTCCCTGACCACGCAGCCGCTCACCGGTGAGACCTGGGCGGACTTCGCGGCGCTGGTCGAGGCCAACAACGGTGTCTGGGGCGGCTGCTGGTGCATGGGCCTCCATCCCGAGGGGATCGACTCGGAGAGTCCCTCCCACAACCGCGAGGCCAAGCACGCCCACGTGCGTCGCGGGACGGTCCACCAGGTGCTCGTGTACGACGGCGACGAATGTGTGGGCTGGTGCCAGTACGGCGCCCCGGCGGAGCTTCCCACCATCAAGAACGCCCGGACGTACCAGCGGGAGCTCACCGACCTGCCCGACTGGCGGATCGGCTGCATCTTCACCGGGAGGGGGCACCGCCGCTCCGGAGTCGCAAGGGCGGCGGTGACCGGCGCGCTGGCGGCCATCAGGGACGCGGGCGGCGGGATCGTCGAGGCCTACCCCGAGCAGGTCGACGGCCGCGAACCCCAGCGGGGCTCGTACTTCCACACCGGCCCGGAGAACCTGTTCGAGGATCTCGGCTTCGAGTGCGACCGGCGGATCGCCAAGTGGCGCTGGGTAATGCGCCGGCGGGTCGGCCCGTGAGCAGCCCCGCGGCAGCAATGCACGCGGCGTACGTCGACCGGCTCGGGCCGGCCATGGTCGGGATGCGCTATTGACGGGGCCACGAGCCAGGGCGAGGGTGAATGAGGTCAGTCCCTCGTCCGCCCGAGGAGGGCTCGCGTTGATCTTCATCACCGCCAGGTTCCAGGTCTCGCCCGAGTACGCCGACGCATGGCCGGACATCGCCCGCGCGTTCACCGAGGCGACCCGCGCCGAGGACGGCTGCCTCTGGTTCGACTGGTCCCGAAGCGTAGACGACCCCGACGAGTACGTGCTTGTGGAGGCCTTCCGCGACGGCGATGCCGGGGCCGCCCACGTCGGCTCGGAGCACTTCCGGCAGGCACAGCAGACCCTGCCGCGCCACCTCGCGCGCACGCCGCGCATCGTCAACGTCGAGGTGGACGGGAGCGACTGGTCGGAGCTCGGGGAGATGCGCGTCCCCGACTGAGGACCGCACGGGAGTCCATGGGAGGTGGGCGGATGTACCGGAAGGACGGGCAGAGCTACTACGTGGTCGACAGCCACGCGCACTACTGGGACGCCAGTCCCGGCAACTGGGTGAAGGGCCAGGAGGCCTACGCCAAGGGGTGGATCGAGTGCTTCCACGCCTACATGAGCCTGGGCCCTCCCGAGACGCACTGGCCGCTGGAGAAGTTCCAGAAGTACTCCGAGGAGGACCTGGTCAAGGACCTCTTCGAGGACGGGTACGTCGACCGGGCGATCTTCCAGTCGACCTACCTCAAGGACTGGTACACCGAGGGCTTCAACACCGCCGAGCGCAACGGCGCGCTCGCGGAGAAGTACCCCGACAGGTTCATCGTGAACGGCCGCTGGGACCCCCGTGACGGCGATGCCGGGCTGGACCGGCTCGCCGCCGACGCCGAGCGCTGGAAGCTGAAGGGCGTGAAGCTCTACACCGCCGAGTGGAAGGGCGACTCGCGCGGCTGGAAGCTCACCGACCCCGAGGCCTACCGCTACCTGCAGCGCACCCAGGAGCTGGGCATCAGGAACATCCACGTCCACAAGGGACCCACCATCTGGCCGCTGGACAAGGACGCCTTCGACGTCGCCGACGTCGACCACGCGGCCACCGACTTCCCCGAGCTCAACTTCGTCGTCGAGCACGTGGGACTGCCGCGGATCGAGGACTTCTGCTTCATGGCGACCCAGGAGCCCAACGTGTACGCCGGCCTGTCGGTCGTCATCGGTGGCCTGATGCACGCGCGGCCGCGGTTCTTCGCCAAGGTGATGGGCGAGCTGCTGTTCTGGGTGGGTGAGGACAAGATGACCTTCGGGAGCGACTACGCCATCTGGGAGCCCCGGTGGCAGGTCGAGGGGTTCGTCGACTGGGAATACCCCGACGACGACCAGTACTCGGACTACCCGCGGCTCGGCGTCGACGGCAAGAAGAAGATCCTGGGGCTCAACGCCGCCCGGCTCTACGACATCGAGGTACCCCAGGAGTGCCGGATCAGGGAAGAGCCGGCCAGGCCGGAGGCAGCCGTCGGGGTCGAGGATGACTGACGCCGCCGGCGCGGCGAGTCTCCGGTCCGACGTCCTGGCCGCGCTCGGGCAGGTCCGCGACCCCGAGCTCCACGAACCGGTGACCACGCTCGGGTTCGTCGCGGCGTGCCGGGTCGAGGACGGCCACGCGGAGGTACGGCTGCGGCTGCCGACGTACTTCTGCGCGCCGAACTTCGCGTTCCTGATGGTCGCGGACGCCCAGGAGGCCGTTGCTGCGGTGGCGGGGGTGCGCGAGGTTCGGGTGGTGCTGGAGGACCACTTCGCCGCGGATGCCATCAACGCCGGTGTCGCGGCACGGGCGGGCTTCGTGGAGTCCTTCGAGGGGTACGCCACCGCCGAGCTGGACGACCTGCGCCGGCAGTTCCTGCGCAAGGCGGTGCTTGCCGGGACCGACCTGGTCTGCCGGCCGCTGGTCGCGGCGGGCCGTGGGCCGGAGCAGCTGGTCGGGCTCGACCTGGGAGACGTCGAGCCCGGCCCCGAGCTGGACCGGCTGCGCGCACGTCGGGGTGAGCTGGGGCTGCCGGCCGGCGACCACGCCCCACTGCTGGTCGAGGTGGAGACGGGGGAGCGGCTCGACGCCGACGCCGTACCCCTGCACCTGCGACGGGCCCGGCTCACCCAGGTCGGCGTGGAGGCCAACACCGCGATGTGCCGCGGCATGCTGCAACACCGGTACACGATCAGGGAGGGCGCATGAAGGCGGTACGGCTGCACGAGTACCACCAGGACCCGGTGGTCGAGGAGGTGCCGGAGCCGACAGTCTCCGGGCCGTTCGACGTAGTGGTCAGGATCGGAGGGGCCGGGGTCTGCCGCACCGACCTTCACATCATCGAGGGCCAGTGGGACGCGGCGATGTCCCCGACGCTGCCGTACACGATCGGCCACGAGAACGCCGGCTGGGTCCACGAGATCGGCTCCGCGGTCACCAACCTCGCGGTCGGGGACACCGTGATCCTGCACCCACAGCCCAGCTGCGGCCTGTGCCTGGCGTGCCGTGCCGGCCACGACATGCAGTGCGAGGACGGGTTCTTCCCCGGGCTGTCCAACAACGACGGCGGCATGGCGGAGTACCTGCTCACCTCGGCCCGCGCCTGCGTCAGGCTCGACCCGCAGACCAGGCCCGAGGACGTCGCCGCCCTCGCCGACGCAGGCATCACCGCCTACCACGCCGTCCGCAAGGCGATCCCGCTGCTTCCGCCCGGCTCCACGTGCGTCGTCATCGGCGCCGGCGGCCTGGGCCACATCGGCATCCAGTGCCTGAAGGCACTCACCGCTGCCCGCGTGGTGGTCGTGGACGCCAACCCGGAGGCCCTCGGGCTGGCTGCGACGCTGGGCGCCGACGAGACCGTGGTGGCCGACGGCGCCCAGGTCGAGGCGGTCACCGACCTGACCGGCGGCGGTGCCGAGGTGGTGCTGGACTTCGTGGCCGAGCAGGGTGCGGAGAACGACGGCTTTGCGATGACGCGGCCGGCCGGCTCGTACTTCGTCATCGGGTACGGCGGCCAGCTGCGGATCCCGACCCTCGACGTGATCTCGACCGAGCGCAACATCATCGGCAACATCGTCGGCACCTACATCGACCTGGTCGAGCTGATGGTGCTGGCCGAGAGCGGTCGGGTGCGGCTGCACACCCATGCCTACCCGCTCGACCGGGCGCTCGACGCCCTGCACGACCTCGACGCCGGGAAGGTGCGGGGGCGCGCGATCCTGGTGCCGTGAGCCGCTCAGGGCTCCGGCACCCGGCTCTGGCTAGGGTGGCGAGGTGTCGTCGCAGGTCTCCGGGTTGCAGGTGTCACGGCTGCCGATGGGGGACGCCCGGGTGCGCACGGCCGGCTACTCGCTGCTGCGCGAGCTGCGCCCCGACCTGACGGCGGCCGGGTTCGACCAGCTGCTGGCCGAGGGCCCCAGGCAGGGGCTGACGGTGCTGCTCGCGCGCGACGCCAGGGACGAACTCGTGGGAGCGGCGCTGTACCGGGTGCTGGCCACCAGCCGGGGCCGGATCCGGTTCGTCGACGACCTCGTGACCGCGGCCGCGGCCCGGTCCACTGGGGTCGGAGGAGCGCTGTTCGATGAGCTGGAGCTGCGGGGCTGGGTCGAGGGCTGCGTGCGCATCGAGCTCGACTCCGGAGTGACGAACCAGGCTGCCCACCGCTTCTACCACGGGCGGCGGATGGGGACGATCGCGCTGCACTTCGGCAAGCCGCTCGAGGCGCCATGAGCACCACGCAGGCAGTGATGCACGCGGCGTACCTCGACCGGCTCGGGCCGGCCGAGGAGATCGGGTACGGCGAGCTGCCGGTCCCGGTCCCCGGGGCCACCGAGGTGCTGGTCCGCACCGAGGCGGTCGCGGTCAACCCGGTCGATACCTTCGTCCGCTCCGGTGCCTACCGCACCCCGATCCCGTTCCCGTTCGTGGTGGGCCGCGACCTGGTGGGCACGGTTGCCGTCGCCGACCCCGCGACGGGGCTCGCCCCCGGGGAGCGGGTGTGGTGCAACAGCATGGGACACGCGGGCCGGCAGGGCGCCGCCGCCGAGTACGTCGCGGTGCCCGACGATCGGCTCTACCGCCTGCCCGGCGGCGTCGACCCCGTCCCTGCCGTGGCCGTGCTGCAACCCGCTGCGACGGCCTTCCTGGCGCTGCACACCCACGCGGGCCTGCGCGCCGGTGAGACCGTGTTCGTCGCCGGCGGCGCCGGGCACGTGGGCGGCGCAGCCACCGTGCTCGCGGCCCGTGCCGGTGCCCGAGTGGTGGTGAGTGCCGCTGCAGCGGACCGGGACCACTGCCGGTCGCTGGGAGCGCACGTGGTCCTCGACTACCGGGACCCGGAGCTCGCCGCACGGCTGCGGAACGCCGTACCCGCCGGGGTGGACGTGCACCTGGACACCTCGGGCCACCACGACCTGGCGCTGGCCGTCGAAGTGCTCGCACCAAGGGGCCGGATCGTGCTGATGTCGGGGATGGGTGCCCGCTCGGAGCTCCCGGTCGGACCGCTCTACACCCGCGGCGGCCGGGTGCTCGGCTTCGCGATCAGCAACGCCTCCGTGGCCGAGCTCGCGGGCGCGGCCGTCCGGGTGAACCAGCTCCTCCCGACCGGAGCGCTCGCCCCGCGCGCCACCCGGGTGCTGCCGCTGTCCGCGGCCGCGGAAGCGCACCGCCTGCTGGAGTCCGGCGAGGCTCGGGGCGTCCGCCTCGTACTGCGTCCGTGACCGCCGACCCCGACGATCGACTGGTCGGGTTCGCGGTGGGCGAGCCCATCGACCTCGGGCCCATGGCTGAGCCGCATCGGCCATAACGAGCCGGAGGCCAGCTCGTTCGACATGGTGAGGAGTGGGTGGCATGAGGTCGCTGCGGACGCGGGTCGGGACCACGCTGCTGGGCGCCGCGATCTCGGCGCTGGTCGTGGCCGTCGGTCCCGCCGGACCCGCGGCGAGCGCTGCGGCCGCCTCGGGCGCCGGGGGGTCCTCGGTCCCCGCGTCCTCACAGCAGGCGTGGGTCCGGTCCGCGCTGGAGACGCAGTACCACCTCGGCGACGAGCTGCCGCTGGTGTCGGCG
The DNA here is from genome assembly GCA_050699415.1 of Marmoricola sp. Taxonomy (GTDB): domain Bacteria; phylum Actinomycetota; class Actinomycetes; order Propionibacteriales; family Nocardioidaceae; genus Marmoricola. The sequence continues at coordinate 25,463 of JBOHDO010000051.1, forward strand.
CGCTGGGTGGGCACGCACAACTCCTTCAACAGCATCGCCGAGGTCGGTCTGGCCCTCTCGCCGCTGGACGCCAACCAGCACCTGGACATCACTCGCCAGCTGGACACCGGAGTGCGGCAGCTGGAGCTCGACGTGCACTGGTTCCCGAGCCTGTCGGGCTCGGGAACCGCGGGACTCGAGAGGGGGCAGCTCGATGCGCCGGTGGTCTGCCACGCCTACCCGAACCATCTCGGGTGCAGCACGGAGAAGACCCTCGGCCCGGTGCTCGACGAGATCGCGACCTGGCTGCACGCGCACCCGAGCGAGGTCATCTTCGTCTACCTCGAGGACCACCTCGACAACCAGCAGGGCTACGAGACTGCCGGGCGGCTGATCACCGACCGGCTCGGCTCGCTGGTCTACCGGACCCCCGGCCCGACGAGCTGCACCGCCATGCCGCTGGACCTGACCCGGGCACAGATCCGCCGGGAAGGGGGGCAGGTGCTGGTGGTGGCGAACAGCTGCGGGCCAGGCGCCGACCCGTCCTGGCGGGCGAACGTCTTCGACTGGACGCACACGCACGTGGAGGCACAGCCCCAGCACGGCTTCGACGGCTGGCCCGGATGCGGCCCCGACTTCACCGCGACCGACTACCGGTCCACGCTCACGCGGTACTTCGAGGAGATGGGCCAGGTCTCCACGCTCACCGGAGCCGGCGGGTGGCCGATCACCGCGGACATGGCCGCGCAGATGACCAAGTGCGGGGTCGACATGATCTCGCTGGACCAGTGGGACCCGAGCGACCCACGGCTGGCCTCGCTGGTCTGGAGCTGGGCGCCGGGCCAGCCCACCTCCGACCCCGGCTGCACGATCCAGCGCGGGGACGGACGCTGGGAGACCCGGCCGTGCGACGAGCCACACCGGGTCGGCTGTCGGACCGCCGACGGGTCCTGGCTCATCCCGCCCGCGCGCGTCCCCGATGCCGACGCGGCGCGGGTCTGCGCGGCCGCGGGCGCGGTGTACGCCCCGCCGCGAAGCGGCAACCAGAACCAGCTGCTGCACGTCGCGCAGGGCTCCTCCGGCGCGGACGGCGTCTGGATCGGCTACCGCGCCGGCACGTAGCCCGCGGTGGCTGGATGACGTACGGTGCGAGGCATGAGCGAGCAGTCGACCGGCGAGCCGGCCGGCGCGCCCGTCCTCGGTGGCGCCGAGGCCGAGCGGGTACGCCGGCGGGTGCGGCTGCTGGTCGAGATCACCTCGCGGGTCGGGGTCTACCGGACCGGGCTGAAGCTCGCGGCGCGGCGGCTCACCCGACCCGAGGCAACCATCATCGCCGACCTGGAGCGGCACGGTCTCGACGTGGTGCAGCTGCGCGAGGTGCTGTGGGGTGGCCACGTGCTGGTCGACGACCCGGACCTGTACGCACGCTGGCGCTTCCCCAAGACGCACGAGCGGTTGTCGAGCCACCACAAGAACATCGACAAGGAACGCTACCCGGACCTCGGGTTGAAGGGCCCGCTGGTGCGCGAGAAGCTCCACGGCCGTACGGCGGCCGGGACCTGGGTGCAGCTGGAGAAGACCCCCGCAGCGATCGGGGACGGCTTCCACCTGCCCACGCTGAACGACCTCAGGCACCTGTGCGACTACGTCGTATACCGCTTCACCAAGAGCAACGTGGGTCCCTGGGGCCTGTCCAAGCAGACCGAGCGACGGCCGGTGTACCTCTCGCCGGCCCTCTCGGCGACGGTTCCGGTGCCCGCGGCGGCCGAGCGGGAGCTGACCGGGGCCCTGGAGCGGGTCGAGGACCAGGACGACACCACCTCGGCGTCCCCGGACCTGGCCAGGCGGTTCCCGCCGCCGGACCGGAGCAACACCCTGGCCGAACTGGTCTTCCACCCCGGGGCGCGCAACGGACGCGGACTGTTCGGCTCTTCCGAGGTCTACGCAAAGGGGGCTCCGTCCTCTGCGGCGCATGCCCTGGTCGACCAGGTGCGGGCGACCAGTCCGGGCTGGTCGCTGCCCGAACCTGGACACACCGCGCCGGCCACGGTCCGTGGCGGCGACCGCGAGGTTCGCTGTGCGGTACGCCGGGTGCCGGTCGCCGAGCAACAGGAGAACATATGAGCAGTGCGCAGACCGACGAGGCCGGCATCCCCCAGGAGACCCTCGAGGCCGTGGTGAACCTGGTCGGGACCGGCCCGGTGCCGTTGGGTGGCTACACCATCGCGGAGATCGACGCGGTCGGAGGGATCGGGCACCTCCTCGAGGAGAAGCCCGCGGACGCCCTCGTCGCCGAGGCGGTGCGTTCGCTGGCCGCGCGCAACCTGATCACCACCGAGGCAGGGTCGGACCAGGTGCAGGTCCGGGGCGACCTGGGCATCGCGACTGCCTTCCAGCACCGCTCGCGCACGATGCTCGATGCCCGCGTCACCGGCTCGAAGCCCGATCATCCATGGCGGTTCGTGCTGATGCCGCAGCCCGAGGGTGTCGCGCTGGAGATCCTGATCGACGCGCTCGGGATCCATTTCTACTCGCTGCGCTCGAGCGAGGAGACCTTCGAGCGGTTGTGGGAGCGGCTGCCCTCCGGGGACCGCGGCGGGGAGGACGCCGATCCCGATGCGGTGCTGTCCGCGAGCCCGCACACCGCCCTGGTCAGCGTGAGCCACTGGGACGACGGCGGCAACCGCGAGACCCACGACGTGGTGCTGGCCCAGGACGGCGATCGCTGCCACGTCTTCGTCCGCGATGCCGAGGACCCGGCCAGGCTGGTCGCCGCCGGCATGGGCGACGACGAGTGGCGCGACCTGCTCACCCGGCTGGCCTCGGCCGGCTGAGCTGGAGAGGACCTGCGGGACCGATGGGCGGCCGAGCCCGAAGGATCGGTCGCCCACCGAGTGGCTGAGTGGGCCCTCTCGGCCCTGGCCGGTGTTGGCGATCATCGCCAACAACAGCGCGGCGCTCCCGAGACCGGCGAGCAGCCTGCGGAGAGGCCTGCCGGGCTAGAAGGGCCAGCGGGTGGGCCGGTCCCCGGGTGTGGGTCAGTGCGGCCAGCGGGTCGCCAGTGGTGCCGGGGTCCAGCGCGGCCAGGTGACGGCGCCGACCGGCGCACCTCCCGCCAGCTGGGCCACGATCCGCGGTCCGGTGGCGGCGGAGTGGTCGTAGCAGGTCGCGAAGTCCGCCACCGCGGCGGCGTCGGCCACGAGGGGCCACAGCCGCCGGTAGCGGCCCCGGATCTTGCCCTCCGGCACCGGATGCCCACCGGCGGCGACCCGGGCGTCGACGCGGGCGACGCCCAGCTCCTCGGGTACCAGCAGCACGTGCAGGAACACGGTGTACGCCGCGGCGTGGGCCCGGTCGACCAGCTCGAGCTTGGAGGGATGGGAGAACACGGTCTCGGCGATGAACGACTGACCGGCCTCGATCAGCGCGCTCCTGGTGGTGGCCGCCACCCGTGCCGCGTCGTAGGCGTGCCGTTGCGGGTCGGCCGGCCAGCGACGCGCAGCGATCGCGCCGGCATTGACGAAGGCCGTGCCGTGCGGGAGCACCGGGGCGAGGGTGAGGCGGACGAAGGTCGTCTTGCCGGCGCCGTTCGGGCCGACCACGAGGTCCAGGCGTCGCATCCGGTGGTGCGGGTCCCGGCCCGTGCCTCAGGCGGCCGGCAGCGGCCTGGTCGTCCCGTCCGGGTCGTACTCGACCAGGCGGCCGTCCTCGTCCAGGGCGACCGTGGTGATGCCCTCGGTGGCCAGGGTGCGGCCGTAGTGCGTGCCGGCGAGGTTCTCCTCGATCGCCGCGCCGATCTCGGCGTTGAACGTCACGCCCTCCTCGTCGGTGAGCGAGGTCAGCGGCAGCTGTCCGGCGAGCGCCGCCTCGACCCGGTGGCGTGCGGCGCTGGTGGAGCCCGAGACCGCGCGTCCGACCCGGACCCAGTGGTCCAGCTGCTGGCGGGCCGAGCGTGACTGGCGTGCGCCCTCCGCCGCGGCGGCATCGACCAGCTCCGCGGCGAACCGGGTCACCTTGTCGCGGGTCTCGGCCATGATCTCTCCCGGGTAGCAGTCTGCAATGAGTGTAGCAGATTGCTACAGGCAGGCTCAGTGCGCGACGGTCACGGCGGTGCGCACGGTGGCCGGGTTGTCCAGCACGTCGAGCATGGCGGCGGCCAGGTCGGCGCGAGCGATGCTGCGCGCGCGGGCCAGCGGCCGGTCGATCGCGGTCCGGTAGCGCCCGGTCCCCGGACGGTTGGTCAGCCGGGGAGGTCGCAGGACGGTCCAGTCGCGGTCGCTCGAGCGCAGCAGCGCCTCCATGCGGGCCATGTCGGCGTATCCCTCGCCGAACAGGCGGTCCAGCAGCGGCATGACGACCCGTCGTTCCACCGGGGGAAGCCGGTCCCGCGGCCCGACGGGTACGGCGCTGAGTCCGACGAACCGCCGTACCTCGGCCGTCGCCATGGCGGCGAGGATGTTGCCGACCCCGTCCGAGTAGACCGTGGTGGGGCCGCGCTGACGCGTGCCCAGTGCCGAGCACACCGCGTCCGCGCGGTCGAGGGCGCCGTCGAGGGAGGCGGCGTCGAGCACGTCGCCGCGGACGACCCGCACCGGCCCGGAGCGGTCGCCGAAGCGTGAGGGGTCCCGGACCACGGCCGTGACGTCATGCCCCGAACCCACGGCGTCATCGACCAGGGCCCTTCCGGTGCCGCCGGTCGCGCCGAAGACCGTCAACCGCACTGGAGCACCGTCGTCTCGTCGCGGGTGCGGTGGATGCCGATGCCGGCCTGCCCCGGGGCGCACTCGGGCCGCAGCAGCAGGTGGTCGTCGTAGTCCCCGCCGTTCTGCTCGCGGTACGCGATGGGCTCGGTGCGGGGGAGGGACAGCAGGCGTTCCTCGAGCTGGTCGTGGATGTACTGGTAGTCGCTGTCGGCGATGGTGCCGGCGCTGTTGACCACCAGCGGGGGTACGACGGCCATGCCGGTGTACCAGAGCGTGCCGTGCAGCACGGGGAAGAGCACCTCGGTGATGTCGCCGTGGATGCCACGCGGCCCGGTGGTCGCGGCGTTGGCGCCCACCGTGGTGATCACCAGCGCCCGGCGCCCGGCCAGCCCGCCGTCGCCGTAGCGCCGGGCGCGGCCGGTAGCGGGGTCGAGCACACCCTGGGCATAGCCCTGCACGAACAGCCGGTCGAACCAGCCCTTGAGGATCGCGGGTGGTCCGAACCACCACAGCGGGAACTGCAGCACCAGCGTGTCCGCCCAGCAGAGCTTGTCCTGCTCGGCGCGGATGTCCGCGCTCATGGTGTCGCTCCGCAGCGCCCGTTCGGACTCGGCGAGGATGTCCAGCCGGTCGCCCGGGTCGTGGCCGAAGTCGGCATGGTCGACCACCGGGTTCCACCCCATCGCGTAGAGGTCGGACTCGACCACCTCGTGCCCGTGCGCCCGCAGCAGCCGGACCCCCGCGTCCCGGATGGTTCCGCTCAGCGACCTCGGATCGGGATGGGCCAGGACCCACAGCACCTTCATCGGGCTGCTCCTTCGTTGTGTGCTCGGCCTGCAGGGATGTCAACGCCCAGAGGAGCTGCCGCATTTCATTGGGCGTCGAGCCGGCTCGGAAACGGGCACGCCAGTGGGTGTCAGCCGACCCGGTCGAGCAGCTGCCGCGAGCGCTGTACCACCAGCGCGGTCGCGTCGGCGTCGTACGACGGCAGCGAGCTGTCGCTGAACAGGTGCCGGTCTCCGGGGTAGACGAACAACGCGGCCAGCTCGGGTCCGACCGTGTCGACCAGCTCGCGGGCTGCGTCGAGGTCGCCCTCCTTGGCGAAGAACGGGTCGGCGTCCATGCCGTGGACCTGCACCGGCACCCCGGAAGGCCAGGGCCCGAAGGCCCACTCGCCGGTGAGCGGGATGCAGGACTCGTAGAGCAGGGCACCACGGGCGCCGGGCCGGGTCTGGGCCAGCCGCTGGGCGGTGGCCTCCCCGGAGGAGATGCCGGCGTAGACCAGCCCCTCGGGCAGGCCCGCCACGGCCCGGTCGGCGCGTTCGTCGACGGCGTCGCCGAGCTCGTGGCTGTGGGCCAGGCCCTCCTCGATGGTGGGCAGGACCACGCCGTCGTACAGGTCCGGCGTGTGCACGGTGTGCCCGCCGGCCCCCAGCTGCTCGGCGAAGGCGCGCACGCCGTCGGTGAGGCCCAGCACGTGGTGGAACAGCACGACGTCGGTCATCTCGACACTCCCGGCCCCGAACGCGGCGAACGGTCCATGACTACAGGATGATCGCACCGTGACCGAGATGGTGCGAGCGGTAGACCGCGCGGGAGCACGGTCCCCTGCCACCTCACCCTGCCCGTCGGGGCCCCCCGCGGAGGACTCGTGACGCGTGGTCTCCCCGGTCGCGAGCGGTGGGTCGGCGTGCCCCGGAGCTGGCCCGCCCTGACGCCGGAGTGGATGACGGCTGTGCTGGCATCGGACTTCACCGGGGCGGTCGTCGGCCGGGTGGAGGCGGGCGACCCGACGCGGGGGACCAACGACCGGGCGGTGGTGCGGCTGGGCTACCGCACGGGCCGCGGGCCGGAGCGGGTCTTCGTCAAGCGGGAGGGTCGGACGACCAGCCGGCTGGCGCTGCTGGCGCTGGGCGCGTGGGACGCCGAGGCCCGGCTCGCCGCGGCAGACGTGCCGCTGCCGCTGGAGCACCCCGCGTGGTACGCCGCCGGTGTGGCCCGGCACCGGCTCGCCAGCGTGGTGGTGATGGAGGACGTGACCCTGCACGAGGGCCGGCCCAACGACCCGGTCCGTCCCCTGGACGTGGAGCAGGTGCGCGACGGGCTGCGCGGGCTGGCCCGGCTGCACGCGGCCTACTGGCAGCGGCCGCCGGTGCCGGCCCTGGGCTTCGTGCGACCGTGGCGGCTGGGCCCGGCCTGGGCGCCGGTGTCGCGGGCCAGCCTCGCCCGGGCCCTGCGCCTGCTGCGGTCGACCGGTCGCGGAGGGCTCGTCGGGGCAGACGCAGCGACGCTGGAGCGGGGCTTCCGCGGGTGGGCCGGCATCGCAGCCTCGGGCCCGCCCACCCTGCTGCACGGCGACCCGCACCCGGGCAACACCTACGCCCTGCCGGGCGACCGCACCGGCTTCTACGACTGGCAGCTGGTGCGCTCGGGCAGCTGGGTGCACGACGTCGGCTACTTCCTGGTCGCGAGCCTCGCGGTCGCCGATCGCCGCATGGTTGAGCGGGACCTGCTGCGCGACTACCTCGCGGAGCTGGGGCCGCAGGCCCCCGACGTCGCGGAGGCCTGGGCGCTGTACCGGCGCAGTCCGGCGTACGGGCTGGCCACCTGGCTGCACACGCTGACCGGCGGCTTCCAGCCCCGGGATGCGTGCCTGGCGACGATCGAGCGCTTCGCCGCCGCGTACGCCGACCACGTCGCCCGTGCCGAGGGCTGAGGATGGTCGACCACGAGGCGGCCGTTCGCGCACGCCCGACGTGTCCTCGCGCGTGCCCGGGGTCGGTCAGCGACGCAGGCCGTGCTTGCGGGCGACGATCCGCTCCACCACGGTGCCCGGCGCGAGCCGCTTCAGGGCGAACACCAGGTGTGCGTTGCTGCCCGCGGCGTACAGCGGCCGGGGCCGCTCCGCCTCGATCGCCTCGACGATCGTGGCGGCCACGCGGTCGGCAGGGATGCCGGCGCGCTCGTTGCGGTCCAGGGCGGTGAGCATCCGCTGGAAGTCGGCACGGTACGGCGACGCGTCGTCGATGTACTTGGACCGGCGGTCGCTGATGCCGGTGCTGATCGAGCCGGGCTCGACTGTGGTCACCCAGACCCCGAACGGCGAGGCCTCCAGCCTTATCGCGTCGGCGAACCCGCGGATCGCCGCCTTGGCCGCGACGTACGACGACCGGTAGGCCAGCGGGAACGACGCCAGCATCGAGCCGACCACCACGATGCGCCCGTACCCGTGCTCCCGCATGCCGGGCAGCAGCAGCTGCATCAGCCGCACCGGGCCGAACACCTGCAGCCGGAACAGCCGCTCCACCGCGTCCATCGGCAGGTCCTCGACCGGCCCGGACTGGCTCTCGCCGGCGTTGTTGACCAGCACGTCGACCCTGGGCAGGTCGGCGGCGAAGCCCTCGACCGCATCGGGCTCGGCGAGGTCCAGGGCGCGGTACTCGACCCCCGGCAGCGGCGGCACCGAGTCGGGGTGGCGGCTGGTGCCGATCACGGCGTGCCCGCGGGCGACCAGCGCCTCGGCCGTCGCCCGGCCGATGCCGGAGGAGGCCCCGGTGACCAGTGCGGTGCGGCTCGCGTCCATGCGCAGACGCTAGCGGACCCGGCTTCGCCAGGTCATCGCGAGTCTGCGGCTCAGTCCGGTGCCGGGGTCCGGGCCTCGGCGACGTCGAGGACGAGGGCCGCCAGCGCCTCGGTCCGGTCGAGCATCGAGAAGGTGCGCGCCCCCTCGACCAGCTCGAACCGCCCCTGGGGGAGTACGGCGGCGAGCTCGCGGCCGTCGTCGACCGGGAACAGCTTGTCATCGGCCGACCAGGCCACCAGCGCCGGCTTGTCGAAGCCCGCCAGCCCGGCCGCGGCGTCGGTGGCGTTGCGACGCTCCAGGGTCGCGGTGAACCGGCGCAGGTCGTCGGCGACGCGCGGGTCGGACAGGACCGGCCGGACCCACGCGGCGACGTAGTCGTCGATGTCGTGGTGGGACATGGCGCCGAACCCGACCCGGCGCCCCAGCCTGGTGCGCATCGGCTGCATCGCGAGCCGGAAGGCGGCACGGTGCCGCGACAGCAGGATGAACGGCTTGAGCACCTGGGGCGGGAACCGGTCGAAGGCGTCGCAGCTGGTGAGGACGAGCACTCCGAGGCGCTGCGCGTGCAGGCCCGCGACCACCTGGCAGATCAGCCCGCCGGTGTCGTTGCCGACCAGGACGACGTCGTGGAGGTCGAGCTCGTCCAGCAGCTCCGCGACGGCGGCCGCCACCCCGGGGACGCTCAGGTCGGCGTCGGGTCGCATCGGGGAGCGGTGGGCGCCGAGCGGCCAGGTCGGGGAGATGCAGCGCAGCCCGGCCGCGGCCAGGCGCTCGGCCAGCGGGGCGAAGAGGCTGCCGCCCATCAGGTAGCCGTGCACGAAGACGACCGGACGGCCATCCCGCGGTCCGAGCTCGTCGTACTCGATGTCTCCGATGGCGAGTCGCGCTGTCGGCATGGCCAACGACCTCCTACAGTTAAGAACAGGTTGCACGTAACATACGGACAGGCTGTATGGAAGTCAAGAGGCGAACCCAGGCGGAACGGTCCTCGGCCACCCGCGACGCGCTGACCACGGCGGCACGGGCGCTGTGGGCTGCGCGCGGGTACGCCGCGGTCGGCACCCCGGAGATCGCCCGGGAGGCGGGCGTGACCCGCGGCGCGATGTACCACCAGTTCGCCGACAAGGCCGCGCTGTTCCACGCGGTGATCGAGCTCGTCGAGCAGGACATGATGCAGCGGTTGAACGAGTACGTGCTCGCCGTCGGGGCCGCCTCCCCGGCCGACGGACTCCGGGCCGCGGTGGAGAAGTGGCTCGAGATCGCGGTCGAGCCCGAGATCCGGCAGCTGGTGCTGCTCGACGCCCCGAGCGTGCTGGGCTGGGACGCCTACCGCGACGTCGCGCAGCGCTACGCCCTCGGTGCCACCGAGCAGCTGCTCGCCGCCGCCATGGATGCCGGCCAGCTCGCTCGCCAGCCCACCCGTGCGCTGGCGCACGTGCTCATCGGCGCGATGGACGAGGCCGCGATGGTCGTGGCCACCGCGGAAGATCGCGAGCAGGCGCTCGCCGACGTCCGAGACGTCCTCGGCCGGCTGCTCGAGGGGCTGCTGATCGGCTGATCCGCGCGCACCACCGGCAGGGTCTGCGCGTCCGCGCGACCGGTCAGGACGAGGTGTCCGGTGTCGTGTCCAGCTGCTGCAGCACCCAGCGGCACCAGTCGACGGCGTACCGCTCGAAGGAGAGGCCGCGACGCAGCGTGGCGTAGTCACCGAACGCGGGCTGGTCCGGCCGTGGTGGGTCGCCGCCATGCTCGGCCAGCAGCGCCTTCTCGATCCGGCGGTACTCCCGCAACCGGGCACGGTGCTGGCCCAGCTGCTCGGTCATCATCTCGCCGGCGCGCGCGGGGTCGGCCAGCCACATCGAGTACACCCGCAGCAACAGCTCGTCGCGGTTGTCCTCGCGCGGGGTGGTCACCACCCACGCGGCCAGGGCGTCGCGGCCGGCGTCGGTGAGGTGGTGCCGCTTGTTCTGTCGTGGGCCCGGGCCGGCCACCTCGTCGCTGACGACCAGTCCGTCGGCCGCCAGCCTGGCCAGCTCCGGGTAGACCTGGCTGTGCGAGGCCGTCCAGAAGTAGCCGATCGGCGTGCGCAGCCGCTGGGTGATCCGGTAGCCGGTGAGCGGCTCGCGGGCGAGCAGGCCGAGAACGGCGTACCCCAGCGTGGAGATCACGTGGCTACACTAGGCGACTATGTCGAGATCGACATTGTCGGCCGCTCTGGGCCTGCTGCTGTGCCTGCTGCTGGGCGTGGCGCTGCTCCAGGGCTGCGGAACCCACCGGGCCGGGGACCAGTCCTCGGGCGCCAGCCCGCGGGCCCACGCCTCGACCGCGGCGCCGCTGACCGAGCCGGGCTGCTACCGGAGAGCGGGGGCGCGCCGGATCGTGGTCGGCACGGGGCCACTGCGGCTGGTGGGCGAGGTGATCGGCCACTCCGACCGGGTGGTGATCACGAGCAACCAGAGCAACCAGGACCTGTGTGCCTGGGTGCCGTTCGCCCGCAGGCTGGCCGCGCGAGGCGTGGAAGTGGTGCTCTACGACTACACCACCGACTACCTCGACAGCCTGCAGCGCATGCTCACCCGGGTGCACCGCCGGGCCGGGACCGTTGCGCTGCTGGGCGGGTCCGTCGGGGCGATGGCCAGCCTGGTCGCGGGCGCCCGTCATCCGGACGAGGTCGATGCCGTGGTGAGCCTGTCGGGCGAGGACGCGTTCAGCGGGATCGTGGTCGCCGACGCAGTGCGGCACCTGCGAGCGCCCGCCATGTTCGTGGCGGCCCGGCACGACCCGTTGCTGGTCGCCGACGCGGCCAGGCGCTACCAGCGGATCGCGCCGTCGAAGCACAAGCACCTGCTGCTGGTCGGGGGCAGCAGGCACGGCACCGCCCTGCTCGCGGCTCCCCGGGTCGCGCGAGCGGTTGCCGACTTCCTGGTGCGCCGTACGCGCTGACCAGGCGGATCCGGTCTCAGGCGGCCCGGTCGGTCCCGGTGACCGCCGCACCCGGCTCGAGCGCGGCGTCGAGGATCTCCCGGATCCTGCCCACCGGACGGACCGTGAGCGACTCCAGCACGTCGCTGGGTACGTCGTCCAGGTCCGGCTCGTTGCGGGCCGGCAGGAACACCTCGGCCAGGTCCGCCCGCTGCGCGGCGAGCAGCTTCTGCTTGACCCCGCCGATCGGCAGCACCCGGCCGCTCAGCGTCACCTCGCCGGTCATGCCGACGTCGGAGCGCACCGGCCGGCCGGTCAGCAGCGAGACCAGCGCGGTCACCATCGTCACGCCCGCCGACGGCCCGTCCTTGGGGACCGCACCGGCGGGGAAGTGCACGTGCAGCGAGCGCTGGAACGCCTCGGCCGGGATGCCGAGCTCGTCGGCATGGGCCCGGACCCACGACAGCGCGATCTGGGCGGACTCCTTCATCACCTCGCCGAGCTGGCCGGTGACCGTCAGGCCCGGCTCGCCGTCGGCGACCGAGGCCTCGACGTAGAGCACGTCGCCGCCCATCCCGGTGACCGCGAGGCCGGTGGCCACGCCGGGCACCGAGGTGCGCTCGTGCACGTCGGGGGTGAACCGCGGCCGTCCGAGGAGCTCCACCAGGTCGTCCACGCCGATCCGGACCGGTGCGTCCCCCGGGCTGGCGGCCAGCCGCGCCGCGACCTTGCGGAACGCCCTGGCCAGCAGCCGCTCCACCTGCCGTACGCCGGCCTCGCGGGTGTAGTCGGCCGCGATCTCCCGCAGCGCGGCGTCGTCGATGCCGACCTCGTCGGAGGTCAGGGCGGCTCGTTCCAGCTCCCGGGGCACCAGGAAGTCGCGCGCGATCGCCACCTTGTCGTCCTCGGTGTAGCCGTCGAGCGTGATCAGCTCCATCCGGTCCAGCAGCGCCGGCGGGATCTGCTCGGCCACGTTCGCGGTGGCGATGAACAGCACGTCGGACAGGTCGAGGTCGAACTCGAGGTAGTGGTCCCGGAAGGTGTGGTTCTGCGCCGGGTCCAGCACCTCGAGCAGGGCCGCGGCCGGGTCTCCGCGATAGTCCGCGCCGACCTTGTCGACCTCGTCGAGCAGCACCACCGGGTTCATCGAGCCGGCCTCCCGGACCGCCCGCACGATGCGGCCGGGCAGCGCACCGACGTAGGTCCTGCGGTGGCCGCGGATCTCGGCCTCGTCGCGGACGCCGCCCAGCGCGACCCGCACGAACTTCCGTCCGAGCGTGCGCGCCACGGACTCACCGAGCGAGGTCTTGCCCACCCCGGGCGGGCCGACCAGCACGATGACCGCGCCGGAGCCGCGGCCGGAGACGACCTCCAGGCCGCGCTCGGCACGCCGGGCCCGGACGGCGAGGTACTCGGTGATGCGGTCCTTGACCTCGTCCAGGCCGTGATGGTCGGCGTCGAGCACCGCACGGGCAGCCGCCACGTCGTGGTTGTCCTCGGTCCGCACGCCCCAGGGCAGGTCGAGCACGGTGTCGAGCCAGGTGCGGATCCAGCCGGCCTCGGGGTTCTGCTCGCTGGAGCGCTCCAGCTTGTCGACCTCGCGCAGCATCGCCTCGCGCACCGCGTCGGGGACCTCGGCCGCCTCGACGCGAGTGCGGTAGTCGTCACCGTCGCCGGGCTCCCCCTCGCCGAGCTCCTTGCGGATCGCGGCGAGCTGCTGGCGCAGCAGGAACTCGCGCTGGGACTTCTCCATCGACTCGCGGACCTCTTCGCCGATCCTGTCGTTGACCTCGGCCTCGGCGAGGTGGTCCCGGGTCCAGCCGATGAGCAACTCCAGCCGCTCGTCGACCGACTCGGTCTCCAGCAGCCGGCGGCGTTGCTCGAGGGAGAGGTACGGCGCCCAGCCGGCCAGGTCGGCCAGCTCGGCCGGGTCGTCGACGCGGCTGACGGTGTCGATGACCTGCCAGGCCTCGCGGCGCTGCAGCATCGCCAGCACCAGCTGGCGGTACTCCGTGGCCAGCTCGCGGGTCTGCTCGGTGGGTTCGGGGGTGTCGACCCGGTCGACCTCGACCCACAGGGCCGCGCCGGGGCCGCCGACCCCGCTGCCGATGCGGGCGCGCTGGCCGGCCTTGAGCACCGCCGCCGGGCCACCACCGGAGAAGCGGCCGACCTGCTCGACGGTCGCGACCACGCCGGCCGAGGCGTAGCGGTCGTCGAGCCGGGGTGCGACCAGGACCCGGGCCCTGTCCTCGTTGCCGGCCTCGAGGCGGGCGGCGTCCACGGCTGCCTGCGCGGCCTCGTCCAGCGGGATCGGCACGACCATGCCCGGCAGCACGACCTGGTCGGGCAGGAACATCAGCGGAAGACGTTGAGTCATACCGACTCAAGCATCCTGGGGGCGCGGCGATTCCGGCGGACCGGCCCTGTTCGCGGCGGGCGAAACGACCCGGGTGGGCCCGCCTCCCGGGTCAGCCGGTGTAGCCCTCGACCGTGCCGGTGGAGCGCACGTGGGCGCCCTCGGGTGACTCGCCGTACTCACGCCGGGCGCGACGCTGGCGCAGCAGGTCCCAGCACTGGTCGAGCTGCTCCTCGAGGTGGCGAAGCCGCTCCGGGTCGCGCTCCCCGGAGGAGCGCAGCTGGTGCTCCTCGTCGACCAGGCCCCGGATGGTGCCCAGGAGGTCGCTGTCGGTCATGGATCCCAGCCTGCCACGTCCGGGCGCCGGAGGTGTCCGGTCACCGAACCCGTCGCTCGGCGCTGGGTCCGGGTGCGGGTCGACCCGGCGCGTGCTGTGATGGCTGCGAGGGTCCGACGGTTCGGCGGGAGGCGCGATGAGCAACATCGAGACACGGCCCCGGGAGATGGTGTGCGGGGAGGCCACCGGCCGCGACGTGGAGCTGCTCGATCCCCGTGAGGTGCCGTTGGGCGGGCCCCGGGCGATGCGGGTACGCCGTACGCTGCCGCAGCGCCGGCGATCGCTGGTCGGGGCCTGGTGCTTCGCCGACCACTACGGGCCGGAGTCGGTGTCCTCGTCGGGAGGCATGTCGGTGCCGCCGCACCCCCACACCGGGCTGCAGACCGTCAGCTGGCTGTTCGCGGGCACCGTGGAGCATCGCGACAGCGCCGGCAACCGGGCGCTGGTCCGTCCCGGCGAGCTGAACCTGATGACCGCGGGCAGCGGGATCAGCCACTCGGAGTACTCCACCCCGGACACCGACGTGCTGCACGGTGCCCAGCTGTGGGTCGCGCTCCCGGACGCGGCCCGGTTCACCGACCGGCGGTTCGACCACTACGCGCCGCCGACGGTGACGGGCCCGGGCTGGCGGGCCCGGGTATTCCTGGGCCACCTGCTCGGCTCGACCTCGCCCGTGGACACCCATACGCCGCTGCTCGGCGCCGAGGTCGGCCTCGATGCCGGCTCGAGTCTCGACGTCGACCTCGACCGGGAGTTCGAGCACGGCGTCCTGGTCGACCTGGGACATGTCGAGGCCGACGGGTCGGCGGTCGGGCCCGGCCAGCTGGCCTACCTGCCGCCGGGCAGCGGCAGCACCCGGCTGGAGGCCGGGCCGGAGCCGGCACGGCTGCTGGTGCTGGGCGGTCCGCCCTTCGGCGAGCAGATCGTGATGTGGTGGAACTTCGTGGCTCGCTCCCACGAGGAGATCGTGGAGCTCCGGGCCGCCTGGCAGGCCGAGATCGGCGCGGAGCCCTCCGACGCCGGGTCGGGGCGGTTCGGCCTTTACGCCGGGGACCCGGAGCCGCCGCTCCCCGCGCCCGCCCTGCCCAACGCCCGGCTCCGCCCGCGCTCCTGACCCGTCGGCGTACGGGCAGGCCGACTCGCGGACTCCCGGGGGTTCCGCATCCGTGGCGCGTCCGGTTAGGTTCTTGGAGGCCACGACGCAACGCCCGGCAACGGGACCGTTCGGAGGAACCACATGACTTCAGTCTCGGGAGAGGCAGCAGGCACGCCGGAGCCGGTCTCGCAGAGCATGCTCCGCCGCGCGGTCGCCGCTGCTGCCATCGGGAACGCGACCGAGTGGTACGACTACGGCGTCTACTCCTACGTCGCGGTGGAGATCGGGAACAACTTCTTCCCGGGCACCTACTCCACCGCGGCCTCGCTGCTGGTCTTCGCGGTCTCGTTCGTGCTGCGACCCCTCGGCGGGCTGGTGTGGGGCCCGCTGGGTGACCGGCTGGGCCGCAACACCGTGATGGCCACCACCATCTTGCTGATGTCCACCGCGACATTCCTGGTCGGGCTGGTGCCGAGCGAGGACAGCATCGGGATCTGGGCACCGATCCTCCTGATCCTGCTCCGGGTGGTGCAGGGCTTCTCCACCGGCGGCGAGTACGGCGGCGCCGCCACGTTCATGGCCGAGTACGCCCCCGACAAGAAGCGGGGCTTCTGGGGCAGCTTCCTGGAGTTCGGCACGCTGGCCGGCTTCACCTTCGCGCTGGTGGTCACCCTGGTGGTCAACAGCATCATCGGCGACGCCGCGATGAACTCCTGGGGCTGGCGGGTGCCGTTCCTCATCGGCCTGCCCCTGGGCGCGGTCGGGCTGTACCTCCGGCTGCGGATGGAGGACACCCCGGTGTTCCGGGAGCTGGAGGAGCAGGGCGGCACCGAGCAGCAGGCGAGTACGGCGCTGAAGGACCTGGTGCGCCAGTACCGGGCGCCGCTGCTGCGGCTGTTCTGTCTCGTGGTCGCCCTCAACGTCGCCGACTACACGCTGCTCACCTACATGCCGACGTACCTGAAGACCAGCATCGGCATGACGAGCAAGGCCTCCGACACCCTGATCATCATCGGGCAGGTCATCATGATGGTGCTGCTGCCCGTGGTGGGGACGATCTCCGACCGCGTCGGCCGGAAGCCGTGTTGGTGGTTCTCGCTGGTCGGGCTGTTCATCGTGGCCATACCGATGTTCTGGCTGCTGGAGCAGAGCTATGTCCTGGCGATCATCGGGTTCACCGTCATGGGGCTGGTCTTCATCTTCCAGCTCGGCACGATCTCGGCGACGTTCCCGGCGATGTTTCCCACCCATGTGCGGTACGCGGGCATGGCGATCTCCTACAACGTCGCCACCGCGGCGTTCGGCGGGACCGCGTCGTACGTCGACGACGCCCTGGTGAAATCGACCGGCAACAACCTGATGCCCGCCTTCTACGTGATGGCGGCCTGCGTGGTGGGCATGATCGGCCTGATCACGGTGCCCGAGACGGCCGGCGCCTCGCTGCGCGGTCGGGGCGTGCCCGGTGTCATCTCGCGACCGTCCGGACGGCAGCCGGGCGGTGGCAGGCGGCCGACGCCCGGCATCGCGGGGTCGT